>JBELIL010000049.1:0-4969 GCA_042090925.1 Flavobacteriales bacterium
GGAACTTTGCTTAAGTACATAAGAAACGTTTCTAATGCGTCTAATGGATGCATAACTGACGAGTATGAAGAATAAAAAATTTAATATTTCAGGCGCTGAGGCTCTGATTAGGTCCTTACTGGAGGAGGGTGTTGATTTGCTTTTTGGATATCCTGGGGGTGCAATTATGCCTGTTTATGATGAGTTGTACAAATTCAGTGATAAAATTAATCATATCCTGACAAGACACGAACAAGGTGCTACACACGCAGCACAAGGATATGCTCGTTCCTCCGGAAAAGTAGGAGTAGCCATTGCTACCTCTGGTCCGGGTGCTACAAATCTAGTTACAGGGATTGCAGATGCTCAAATTGATTCAACACCCATTGTATGTATAACAGGTCAAGTAGCTTCACATTTGTTAGGATCAGATGCGTTTCAAGAAACTGATATAATTGGTATTTCAACTCCAATTACAAAATGGAATTATCAAATCACAAAAGCAAGTGAGATCCCAGATATAATTTCTAAGGCCTTTTATATTGCCTCGTCTGGACGACCAGGTCCTGTATTAATTGATATAACTAAAGACGCACAATTTGAATTGTGTGATTTCAATTATAAAAAATGTAAAGGTATAAGAAGTTATTTACCAGTTCCTGAACTTCAAAATGAGCAAATTATTGAAGCTGCAAAAGTGATTAACTCTTCAAAGAAACCATTAATTGTTTGGGGTCAAGGAATAATATTAGCTGAAGCTGAAAATGAATTTAGAGAATTTGTTGAAAATTCAGGAATACCTGCAGTTTGGACAATCTTGGGACTATCAGGTCTTCCAACAGAACATCCTTTAAATATGGGAATGGTTGGAATGCATGGCAATTATGGTCCAAATGTACTCACAAATGAGTGTGATGTTTTAATTGCTGTGGGGATGAGGTTTGATGATAGAGTTACAGGAAATTTAGAATCCTATGCAAAACAAGCTAAAATAGTTCATTTGGAAATTGATCCGGCTGAAATATCCAAAAATGTTTTTGCTCATTTTCCAATTTTAGGAGATTGTAAAGAAAGTTTAAAAAAGCTTTCAAACTTAATTTCAAAAAAATCACTTGAAAATTGGATTGGTCTCTTTGATAAGCATATGCAAATCGAGTATAAATCTGTAATTGAAAAAGATTTGTTTCCTAAGAAAAATGGACTAACAATGGGAGAAGTAATAAATTCAATCAACAAGCACTCTAGGGGTGATGCAATTATTGTGACAGACGTAGGTCAACATCAAATGGTAGCCTGTAGGTATGCCAAATTTAATTCTTCTAAAAGTAACATAACTTCTGGGGGATTAGGTACTATGGGTTTTGCCTTACCCGCTGCCATAGGTGCTAAAATTGGTGCTAGTCATAGAGAAGTTGTTGCCGTAATTGGTGATGGAGGTTATCAAATGACAATTCAAGAATTGGGAACAATTTTTCAAACTAAAACTGCTGTTAAAATAGTTGTATTAAACAATGATTATCTTGGGATGGTAAGGCAATGGCAACAATTATTTTTTGATAAAAGATATGCTTCTACTGAAATGGTAAATCCAGATTTTATAAAGATTGCAGAGGGATACGATATTCGGGCCTCAAGAGTATCTGATAGAAAAGACTTAGATAACGCTGTTAAATTATTAATTGATTCTAAAGAAGCATACTTTTTAGAAGTGTGTGTTGAAAAAGAAGATAATGTTTTTCCGATGGTTCCCTCTGGCGCCTCTGTCTCTGATATAAGATTAGAATAATGGAAGAAAAAATTCAATATACAATCTCAATTTATTCGGAGAATAACGTGGGACTCCTCAATAGAGTTTCTGCAATATTTTTAAAAAGACATGTTAATATTTTAAGTTTTTCAACTTCTCAGTCTGAAATTAAAGATGTTTTTCGATTTGTGATAGTAGTTTCTGTAAGTGAAATCAAAATCCCAAAACTGGTCCAACAAATAGAAAAACAAGTAGATGTAATTAAAGCATTTTATCATACAGACAAAGAAACAATCTTTCTTGAATCAGCACTATATAAGGTTAAGTCAAGTTCACTTTTTGAAGAGAGACAAATACAAAATATTATAAAGGATAGTCATGCAAACATTGTAACTGTATCACCTGAATACTTTGTAATTGAAAAAACAGGATTTAGAAAGGATACTGAAAAGTTAAGGGAAGACCTTTCTAAATATGGACTTTTACAATTTGTAAGATCTGGTAGAATTTCAGTTACAAAGGCACCGATGGGGATATCACAAATTTTGAATAACTTTAAAAATCAAAACAAAATAAAATGAATAATTACTTCAACAAACTATCTTTAAGTGAAAAAATTAATCAGCTTGGTAAATGCAGATTTATGTCTCAGTATGAATTTAATAATGGAGTAGATGTTTTAAATGATAAAAAAATTGTAATTGTTGGATGTGGAGCACAAGGATTAAATCAGGGGCTTAATATGAGAGACTCAGGCTTAGACATTTCTTTTGCCTTAAGACAAGAATCAATTGACCAAAAAAGAAATTCTTTTTTGAATGCTAGTAAAAATAAGTTCAAAATTGGAAATTTCATGGAGCTAATCCCAACTGCTGACTTGGTTTTGAATTTAACTCCAGATAAGAATCATACGTCAGTTGTAAATACAATTATTCCGTTAATGAAAAAGGGATCTACTCTTTCTTATTCACATGGATTCAATATTGTCGAGGAAGGAATTGAAGTGCGAGAGGATATAACAGTAATCATGGTAGCTCCAAAATGTCCAGGTACAGAGGTTAGAGAAGAATATGTGAGGGGTTTTGGAGTGCCAACTTTAATTGCGGTTCATCCTGAAAACGACCCAAAAAAGAAAGGCATAGAAATTGCTAAAGCATACGCTGTTGCAACTGGTGGCCACAGAGCTGGAGTTTTAGAATCTTCTTTTGTTGCTGAGGTTAAATCAGATTTAATGGGAGAGCAAACGATTTTGTGTGGGATACTCCAAACAGGTTCAATTTTATGTTTTGACAAAATGATTGAAAATGGAATTGATGGTGGATATGCCGCGAAGTTAGTCCAGTTTGGTTGGGAGACAATTACAGAAGCATTGAAGCATGGTGGAATTACTAATATGATGGACCGTCTTTCTAATCCATCAAAAATTAAAGCTTTTGAATTATCTGAAAAATTAAAATCTATTTTGACTCCTTTATTCAAAAAACACATGGACAATATAATGTCAGGTGATTTTTCTAAAACTATGATGGAGGATTGGTCAAATAACGACCAAGACCTATTAAAATGGAGAAGTGAAACAGCAAATACTTCCTTTGAAAAAACAAATATTGCCAATATAAAAATTCCAGAACAGGAATATTTTGATAATTGTGTCTTGATGGTTGCATTTGTTAGGGCAGGAGTTGAACTTGCATTTGAAACAATGGTTGCTGCTGGAATAAAAGAAGAATCTGCTTACTATGAATCTCTCCATGAAACCCCTTTAATTGCAAATACAATAGCTAGAAAAAAGCTTTACGAAATGAATAGAATCATTTCCGACACAGCAGAGTATGGTTGCTATCTATTTGACCATGCTTGTAAACCACTTTTAAAAAAGTTTATGAGTGAAATAAATGTTGATGTTATTGGCAAACCGTTTAATACTCATAAAGACAATTATGTAGATAACAAAAAATTAATAGATATTAATGAAATTATTAGATTTCACCCAGTTGAAAATATAGGATATGAATTAAGAGAATCAATGACTGGAATGAAAAAAATTATATAAATGAATTTCCCTACTATTGAAGGTTGTTACGAAGCCAAAAAAAGACTAAATAACGTTTCAATAAATACTCCTTTCCAATTTCTAGATAGAATATCTAAAAATTTTAATGCAGAGATATACACGAAAAGAGAAGATTTACAATTAGTTCGGTCATTTAAAATCAGAGGTGCATTTAATAAGATTGTAGCTCTTTCTAAGTACGAACTTAAAAACGGTATAGTTTGTGCTAGTGGAGGAAATCACGCTCAAGGATTTGCATTTGCATGTAATCATTTAAAAATTATGGGTACAATATTTATGCCTTTGCCAACTCCAAAACAGAAAATAGATAGAGTGAAAATGTTTGGAGCTGAATATGTTAAAATTATTCTTAAAGGCGATACTTTTGATGATTCACAAAAACAGGCCGAAAAGTTCCAAAAAAAATCAGATTCAGTATTCATCCACCCCTTTGATGATATTGAGGTAATTCATGGACAAGCGACCATCGCACTTGAAATTCTCCAGCAAATTGATTTCGATCTTGATTACATGTTTATTCCTGTTGGTGGTGGTGGTCTTATTTCTGGATTTTTGACTGTCTTTAAAAAGTTGTCACCAAAAACAAAAATAGTGGCTGTTGAACCATCAGGTGCAACTTCATTCATAACATCTTTAAGAAATAATAAAAATACTCGGTTAAAAATGATTGATAAATTCGCTGAAGGTGTAGCTATTCAAAAGATGGGGGAAATTTGCTTTGGTTATTGCAAGGATTTAATTGATGAATGTATTTCAGTCGATGAAGGAAGAATTTGTAAAGAAATTTTAGAATTATACAATAAGGAAGGAATTATAGTAGAACCCGCTGGAGCAATTTCTATCGCCTGTCTTGATCAATTCTCAAATAAAATCAAAGGAAAAAAAATTGGTACTATTATTTGTGGAGGGAATAACGATATTACACGAACTCCTGAAATCAAAGAAAGGGCACTTCTTTACAGTAATTTAAAACATTATTTTATTGTAAGATTCCCACAAAGAGCTGGTTCTTTGAAACAATTCGCATCAGAAATACTTGGCCCTACTGACGATATAACTTTTTTTGAGTATTCAAAGAAAAGCAGTAGAGTTGTTGCGCCAGCGGTTGTTGGTATTGAACTAAAATCCAAAAATAATTTAGTCCCACTTATTAAAAGAATGAAAGAGAG
>JBELIL010000049.1:5069-7180 GCA_042090925.1 Flavobacteriales bacterium
TTGAACTAAAATCCAAAAATAATTTAGTCCCACTTATTAAAAGAATGAAAGAGAGCGGTTTTTACGGTGAATATTTGAATGAAAAGCCAGATTTATTTCAATATTTAATCTAACTAAATATTATAGGAATAAAAAATTTATAAAGTACAATTAATAGCAGTATTGATATAATATTTATAAGAATTCCAGCCCTAACCATTTCAGAAACTTTTACAAATCCGCTAGCAAAAACAATTGCATTTGGTGGGGTTGCCATTGGTAACATAAAAGCACAGCTACTAGCTATAGTTATAGGAATTAAAAGGTGCAAAATGGGAATTTCTAAACCAATCGCAATTCCAGCCATAACTGGTGCGAGGACAGCCACCAAAGCTACATTGCTCATCAACTCAGTCATGAATAACATCATAGCTATTAGAAGAGATACTGTTAATAAAATATTTAAATTAGCACCAGAAATAGTATCCGTAATAAGAGAAACAATTCCAGTTTCGGACATTCCTTTTGCCAATGCAAGTCCACCCCCGAAAAGAATAAGAATTCCCCAAGCTAAGTTTTTTGTATCGTTCCAATTTAATATAAATTCAGTCTTTGAGAATTTGGAAGGGATTGCAAATAGAGAAATTGCACACCCAACGCTTATAATTGTATCTGATAGTTTAAATCCAGGAATTAATTGATTTATAACCGTTCTAAAAATCCACAAAAAAACTGTTATACCAAATATTATCAATACATGCTTTTCGTTTTTACTCAATTTTCCAAGCTCATTTAATTTATTTTTAATTAGTGTTGATGAAGATTTAAATTTTATACTTTCATTTCTAAACAGTACTCTAGTTAATAGAAAGTAAATTATAGTTAATAATGTTATCGAAAAGGGAAGACCAATGACCATCCAATTAAGAAATGAGATTTCAATATTATATTCATTTTCCAACAACCCAATTAGAACAGAATTAGGGGGTGTCCCAATCACGGTAGCTATACCACCTGAATTTGCTGAAAAAGCTATTCCAAGCATTACACTTAGAGAAAAGTTTTTCTCACTTTGTGAGAAACCTCTTTTATTATCAATTAAAAGATTTATAACTGAAAGAGCAATAGGAAGCATTACAACTGTGCTTGCAGTATTTGATATCCACATACTCATAAAGGCAGTTGCAATCATAAAACCCAAAATAACTCTGTTTGGAGAAGTTCCGGTTTTATTTATTATTGTAAGAGCAATTCTTTTATGTAGATTAACTTTTTCGAGTGCTAGAGCTAAAACAAATCCTCCAAAAAAAAGAAAAACAATAGAACTTCCATAATTTGACCCAACTTGATTTATTTCCATCACCTCAAAAAAAGGAAATATTACTAGAGGTAAAAGTGAAGTAACAGAAATTGAAACCGCTTCCGAAATCCACCAAATTATCATCCATGCAGCTAGAGCGACAACTATAGAGGCTTTTTCTTCTATATTCTCAAAACTTAGATAATTGATAAATATAAATAAAAGAGGCCCCAATATTAAACCTATTTTTTTGATCATAAATGTTATCAAAAGATATTAAATTAAAATTAACAAGTAAAATTTTTAAAATTGATTTGTAAAGCTTTTTTTTACTTACAATTATATTTTTTATTTTCGAAAAAAAATTCAATGAACATTAAACCCTCAAAACCAGATTCTGATGAATCCTTTGAAAACTTTGTTGACTGCAAAACTTATCTTGTTGATGGAAAACTAAAAACTTGGTCAGGCAAATCAAGTGAAGTTTTTTCTAATATCTATACACGAAACAACGATGGAGAAATAAAACCTACACTTTTGGGATCAATTCCTGACATGGAAACAGAACCAGCTCTCGAAGCTCTAGATTCTGCAGTTAATGCTTTTAATAGAGGTAAAGGGAAATGGCCTACAATGAGGGTAGGGGAAAGAATAAAGTGTTTAGAAGAGTTTGCTGGTAAAATGAAAAATTACCGTGAAGAGGTTGTAAACTTATTGATGTGGGAAATATCTAAAAATAAGACCGATTCGTACAAAGAATTTGATAGAACGTTGGACTACATATATGATACTATTGAAGCCTACAAGGAAATTGATAGAAAGAGTGCGAAAT
>JBELIL010000049.1:7280-12341 GCA_042090925.1 Flavobacteriales bacterium
TACATATATGATACTATTGAAGCCTACAAGGAAATTGATAGAAAGAGTGCGAAATTTGACAAAAAAGCTGGTATTTATGCCCATATACGAAGAGGACCTTTGGGTGTAATTTTATGTCTTGGGCCTTATAATTACCCTTTAAATGAAACCTTCTGTTTGTTAATACCTGCCATTATCATGGGAAATACTGCAGTTTTTAAACCTGCTAAACATGGCGTTTTATTAATAACACCTCTCCTAAAAGCCTTTAAAGAAAGCTTTCCTCCAGGGGTAGTTAATATTTTATTTGGCAGGGGTAGAAAAATAGCTTCACCTATAATGAAAACCGGCAAAATTGACGTTTTAGCACTTATAGGACATTCTTCTTCAGCGGTTGCTTTACAAGATTTACATCCAAATAAAAATAGATTAAGACTAGTTTTAGGTTTAGAAGCTAAAAATCCCGGTATCGTATTACCTGATGCGGATTTGGACTTGACAATTAAAGAATGTATATCAGGAACTTTGTCTTATAATGGTCAGAGATGCACTGCACTAAAAATTTTATTTGTTCATGAATCTATAGTTGAAGAATTCAATAAAAAATTTGCTAAATCGGTTGATAATTTAAAATATGGTCTTCCCTGGGAAGAAAATGCTTTTTTGACTCCTTTACCGGAGCCTCATAAAGCAAATTATATGCAAGATTTGATTCATGATGCAGTTAAAAAAGGCGCTAAGGTTATAAATAAAAAAGGAGGAACCTTATCTCATAACTATTTATATCCTGCTATTTTATATCCAGTATCTACTGATATGAATATTTATCATGAGGAACAGTTTGGTCCTTTGATTCCGGTTATGTCTTATAAAGATATAGATGAACCTTTAGATGTTATGGCTGCATCAGAATATGGACAACAGGTTAGTTTATTTGGTAATGATATATCTAAAATTGGTCCATTAGTTGATATATTAGCAAATTTAGTTTGTAGGGTAAATCTGAACAGTGCTTGTCAACGAGGACCAGATGTTTATCCTTTTACTGGGAGAAAAAATTCTGCTGTTAGTACCTTAAGTGTTCACGATGCTCTTAGGTCCTTTTCTATTAGAACTTTTGTTGCAGCAAAAGACAATCCTAAGAACAATGAAATAATAGGTTCTTTATTAAATTCTAAAGATTCAAACTTTATAAATACAGAATACCTTTTGTAAATCAGCTTGATTTAATATAATCACAAATTTTATCACCAACCTCGGATGTGGAAAAAAATCTCTTTTCGCTGGATAAATCCTGAGTTACATATCCATCCCTAATAGACTTCTCAACCGATTTTTTTATTAAATCTGATTCTAATTTAAGATTGAAAGACATTTCAAGCATCATAGCTGCAGAAAGTATTGTAGCTAAAGGATTAGCAATATTTTTACCTGTTGCTTCGGGGAATGAACCATGGATAGGTTCATATAAAGTATTCACTTCACCAATCGATGCGGAAGGCATTAAGCCCATTGATCCTGAAATTACGGAGGCTTCATCAGTCAAAATATCACCAAATAAATTCTCTGTTATAAGCACATCATAATTTTTTGGTGATTGAATTAAACGCATTGCAACTGCGTCAACTAGCTCATATGAAACATCAATATTAGGGTAATATTTTTCCATTTCTTGAACAGTTTCCCTCCATAGTCTTGATGTTTCCAAGACATTTGCTTTGTCAACACAACACAGTTTTTTCTTTCTTTTACCCGCAATTTCAAACCCTTTTTTTGCTAATCTAATTATTTCATCTCTATCATATTCACAGGTGTCAAAGGCTGACTCACCGTTGTTTTTTCTACCTCTTTTACCAAAATAAATTCCTCCTGTAAGTTCTCTTACAAATATTAAGTCTGTACCATCAATTTTACTTTTTTTTAGAGGTGAGTTTTCAACTAAGCTGTCAAATGTGAATGTAGGTCTTATATTAGCAAATAGACCTAATTTTTTTCTCATTTTTAAAAGCCCTTGCTCGGGTCTTACTTTTGCCGATGGATTATTATCAAATTCCGGTAAACCAATTGCACCAAAAAGTACTGAATCTGAATTTAGGCAAAGTTCATGGGTTTCTTCTGGATAAGGATCTCCATTTTTGAAAATAGAAGCTGCTCCTACAATTCCTTCTTTAAATAAAAATTCATGTTTAAATTTATCTCCAATTGCTTTACAGACCTTTATAGCTTCTCCAATTACTTCCGGGCCAATTCCATCTCCTGGTAAAACTGCAATTTTTTTTCTCATATATCTATATCAATTGAGTTTAACATTTTTTCAGTAGCTTTTATAGCAGAAACAGTTTGGTCAGTGTCAAATCCTCTAGTTGTAAATTCAAAAGAGGTGTTTTTCCATGTGATAATTGTTTCACAAAATGCATCTGAACTACTTCCCGGAGGTATATGTACAAAATAATCAATCAATTTAGGTAGATTCATTTTTTTCTTTTTAAATATTTTATTTAATGCATTAAAAAAAGCATCAAATTGACCATCACCAGATGAATTTTCCTCTATTATTTCTCCGTAAAAATCAATTGAAATTGTTGTAGAAGGCTTTAAGCCTTTTGAATGCGTTAAAACGTATGAATGTATTTTAATATCGTTTTTTTTATCTTCACTATCTAAGACATCGGATATAATGTAAGGAAGGTCAGATGTTGTTATTTTTTGTTTCTTGTCTCCAAGTTGAATAACCTTTTTAGTAACCTTTTTTAGGTCTTCTTCGTTTAAAGTAACACCTAATTCTTCAAGGTTTTTAACTACATTAGCTTTTCCGGACATTTTACCAAGAGCATAACTTCTTTTACGTCCAAATCTTTCAGGGAGCAAATCATTGAAATATAGATTGTTTTTATTGTCCCCGTCGGCATGAATACCAGCTGTTTGAGTAAATACATTAGATCCAACAATTGGTTTGTTTGGAGGAATTCTGTGACCTGTAAATGTTGAAACCAACTGACTAACTTTATAAAGTGAGTTTTCCTTAATATTTACTTTAATGTTTGGAATAAAATCATTAATTGCAGCAACCGTACTTTCAAGAGCTACATTGCCTGCTCTTTCGCCCATACCATTTATTGTAAGATGTATCCCTTTGATTCCATTCTTAACTGCTTCCAGTGTATTAGAAACTCCTAAATCATAATCATTATGACCATGAAAATCAAAATGAATTTTTGAATATTTTGTAGTAATTTCATTAACAAAACTTGCAGTTTTTTTAGGTGTTAGAATTCCTAATGTATCAGGTAACATAACCCTTTTTACAGAGGTTTTTGATAAAAAATCAAGTAGTGAATACACGTATTCTTTGGATTTTTTCATTCCGTTACTCCAATCTTCTAAATAAACATTAGTCAAAATTTTATCTTTATCTGCTTTCTCTAATATTTTTTCAATTTTTTCGAAGTGTTCGTGTGGCTTTTGATTTAATTGATTTATTAAATGATTTAATGAGCCTTTTGTGAGTAAATTTTGAACTTTACAACCAGCTTTATTAATCCACTCTAATGATAACCCGTCATCCAAAAATGTCAATACTTCAACCTTTTCCAAACATTCAGTTTCTCTAGCCCAATCACAAATCTTTTTGACAGAACGAAATTCACCAACTGAAACTCTAGCAGATGCTATTTCAATTCTATCAACGGATAACTCACTAATTAATAATTTTGAAATTGTTAGTTTTTCAGTAGAAGAAAAAGAGATACCTGATGTTTGTTCACCATCCCTAAGGGTTGTATCCATAATTTCAATATGATTATTAGTAAAGGTGTCCATTTCTTTTTTCAAAAAAGTCTTTTACTAGCGAAGTTTTTAATTTCTGATTTGATATTTAATAAATAATCGATATCATCAAAACCATTCATCATATTTTCTTTTTTATATGGATTAATCTCAAATTTTTCTTTCTGTAATAAACCATTGATTGAAACTTCCTGTTCAATTAAATTAATTTTTAGTTTAATGTTTGGACTACTTTTAATTGAATCAAAAATCAATTGAAGAAATTCAGACGATATTTGTACTGGTAAGACGCCAATATTTAAACAATTATTTTTAAAAATGTCTGCAAAAAAACTGGAGATTACACATCGAAATCCGTAGTCATAAATTGCCCACACAGCGTGCTCTCTAGAAGAACCTGAACCAAAATTTTTTCCAGCAACAAGTATTTTACCAGAATAGATTTTATTATTTAAAACGAAATCTTTTTTAAGAGTATTGTTTTGGTTATATCTCCAATCTCTGAAAAGGTTTTTATCAAAATCTATTCTTTCAGTAGCCTTCAAAAATCTTGCTGGAATAATTTGATCCGTATCAACATTTTCTATTTCTAATGGAACCCCAGAGCTCTCTAATATTCTAAATCTTTCGTAAGCCATGATTATAATTTTCTAGGGTCAGTGATTTTCCCTGTTATAGCAGCAGCAGCAGCAACGGCAGGGCTTGCAAGAATTGTTCTTGCCCCAGGTCCTTGTCTTCCTTCAAAGTTTCTATTTGAAGTACTAATTACATATTTTCCAGGCGGAATTTTGTCATCGTTCATTGCGAGGCAAGCTGAACAACCTGGTTCTCTTACTTTAAACCCAGAAGATTCTAACTCCTCTAAAATACCTTCTCTTTTTAATTGATTTAGCACACGATGTGATCCCGGCACAAGCCAAACTGTTACATTACTTGCCTTTTTGAATCCCTTTACTATCTTTGAAAATGTTTTAAAGTCTTCAATTCTTCCGTTTGTACAGCTTCCTAAAAAGACATAATCTATATTCTTTCCAAGCATTTTATCACCAATTTCGTAGCCCATATAGCTTAGAGATTTTAAATATGATGAGGAGTTATTTTTTTTAGAATCTACGCTAGGTATTTTTCCTGATATACTAATCCCCATTCCTGGATTGGTCCCAAACGTAACCATTGGTTCTATTTCAGACGAATTAAAGTTATATTCTTTATCAAAAACAGCTCCTTCATCAGTTTGTAGTTTAGACCAATATTCAATTGCTTTTGTCAAATTTTGCCCTTTAGGTGAATATTCAC
>JBELIL010000001.1:0-52752 GCA_042090925.1 Flavobacteriales bacterium
TCTTCTACTAGCATGGATTTTAAAACATCCATCGAGAATACACCCAATAATTGGAACTACAATCAATGAGAGGGTTAAAGGTGCATGTGATTCATTAAAGATTAATTTAGATATTGAAGACTGGTTTAGTATTTTTGAGGCTCAAAAAGGAGAGAGAATACCTTAAAAAAAATGAAAGAAAAAATTATTTTAATTACAGGTGCGAGTAGCGGAATTGGAAAAGCAACAGCAGAAGTTCTGGGAGATGGAAAAAACAAGCTTATAATTTGTGGAAGGAGAAAAGATCGTCTTGAAAAATTAAAATCTAAAATTAATGGAGAAGTACACATTTTAAATTTTGACGTTAGAGATAAAAAGTCAGTATTTGATTCTATCTCTTCACTTCCCAGTAAACTAAAAAATATAGATATATTGATAAACAATGCCGGCAACGCACATGGTATGGACTTTTCACATAAAGCAAACCTTGACGACTGGGATGCAATGATTGATTCTAACGTAAAAGGCCTTATGTACGTTACTAAAGCAATACTCCCAGTAATGACAAAAAGAAATCAAGGACAGATAATAAATATGGGTTCAATTGCAGGTTTTGAGGTTTATCCAAAAGGCAATGTCTACTGTGCAAGCAAATTTGCAGTTGATGCATTCACAAAAGGTTTGAGAATAGATTTAAATAAATTCAATATTCGGGTTTGCGCAATACATCCTGGACTTGTAGAAACTGAATTTTCAATGGTGAGATTTAAAGGTGATGTGCAAAAATCAAAAAAAGTTTACAAAGATATTAACCCATTAAATCCGTCTGATGTTGCAAATGCAATTAATTACATGATAAATGTTCCGTTAAGAGTTACAATTTCTGATCTTACTATTTTAGCTACAGATCAAGCAAATGCCACAATAATTAACAGAAAATAACTTTTACTTCACTTCCAGCATTCTTAAAATAAAATTCTCTGGACTTTCTTGATAAATTCCTGAGAATTTCAAATTTGCCTCAATTGCATTTTTTCTTAGATAATCAGCATGCAAAAAACTATGATAAAGTACATCAAAATCAATCTCATTGTTAATCTTTATAAGATCTTTTCCAGACCTATTTGAAATATAAAAAGGCGGGTCCATTTTATCCATCATTGATGGGTAGTCAAGTAAATCTAGTAACTTTCCATCTGGCTTACCTTTGTAAAAATTTAAATAAATTTCATCTAGCTCTGAATATGATTTTCTCATTTCATCAATATTGAATCCTCTAAAAACTTTTTCCCACGTATACACATTGTAGGAAGACTGAGCTTGTATTGCTAGAATACCCGAAATACTTTCAAATTTATTATCTCTAAAACCATTCCAAAGTGAAATTCCAGCCCCTGCTGAAACACCCGAAAGAATAATATGGTTGTCATTTAAGTTTAATAAACTTCTACTTTTTTCTATAAATGAAATTGCATTTTTACCATCTTCAAGTGAAGTTAATACTCCTTTTGACCCTTGAGAATCAAGAAAAGAATAATTAGCACTTACTATAATTATACCTTCTTTTATAATTTTTATAAAAATACTTGATAAATATTCTTCAAAAATATCTGTTTTGTCTCCTCCGACAAATGCTCCTCCATGGAAAAAGATTAAAAGACCTTTAGGGTTTACTAAATCTGGAATATGAATGTCTAGTTTATTCCTAGATTTTTCCCCATATGCAACATTTCCAAAAAATATAGACTTATTATCAATTCTCGAAATCGATGCCTTTACACCAAATTCCGACTCCAAATCTTCTAAATTATAGTTGCCCTCTTTTTTTGTACAGGCAATAAAGCATAACACTAAGGTTACCAAAAGGTATTTCATATTAATTGAAAGATTTAAAATTTTATTCAATTTTTTACTTTTAAAAAATAATTATTATGCGGATATCTATTAATATGAATTTTTTTAATCTCTTTAAAAATATTTTTTTTCAAATAATCAATTTTATCTTTTTTTAATGCAGATATAAAGTAGGCTTTACCATTTATCCTAGACATCCATGTTTTTTCCCATTCTTTAATTGTATAATGCTTTGAGGTTTTAGTTGTAACCAAATCATCTTTTTCGATTAATTCTGGCACATAGGCATCAATTTTGTTAAAAACCAAAATAATTTTTTTATTACCACATCCAATTTCCTTAAGAATTAAGTTAACCGAGTTAATATGATTTTCAAAACAATCATGAGAAATGTCAACAATATGTAACAATAAATCCGCTTCATGAATTTCATCTAAAGTACTTTTGAAAGACTCAATAAGTTGAGTAGGTAGTTTACGAATAAATCCAACGGTGTCGCTTAACAAAAAGGGTATATCTTCTATAACAACTTTCCGAACAGTTGTGTCAAGAGTAGCAAATAATTTGTTTTCAGCAAACACATTACTTTTTGACAAAATATTCATTAGAGTTGATTTTCCAACATTTGTGTAACCAACCAAGGCAACTCTAATTACCGATCGTCGATTATTCCTTTGCGTCTTCATTTGTTTGTCAATACTGATTAACTTTTTTTTTAGTAAGGAAATTTTGTCTCTAACTATTCTTCTATCAGTCTCTATTTCAGTTTCTCCTGGGCCTCGCATTCCAATTCCTCCTTTTTGCCTTTCAAGGTGAGTCCACAGCCCTTTTAACCTCGGTAAAAAATATTCATATTGTGCGAGTTCTACCTGAGTTCTAGCGTAACTTGTTTTGGCTCTTTGAGCAAAGATGTCTAAAATTAAAGCCGTTCTATCCATAATTTTAGATTTTAATAATTTTTCCAAATTAAATTGTTGAGTAGCAGAAAGCTCGTCATCAAAAACAACACTTGAAACATCATTTAGTTTAGCTAAACTTTTAATATGATCCAATTTCCCACTTCCAATAAATGTTTTTGGATTAGGAACTCTCATTTTTTGTGTTATTCTTTTTACAACTATTCCTCCAGCTGTTTTAACTAAAAATTCAAGTTCGTCAAGGTACTCAACTGCTTGATTAAAATCGTCTGCCTTTTTAATTAATCCGACTATAATAACTTTTTCTAGCGATTTTTTATTGACATCAAGCATCTAAGATATTCCAGTATTTTAATTTTAATTCTGAACCGTCAAATTCAGCATAAGTGTAATGGTCAATCCAATCTCCTAAATTAATGTACCTTGAGCCATTATCAATTTTTATATCACATGGATAGTGTTGATGTCCGAAAAGAAAAAAATCTCTATTCTTTACTTCATTTTTCATTTTTGCATAATCAATTAACCAATTGTTTTCTTGCTTTTGAAGTTTTTCATTTCTTTTCCCTGATATAATTTTATTTTTAACTGAAAAGTAATGTCCTAATTTCATTCCTATGTCTGGATGTATCCACCTAAACATAGTTTGAAAAATCGAATTTCTAAAAATTTTTTTCATGATTTTGTAACCTATGTCATTAGGACCTAACCCATCACCATGACCTATGAAAAATATTTTTCCATTAATTTGAAATTCTCTGGTTTGGTAATATACTTTGATTCCTAACTCTTCTTCAAAGTAATTGATCATCCATTGATCATGGTTACCTACAAAAAAAAATACAGGGATACCGCTATCAGAGATCTCAGCAATTTTCCCCAGTACTCTTATAAAACCCTTTGGAACAACTGTCTTGTATTCATACCAAAAGTCAAATAAGTCTCCAAGTAAAAAAAGAGCTCCAAGATCTTTTTTAATATAATTTAACCATTTTAAAAAATGTGATTCTCTAATTTTACTTTCATTGAGATTAGGAGCACCTAAGTGATTATCTGAGGCGAAGTAAATTTTCTTTCCTTTTGGTATTGTAATTTTATTTTCCATTTTTTATCTAGAAAATTAGTTTAGTGCTCTATCTAGATCATCAATAAGATCATCAATGTCTTCAATTCCAACACTGAGCCTTATTAAAGAGTCTAATAATCCACTTTTTTCTCTTTCTTTTTTTGGAATAGATGCGTGAGTCATGCTTGCTGGATGCCCAACTAAACTTTCAACTCCTCCTAAGGATTCTGCCAAGGTGAAAACACTCATTTTTTTTATAATTTGTTCGGCCCTTTGATAATTTGCACCTTTAGGAATAAATGAAAGCATTCCCCCAAAATCTTTCATTTGTTTTTTTGCTACATCAAAAAACCTGGTGTTTTTAAATCCTGGCCAATAAACCTTTTCAATTTTTTTATGCTTCTGTAAAAATTCTGCAATCTCACTGCAATTTTCACAATGTCTTTGCATTCTAACATGTAGAGTTTTTATTCCTCTTAGAGTCAAAAAACAGTCCATAGGTCCTGGAACAGCACCAGAAGCATTTTGAATAAAGGTGAGTTTTTCTGCTATTTCATCATTGCTTGTAACGATTGACCCCAAAATTAAATCACTATGGCCTGCTAGATACTTAGTAGCTGAATGCATAACAATATCCGCTCCCATATCGATCGGCTGTTGAATATACGGTGAAGCAAAAGTATTATCAACTGCTGTTATAATATTTTTACTTTTTGCTAGTTTACAAACAGTCTTTATATCAATTATGTTCATCATCGGATTTGTTGGAGTTTCAATCCAAATCAACTTTGTTTTAGAATTAATTTTATTTTTTAAATTTTCCACCTTGCTGAGATCTTCAAAATGAAATTTTAATCCAAATCCGGAAAATATTTTTTGAAATAGCCTGTAAGAACCACCATATAAATCATAAGTAGATATAATTTCGTCTCCAGGCTTAAGAAGCTTCATAATTGCATCAATTGCAGCCAAGCCTGATGCAAACGCAAGTCCGTGCTTACCATTTTCAATTGAAGCTAAGGAGTTTTGCAATGCTTCTCTAGTTGGGTTGTGTGTTCTACTATACTCAAAACCCTTGTGAACCCCAGGTGATTCTTGTTTATATGTTGAGGTTTGATAAATTGGTGGCATAACGGCTCCGTATCCTTTTTCAAATACCTGCCCGCCATGAATCGTTTTTGAATTAAACTTTAGTTTTTTTTTCACCGTTTAGAATAATTTACAAAGTTAATACAATACCTTAATTATTGTTTGATTTAAATAAAATTCATTTAATTTACGGATTCAAAAAATAGAATGAATCAATTCATATATCTAGGTAATTGTGACACATGTAAGCGCATTATAAAAGAAGTTAATCTACCGAAAAATATAATACTTAGAGATATAAAGAAAACCCCACTTAAAGCGAATGAATTAAAATCATTTAAGGATATTACTGGAACTTTTCGGTCTCTTTTAAATAATCGAGCACAAAAACTTAAAAATATTGATAAATCAACTTTAAGTGAGGAAAAAATTTTTTTATTGTTAAATGAACATTACACTTATTTAAAGAGACCCATTCTTCATATCAATGGTCAACTTTTAATTGGTAATAGTAAAAAAAATATAGAGGCAATTAAAAATATTTTTTAATGAAAATGAGGCGTACTGCTTTTTTAGCGGCACTTGGAGCAACAACTATTTATGCGCTAAACCACACTATTGCAAAAGTTATCATGCCAAATTACATCGGAGCATTTGGATTGGTATTGCTTCGTGTAATTGGGGCTTCCATTCTATTTTGGATTGCAAGTTTTTTTTTTAAAAGTGAAAGAATTGAATTTAGTGATTATCCAAGGCTTTTAATAGCTTCTATCTTCGGAATGTGTGTGAACATGCTAGCATTTATTAAAGGTCTTAGTTTATCCACACCCATTAATGGAGCTGTTATAGTTACTTTAACCCCTCTTTTTGTATTAATTATATCTGCATTCTTAATTAAAGAAAAAATAACACTTATTAAATTTGGAGGAATTATATTAGGGTTTTCCGGGGCAGTAACACTAATTGCATATGGAAACTCTTTCACTTTAAATGCTCCAAATATTCCGTTAGGAAATACATTGATGGTTTGCAACGCATTAAGTTTTGGAACTTATTTGGTTATATCTAAGCCTCTTGTTAAAAAATATAATACAATTACTTTAATGAAGTGGATGTTTCCTCTAGGCATTTTATATAACCTCCCCTTTACTTTAAATGAATTTATGTTGGTTGATTGGTTTAATCTGCCTTTTCATGCAATTTGGAGAATGGGCTTTGTTGTCATTTGCACTACTTTTTTAGCTTATCTTTTCAATATGTTTGCGCTTCAATATCTTCAAGCAACCACTATTAGCTCATTTACATACTTTCAGCCAATAATTGCAGTTGGCTATGCTTCCATTACGGGTAATGATAAATTGGACTGGATAAAATTTGTTTCTTGTTTGATGGTTTTCTCTGGTGTATATCTAGTCACAAAAAGAAAAAAAAGAAAAAAATTATAGCTAAAAATTCATAAATTGCAGATAATAAATTTTATGAAAAAAATAAACATTCTTTTATTACTTTTTCTTCTTATTTCTTGCGGTGGAAACACAGACAGTAAGAAAAACAGTTTTGAATACAAAAAAATTGAAAAAAAAGGTATCAACTTAGATAAAAAGTCTAAAGAAGCTGTCATCATTATAAATTCAAGTGATTTAATGAAATTTGATCAAAATGAATTAATAGTTTTTGAAGGGCAGAAAATAACTTTAACTCTAAACCACACGGGCAAAATGAGCAAGGAAATTATGGGACACAATTTTGTTCTTTTAAAGAAAGAGACTGACTTAAATGATTTTGCTCAAAGAGCCATGCTTGCCAGAGAAAATGAATACATCCCTGATGGAGATGAAACAATTGCTTACACAAAAATGATCGGTGGTGGCGAGAGCCATACAATTACATTTTCGGCTCCAGAAAAAGGCTCTTACACCTATATATGTACATTCCCTGGACATTACGGACTAATGAAGGGTATCCTAATCGTGAGTTAGTTTTAAATAGCCCAAATTAAACCTCCAGTGGTTTCCTCTAAATCAACACATCCTTTTTGTTCTCCTGGGACAGGTCTGTAATCGAGTACATTTTTGCCTATATATTCGTTAAATCTGTATCCCTTAGCAGTCCACTGCCTAAGCGTTATTAAAGAAGAGTAAGCAAGCGCCTCTTGTGGAGCATCGTTGAAATTTAGATCCTTCGGAGTTTTTGACCAATAATTTTTTGCTGATTTACTCCATTTTTTGTTTGTAGAATTTTCAGCCATTAGGAACTTCTTTAACTGATTTTCGTAATCACTAATTTTTAATTCACCTATTTTATCTTTTAAAGCTGAGTTTAGAGTATCATTAATTAGGCACTCTAGGCTAAACAAATAACTTTTCTGAGATTCTTTATTTAATATAAGTTTGGCACAAATATCCACCCATTTGTGCAATCCAAGCTCTATTCCCCCTGGAATATCTTTCGTTTTGGGAATTATAAGTTCAATATAATTTGATATGAAATCAATTTGAGAATTTGATAAAAGTTTGGGGATCCATTTTGATTCATTTTGACAGCTACTTAGCAGGCTCACCAAAGTAGGGGTTGCAGAAACAGCTCCAAGGGAAAATCCAATATTTTTAAGTACTTTTCTTCTATTCATAACTAAATATTGATTTTTTTAAGCTCATTCACAGCGTGATTTACCGCCCTTGCTGTCATCGCCATATACGTTATAGAGGGGTTTGTGCATCCAGCCGAAGTCATAAAGGCACCATCAGTCACATATACATTTAGAACACTATGAATTTGATTATTTCCGTTTAGCACAGATGTCTTCGGATTACGTCCCATTCTTGCTGTTCCCATTTCATGAATCCCGTGTCCCATAACATAATTATTATCATGGCCCTTAACATTTTTAAATCCTGCATTTTCAAGCATTTCTACAGCTTGGCCCTTCATGTCTTTTCGCATATTTAGTTCGTTTTCCCTAATTTTTGCGTCAAAGGAAATGGTAGGTAAACCCCACTTATCAGTTTTATTGTAATCCAGCATCATTTTGTTGTCATGATATGGTAGTATTTCTCCAAAAGCACCTAGAGATATTCCCCATTCCCTGGGCTTTAATAATTCCTCTTTGAATTTAGTCCCATAAGCGCTTTCTATTGAGGATGGTTTATGCGAACCTCTGCTTCCCCCTCCTTGGTAACCATATCCTCTTAAAAAGTCTTTACGATTAGTTTTACCACCAAGATTACGAAATCTGGGTAAATAAGTTCCATTTGGTCTTCTGCCTGTAAAATATTTATCCTCATAGTTATCCGAAACACCTTTAGCTCCTACTTGAAAGTGATGGTCCATTAAATTGTGTCCTAGCTCTCCTGAATCATTACCCATCCCGTTTGGAAATCTATTTGATTTTGATTGCATAAGAATCGATGCTGAGGCAGCTGCTGATGCACATAAAAAAACAACTTTTGACTTATATTCATAAGTCTTTTTGCTTTCTGTATCAATTACTTTGACTCCAGTTGCTTTTTTTTGATTTTCATCATAAATAATTTCATATACAATTGAATTAGGCCTTAGAGTTAAGTTTCCAGTTTGTTCTGCAGCCGGAAGAGTCGACGAATTTGAACTGAAATAAGATCCAAATGGACATCCTCTTCTACATCTATTTCTGTACTGGCACGAAACCCTACCTAAACCTTTTTTTGTTCCTTCAGTAATATGAGCTACTCTACCTATAGTTAGTGTTCTGTCGTTATAATTTTCATGAAGTGATTTTTTTAAGTCTTTTTCAACACAATGCATTTCCATTGGTTTCAAAAATTTACCGTCCGGTAATTGTGGTAAACCCAATTTTTCCCCGCTAATTCCTATATATTCTTCCACATAGTCATACCATGGGGCAATATCCTTGTATCTTATTGGCCAATCGACAGCAACACCCTCTTTTGCGTTGGCTTCAAAATCAAAATCACTGAGTCTATAAACTTGTCGGCCCCATGTCAAGGATCTACCCCCTACATGATAGCCTCTTAACCAATTAAATGGTTTTATTTCATTATATGGGTGGTCTAGGTCATCAACAAAAAAATGTTTTGAATGTTCTTTAACCTGACCTGTTCGAGTCTGTACTGGTTGTCTTTTTCTTATTTCAGCGGTTTTTACATCACCCGCAGGGAAATCCCATTCATCCATATTCATAGTAGAGTAATCTTCAATGTGCTTGACCAATCTACCCCTGTCTAAGACAAGTGTTTTAAGTCCTTTTTCTGTAAGCTCTTTTGCTGCCCAGCCTCCACTTACTCCAGTTCCAATAACTATTGCATCGTAGTTACTCTCAATATTTTCCATAAAACTCTATAATTCTAATCCTTTGTTGTGTAAAATTAATTATTAATTATATAATGTGTATTTTTAAATGGTATATATTTTAAATTTGACAATATAAAAGAATATTTTTTAAAAGGTTTGTAAATTTTAATCACTTTTAATTATGATAAAAAGAAGAGAGTTTATCGAAAAGCAACTTAAATTAGGTCTAGGACTTACACTTTTGGCGATTCCCAAAAAAGGTTTTGGCTTTGATTTGAGTAATGAAACGAATAACAACTTATTTTTTAAACTTTCACTTGCCCAGTGGTCACTTAATAAGGGTATTTATTCTGGGGACTTTGATCCCTATGATTTTGCCAAAACAGCCAAAGAACTAGGATTTAGTGGTTTAGAATATGTTAATCAACTTTACAGTGATGTGATGGAATCAAGAAATAAGCATCAAGCCATTAAAAACTTTGTTAAAAAATCTAATGACGAAGCTAAACAAAACAATATTGAAAATTTATTGATCATGATAGATGGTGAGGGTGATCTAGCTGCATCTAATGTTAGAAAAAGAAATGCTGCTGTAGAAAACCACAAAAAGTGGATTGATGCCGCATCTCAAATGGGTTGTCATTCTGTAAGAGTCAATTTATATGGAGTGGATCAAAAAAACAAGTGGATGGAATATTCCTCTACTAGCCTTTCAAGGCTTTCTGAATTCTCACAAGATTACAATATTAACGTAATTGTTGAAAATCATGGAAGCTTGTCATCAAATGCAGAACTTTTGATGCAAGTAATAAATAATGTTAATCTAAAAAATTGTGGCACATTACCTGATTTTGGAAACTTTTGTATAAAAAGAGTAGAAGGTGATCTATATGAATCCGATTGTGTTAAGGAATATGACAGGTACAAGGGCATAAAGGAAATGATGCCAAAAGCTTTTGCTGTAAGTGCAAAATCAAATAATTTTAATAATAAGGGAGATGAGGTATATACAGACTATTTAAAAATGCTTAAAATTGTAAAAGAATCTGGATACACTGGATATATAGGCGTTGAATATGAAGGAACTGGGTTATCGGAAATAGATGGAATACTGGCTACAAAAAACTTGCTTATAAATAAAGGTAAATTGATTACATAATAGTTCCATGAATAATAAAATTAAAATACAACTCTCTTTTATGATGTTCCTTGAATTTTTTATTTGGGGAGGATGGTTTGTGACTATGGGGACATTTTTATCCCAAAATTTTAGTGCAAATGGGTCTCAACTTGCTCAGGCTTATGAAACGCAATCCATTGGGGCAATAGTTGCACCATTTATTATTGGGTTGGTTGCTGACCGTTATTTTTCTGCTCAAAAAATCCTTGGTTTTTTACACATCATTGGAGCTTTTCTTTTATTCCAGGCAGGGGTTCAAAGTGATTTTGTAGGATTTTATCCTTTTATTTTTCTGTACATGATTCTCTATATGCCAACATTGGCATTGGTTAATTCAGTAGCATTCCGACAAATGGTAGATCCTTCTAAAGAGTTTCCGCCTATTAGAGTCTTTGGGACAGTAGGGTGGATTATTGCAGGTCTGACCATTGGATTTTTAGGGTGGGAATCACAAAAAATTTTAGAGAATACTTTTTATTTGACGGCAGCTGCTTCGCTGATCTTAGGAATTTTTAGCTTTACATTACCTAACACTCCACCAACTGCGGATAAAGAAAATTTAAGTATTAGTAAAATATTAGGATTAGATGCTCTTTCACTTCTAAAAAATAGAAAATATCTAATCTTTTTTATTTCGTCAATTTTAATATGTATTCCGCTTGCATTTTATTATCAGCACGCTAATCAATTTTTAAATGAAATTGGAATGCCAAAAGCTGCAGCTGTTATGAGTCTAGGTCAAATTTCAGAAGCTTTATTTATTCTTTTATTACCAGTTTTTTTGAAACGGTTTGGGATCAAAACTACCCTTGTTGTGGGCATGATCGCTTGGGTTTCAAGATATATTCTTTTTGCATATGGAGATGTGGGGGGAGGAATTTGGATGTTGATTTTAGGTGTTATTTTACACGGGATATGTTATGATTTCTTTTTTGTTTCGGGCCAGATTTATACCGATTTTAAAGCTGGGAGTCAATTTAAAAGTTCAGCTCAAGGACTTATAACTCTCGCCACCTACGGACTTGGTATGCTTGTTGGTTTTAGAGTAGCAGGAAAAATTACTGATCTCTACTCAATAGGCTCATCTCACGATTGGACACAAATTTGGATAATTCCTTCTGGATTTGCATTTATTGTGTTGATTTTTTTCATACTTACGTTTCAAGACGAAAAAATTAAATTAGAAAATGAGTAAAATACGTCTTGGTATACTTGGAGGTGGTGGAGATTCACTTATTGGAATTGTTCATAGAATTGCATCTGGTATGTTCGATGAATTTGATTTAGTTGGCGGTTGCTTTAATCCAAATCCTCAGGTAAATATAGAGTTTGGTAAGAAGATAGGAATTAACGAAAAAAGAATCTATACTAATTTTGAATCTTTGATAGAGGCTGAACTTTCTCTACCAAAAAGTGAAAGAATTCAAGTTGTTTCTGTGTTAACCCCAAACTTTCTTCATTATCCAATGGCTAAAAAACTGATTCAAAATGACTTTAATGTAATATGTGAAAAGCCCTTAACAACGACTTATTCTGAAGCTCAAAAATTAGAATTAGAGGTGAAAAAGAAGGATCTTGTTTTTGCGGTAACCTATACATACACGGGATATCCAATCGTTAGAGAAATGATGCAAATGATTAAAGACGGGGCCATTGGGGAAATTCAAAAAGTTGACTTGCAATATTATCAAGGGTGGATTAATCCCATAATTAAAGATCCTGAACTTAGAAAAAAAGTTTGGAGACTAGATCCTGACAAAGGAGGTTTAAGTTGCTGCATCGGTGATATTGGAACGCATGCCTTTAATATGGCTGAATTTTTGACAGGCATGAAAATTGATAAAATTCTTGCTGACTTAAATTATTTATATCCTGAAAATCAAATGGATGTTGATGGCACTATACTTGTCCGTTTCTCGGACTATTGCAAAGGGGTGATTAGAGCATCACAAATTGCTACAGCAGAGGAAAACAGTTTTACAGTTCAAATTTATGGAAAAAATGGATGTTTTAAATGGAATCAAGAAAATCCAAATTATCTTTATCACCTTATGGAAGGGAAACCAATACAAATTTTAAAACCTGGTAATTCATACTTATCTGATTTTTCGTTAAAATCGTCTAAATTACCCCCCGGACACCCAGAAGGATTTTTTGATGCTATGGGAAACATATATAACGGAGTTGCAAAAACTCTAAAGAAAGTTCAAAAAGATGATGGTTCTTATCCATCAATTAATGAAGGAGTGAGAGGGATGATGTTTATTGAAAAAGTTTTAGAGTCCAATAAGAACGGTAATAAATGGATTAAATTAGATTGAAATTTATGAAAACAATCAAAGGTCCAGCCATATTTTTAGCCCAATTTATAGATAATAAACCACCATTTAATTCACTTGATGGATTATGCAAATGGGCATCTAATTTAGGTTACAAAGGTATTCAAGTACCAACCTTAGATACATGGCTTTTTGATTTAGATAAAGCTTCATCAAGCAAAACCTATTGTGATGAATATAAAGGAACGATTAGTTCCTATGGGCTTGAGATTACCGAACTTTCAACACACCTCCAAGGACAACTTGTGGCAGTACATCCAGCCTACGATTTGATGTTTGATAATTTTGCGCCCAAAGAGTTGAGAAATAAACCAAAAGAGAGAACTAAATGGGCAATCGAACAAGTCAAAAAAGCAGCTAAAGCCAGTTCAAATCTTGGAATCAAATCTCACGCCACTTTTAGTGGTGCGCTTTTATGGCCTTATTGGCATCCATGGCCTCAACAACCTAAAGGGCTTATTAAAGCTGGTTTTGAAGAATTAGCCAAAAGATGGATTCCAATCTTAGATATTTTTGAAGATAACGATGTCAATGCTTGCTTTGAAGTTCATCCAGGAGAAGACATCCATGACGGAGAAACTTTTGAAATGTTTTTAAAAGCTACAAATAATCACAAAAGGGCTAACATACTTTACGATCCTAGTCATTTTGTTCTACAACAACTTGATTACATTACCTACATTGATCATTACCATGAATTTATCAAGGCTTTTCACGTAAAAGACTCTGAGTTTAAACCAAATGGGAAAAAAGGGGCATTTGGTGGTTATGGAACATGGAAAGATAGAGCTGGAAGATACAGATCCCCGGGGGATGGTCAAATTGATTTCAAGACAATATTTACGAAACTTACAGAATACGGATGTGATGTTTGGGCAGTGATGGAATGGGAATGTTGCGTTAAAAGCCCTGAACAAGGTGCAAAAGAGGGAGCAAAATTTATACAAAACCATATTATTGAAGCTACCCAGAAAGTATTTGACGATTTTGCAGGTGGTGACTCAGATAAAAAACAGATAAATAAAATATTAAATATTTAAAATGAATAAGTTAGTTTATATAACCGTTTTGAGCTTTATCGTATGCTCATGCGTGGGACAAACAAAAAAAGAAGAAAATAAAAAAGTAAATTCTTCAAAAGGTGAATGGATTTCTCTATTTGATGGAAAAACAACGGAAGGTTGGCATTATTACAATGGAGGAAAATTAGGGGATGAATGGTCTGTAGTCGACGGTGTACTAATTTTTGACCCAAGAAACCAAGAAAAAGATCAAAATTCTGATATAGTAAGTAACGATAAGTTTACCAATTTCGTTTTATCTATTGAGTGGAAAATTGCAGAATGTGGAAATAGTGGTCTTTTTTGGGGTGTTCACGAAGATAAGAAGTTTTTTTCTCCGTACTTAACTGGTCCTGAAATTCAGTTACTTGATAATGAAAGACATTCCGATGCTTTTATGAAACCTAAATATCATCAGTCAGGAGCATTATATGACATAGTCCAACCTTCAAAAGACGTATGTAACCCAGCTGGAGAGTGGAATCACTTTCTCCTGACTATTAATCACGAAATCAATAACGCTACTGTTAAACTAAATGGTACAGAAATTGTATCATTCCCTGTAAACGGTCCAGAATGGGAAGAACTTATCTCTAAATCAAAATTTAGAGATAAAAGTACATACAATTATGTTGAGGCTCCAGAATTTGGGAAATATAAAACTGGAAGAATAGGACTTCAAGATCACGGTGATAAAGTTTCATTTAGAAATATCAAAATTAAAAGACTTTAGAAGAAAAACATGATTATCTCTATGACGGGGTTTGGTAAATCAGAGACCAAATTCCAGAGAAAAAAATTAAGTGTCGAAATACGATCATTAAATAGTAAAAATATTGATCTTAATTTTCGTATACCCTATAAATACCGTGAAATTGAATCTAAAATTAGAACCAAAATTAACGGAGAATTATCAAGGGGCAAAATTGATTTATTAATAAACATTAACCTTCAAGATGAAGACAAATCGTCGTCTCTTAATTACACAGTAATTAAAAAGTACATTGATGAGTTGAAAAAAATATCCGATTCATCTGAAGCGGAACTTCTTAAAATGGCAATTAGACTTCCTGAGTCTATCAAAATTGAAAAAGAAGATATTTCAAAAGAAGAAAAAAAAATATTATTTAAAATAATTGATAGAGCAATTATAAAATTAAATCAATACAGAACTTCTGAAGGGAAGTCAATTGAAAAAGATTTCAAAAGCAGGATTAAAAGTATCTATAAGTTGGTTAAAAATGTAGATAAATTAGCTCCAAAAAGAAAAGAAAAAATTAGAAAAAAAATTGAAGTGCTCTCAAAACAAAATTTAAAAGAAATCGACAATAAAAGAATGGAGCAAGAGATTTTTTACTTCATTGAAAAACTTGACATTAATGAGGAAATAGTTCGACTAAAAAGTAATTTAAAATATTTTGAAAAAATTATGAGTGAGAAGTCTCCAAATGGAAAAAAGCTTACTTTTATTACCCAAGAAATTGGCAGGGAAATTAATACGCTGGGCTCAAAAGCTAATGATGAAGGGCTTCAAAAAACTGTTGTGGAAATGAAAGATGAGTTGGAAAAGATAAAAGAACAACTTTTAAATGTACTTTAAAAATGGGAAAGAAAATAATTATTTTTTCTGCACCATCTGGTGCTGGAAAAACATCAATTATAAAATATTTGTTGGACAGTAATTTGCCTACCGAATTTTCTGTATCTGCAACTTCAAGGAATCCAAGGGAGAACGAAAAAAAAAGTGTCGACTACCATTTTATGTCTGTTGATTCATTTAAAAAGAAAATTAAAAAAAATGATTTTATTGAATTTGAAGAAGTTTATGATAATGTATTTTATGGAACATTAAATTCTGAGATAGATAGAATATGGGGAAACGGAAAAACAGTTTTATTAGACATGGATGTAAAGGGTGGGCTCAAAATTAAATCAATTTTTAAAGAAAAAGCTCTTTCAATATTTGTGAAACCACCTTCAATAAAATCACTAGACAGCCGACTTACCAAAAGGGGGCTTGATACCAAAAAAAGTATCCAAGAAAGACTAAAAAAATCTGAATTTGAATTGAGTTTTGCAGAAAAATTTGATGTCGTTCTAGAAAATAACGACCTAGTTAAAACTAAAAAAGATGCTTTTCGAATAGTTAGTGAATTTATTGAGGGTAAATGAAAGAAGTTGGCTTATTTTTTGGAACATTCAATCCGTTTCACAATGGCCATTTGTTTATGGCTGATTATTGTTTAAATCAGTGCGATTTTAATGAAGTATGGCTCGTTATATCTCCTCAAAATCCTTTAAAAAAAAATCTTGAAATATTGGATATTTATGAAAGAATTAAAATTATTGAAAAGTCAATTTCAAATAAGAACAAAATAAAAATTTGTGTCGACGAGTTAAAACTACCTAAACCAAACTATACTATTTCGACTTTACGGTTTCTTAAAAAGACATACCCCAAAAATAAATTCAAGATAATATTAGGTGAAGACAACCTTCACTCCTTTAAAAAATGGAAAAACAGTACTGATATACTTGACAACTTTTCAATTTATGTTTATCCAAGAAATAAAAAAATAAATAGTAGTGATTCAATCATTCATGATAATTTAAAAATTTTAAGGACAGCTCCAAAAATTGATATTTCATCCACGAACATTAGAGATTATTTATCTAAGGGAGTGGATGTTAAAAAATATTTACCAGCGAAAAGTTTAGAATATATCATTAAAAATAAATTTTTCACTAAATCATAAATTAACCAAAGTTTCACTTAATTTTTTTGTGATATTTTTTCTTGACCACTTTTCTAAGTTTGGGAATTTGTTTGTTAATTTTCCCTTTTTAAGAATTACTTTGTTTATAAAATTTTCTATTTGTTTATTAGAGTTTCTTTGATACATTTTTGTTTCAGTCCCTTTTGATAAAATTTTTCCTGCCTCACTTTTAGGATCTCCTATACTAAGAATAGGAATTTCTGTTGCCAAATACTCCATGATTTTGCCAGAAATCATTTCTTTTTCAGCGCCAATAAAGAAAAAATTGACAAGTAAATCAGCACTCTTAATTAATCTAACAGATTCTTCATGATTTAAATATCCACAGTCGTTTACTTTTACATTGGGCAAGAAGGTTTTAATTTCTTTTATTATTTCACCAGATATGTTACCAGCTAACGATAATTTTAAATTTGTTTGTTTGAAATTTAATTTTAAAATTTTTAGCAGAGTATCGTAAGGATGATTTTTTGTTAAAAGTCCAGTGTAAACAATATGAAAATAATTACTAGATTTTTCACTTTTTATTTTATCAATTAAAATATGATCATATCCATTGAGAATTACCTCAAAATTTTGTTTTGGAGCTTTTAACTGGAGTTGTTTTTTTAAATCTCCTCCTATAGTAGTTAAAACTAAATCAGCATTATTTAGAACTTTTTTTTCTAACTCTTTTTGTTTATTAATTGATTTTTCAGTAAAGAGGAACTTTTTATTGTAAAAAACACTAACCCATGGATCTCTAAAATCTACTGTCCATTTAATTTCAAATTCCTCTTTGATTTTTAATCCTATTAGATGGGTTGAATGCGGAGGTCCAGTGGTGATTAAATGCTTAATGTTATTTTTAGTTATTATTTTTTTGCATTCCCCATAAGCATAATCTACCCATCCTTTTCTTGCGTCTGGGATAAAGTAATTTGAACGAATGTAATTAAATAATTTATCAAATAACCCTTTATTCTTTACGTCTCCTTGAGGTATTCCCTTTCTAAAACCTCCTGTTGTTAAAAAGGAAAATAATTTTAATGGCTCATTAGTAGATGTTTTTTTTACTTTAATATCTTTTACAACCATCTCTAAACTTTTGTCTAGGACTGGATAAGATGCTTTTTTTTCGTCAACTGTAATTACAAATGGATCCCATCCCAATTCCTTTAAATATTTTGAGAAATACATCCATCTTTGTACACCAGATCCACCACAGGGTGGCCAATAATATGTTAAAATGACAACGCCATCTTTTTTATCAAGTTTCTCAACCATTTTTCTTCTTGAATAAGGGTACAGAAGAGCATGCCTCACCATAAAAAATACTCTTTACATGAGGTTGTAATTTCTCAATTGCTAATAAAAATACAGTTTCAGGAATATTTTTTTTTGAGCATCCTTTAATAATTAATGGTCGATTTTTAAATGGGGTTATGTCTAAATCATGTAAAACATCTGCATATATGCTTTGTTCTAATTCTAGTATTGAACCAAATACACATTTTTTTACATACTGGTTTAAATATGTTGATAATAACATTATTGACCAAGATGGAAGAATTGCATTTGTTGAACAATATATTGCAACATAAGTGTCTTTATATTTTGAAAAGTCATAAGACTTTAATGATAATCTAAATTCTTTTTCTTTTAAAACAATTCCTTCATAAAGCCATTTAGCTATATCGATCTTAAGCCTTTCACCAGCTGGATAATACTCTTCTAGATCAAAGGTTACAATTGGGCTTTTGGCTACTTTATTTATAATTTCTTTTTCCATTACAAAAACCCAAGTTCTAGTTTTGCCTCTTCGCTCATCAAATCTTTGGTCCAGGGAGGATCAAAAGTCATTTCAACTTCAACATTATTAATGCCCTTTATAGATTTAACTTTTTGCTCAACGTCAGCCGGTAAGGATTCCGCTACTGGACAATTAGGAGAAGTCAGCGTCATTAAAATTTTAGCATCAAAGTCTTCGTTTACAAAAACGTCATAAATGAGTCCCAACTCATAAATATCTACGGGGATTTCTGGATCAAAAATAGTTTTTAAAACTTTTATAATTTTTTCTCCTAATAATTGAGCATCAAAATTATTTTCATCCATATTAATTCAATTTAGTTTGAAAAGCAAGAGCATACATCTTAATTTGCTTAATCATTGATGATAGACCATTTGCCCTAGTTTGAGACAAATGCTCCCTTAAACCAATTTTATTAATAAAATCAAAGTTGGAATCTAAAATCTCCTTGGGAGCCTGCCCTGAATAAATTCTTATTAGAATTGATATTATTCCTTTAGTTATGATTGCATCACTATCAGCATGAAAGAATATATTATCATTTTTTAATTCTGCATGCAGCCAAACACTACTTTGGCAACCTTTGATTAAATTAGAGTCATTTTTAAAATCATCAGCCATTAAAGGTAGAGATTTACCAAGACTAATCATATACTCATATTTTTCCATCCAGTCATCCATAATCTCGAATTCATCAATTATCTGATTTTGAATATCAATAATTTTCATAATTATAAATTTATGACAAAATTTTAATAGCCTTTCTTAGAGCGCCTATTAGAGAATCAATCTCATTTTCTGTATTGTAAAATGAAAAAGAAATCCTTATAGTACCAGGTATTTTAAAAAAATCCATAATAGGCTGAGCACAGTGCTGGCCTGTTCGAACAGCAATTCCCATTTTATCCAAGATACTACCTATATCATACGGGTGAATACCTTGAACATTAAAAGAAATAACCGAGGTTTTATTGGCAGATTCACCGTAGATTTTTAAATTCTCAATCCTATTTAACTTTTCAGTTGCATATTCTAATAAATGGTTTTCATAACTATTAATTTTGTCTAGTCCAATAGAGTTGATATAGTCAATCGCAGCACCAAAGGCTATGCATCCAGCGATATTCGGGGTGCCTGCTTCAAATTTATGAGGTAAATCTGCATAAGTGGTTTTTTTAAAGGTTACTTGATCAATCATTTCACCTCCCCCTTGATAAGGTGGTAATTTTTCTAACAATTCCTTTTTTCCATATAACATTCCAACCCCAGTGGGTCCGCATAACTTATGCGCAGAGGTTACATAATAATCTACATCTAAATTTTGTAAATCGATTTTAAAGTGAGCAGATGCTTGAGCACCGTCAATTAAAATCTTCGCACCATATTTATGACCTTTTGTGATTATTTCAGAAATTGGATTAATTGTACCAAGCGCATTTGAAACATGATTAACGAATATTAGTTTAGTGTTTTCGTTTAACAATTCGTCTAATTTATCTAGCTGTAATTCACCATTATCATTCATAGGAATCACCTTAAGTTTTGCTCCCGTTTTTTCACACAACATTTGCCATGGTACAATGTTTGAATGGTGTTCAAGTTCAGAAACTATAAGCTCGTCTTTTTCAGTTAGAAATTCACTATATCCAGATGAAATAATGTTTATACCATGTGTTGTGCCAGATGTAAAAATTATTTCAGAATTAAATTTAGCATTAAAATGATTTTTTAACTTTCCCCTTGCACCTTCATACAATTCAGTGGCTTTTTGACTTAAAAAATGAACCCCTCTATGAATATTTGAATTGTAGTTCAAATAATAATCACTGATAACATTAATAACTTGTTTTGGTGTTTGGGAGGTAGCTGCATTATCAAAGTATACAAGCTTTTTCCCATTTACTTTTTTATCAAGAATTGGAAAATCAGATCTTATGTTTTCAACATCAAGTATGTTAGAGCTCATGTCGTATTTTAACTTCCAGTTTGGAAGATATAATTTGATTTATTCTTGATTTTAGCTTTGGGATTTTTACAGAATCTAGAACATTATTTGCAAATGCGTAAGTCAACAAACCTCTAGCTTGAATTATAGGAATACCTCTTGTTCTTAAGTAAAAAAGTGCTTCTTCATCTAATTGACCTATTGTACACCCGTGCGAACATTTTACATCATCAGCAAAAATTTCTAATTGAGGTTTTGTATTCACTGTGGCCCTATCATCTATAACAATATTATTATTTTGCTGAAACGCATTAGTTTTTTGAGCAATTTTATCTACGAGAATTTTCCCATTGAAAACCCCGACAGATTTGTCAGAAAATATACCCTTGTATTCTTGGTGACTTTCACAGTTAGGTTGAGCGTGACTGACAAGTGTGTAATGATCTACGTGCTGATTACCATTTATAATTGTTAAACCATTTAATGTCGAGTTACAATTTTGTCCTTTTTGGTAAAAATTAAGATTATTCCTGGTTATTTCTCCACCAAATGAAAATGTATGTACATCTACATCTGATTTCGTTTTTTGTGATATGTAAGTATTATCAATTAAATATGCTTCCTCTCTATCATTTTGAATCTTATAATAATCTATCCTTGAAGAATCTTCAGCATAAATTTCAGTAACAGAGTTTGTAAAGGATCTATGACTGCTTAAACTTTGGTGTCTCTCTAAAATTTGAACTTCTGCATTTTCTTCAGCTATAATTAAATTCCTTGGCTGAAGAAAAAAATCACCTTGCTTTCCGGTTGAAAAATGCATTATTTCTATAGGTTTTTCAGCAGTTACTGATTTTGGAAGATAAATATATGCTCCTTCTATTGAAAAAGAGGTGTTAAGTAGGGTTAGAGAGTCTTTTTTGTCCGAAATTTTATTAAAGTATTTATTTATAAGATTTTTATATTTTGGCTTCGTAAGTGCGGCTGACAAAAGACATACATCTAAGCCTTCATGAGTTGTATCGGAAAGAAAAGGACTATAAACTCCGTCTATAAATACAATTTTATAAGTGTCCATTTCATAAAGAAAATATTTTTGGACGTCTTTTAATTCGATTGCAACCTCTTTTTTTGGGAAGATTCCATAATCACTTTTCAAAATTTTTGACAGAGAAGTGTATTTCCAAGCTTCTTCTTTTTTGTTTGGAAATCCTTTTTCTTCAAAATTTTTAAGACTTTTCGATCTTATTTCATGAACTGAATTAGATAGATCAATATCCTGCTCAAAAACCATAAAAGAAGAAATTAGTTTTTCTTTAAAATCCATGCTAAATATTATTTAATCCAGTCATACCCCTTTGCCTCAAGTTCAATGGCAAGATTTTTATTGCCCGACTTTACAATCTTTCCATTAGATAAAACATGAACAAAATCGGGAACAATATAATCTAGAAGTCTTTGGTAGTGAGTAATTAAAACTACTGCACTATCATCATTTCGTAGCATGTTGACCCCATTGGCTACAATTTTTAATGCGTCTATATCTAAACCTGAGTCTGTTTCGTCTAATATGGCAAGTTTAGGTTCCAACATAGCCATTTGAAAAATTTCATTTCTTTTCTTTTCACCACCAGAAAAACCCTCATTAAGAGATCGAGACAAAAATTTTGAATCTATCTTTAATAACTCTGCTTTTTCTCTAATTTTTTTAAGCATTTCATTGGCAGGCATTTCACCCAGTCCATTGGCTTTTCTCATCTGGTTTATCGAAGTTTTAATAAAGTTTGTTACACTTACTCCAGGAATTTCAACCGGGTATTGGAATGACAGAAAGATTCCTTTGTGTGCTCTCTCTTCAGTATTAAAATCAATCAGATCTTCGTCTTCAAAAAGTATCACTCCTTTATCGATTTCGAATTCTTCGTGCCCAGCAACAACGGTCGAAAGTGTACTTTTACCTGATCCGTTGGGACCCATTATTGCATGTACCTCACCAGGGGATACTTTTAAATCTATCCCTTTTAAAATTTGTTTGCCTTCTACACTAGCGTGCAAGTCATTTATTTCAAGCATATTTTAATTTTTATCCTACAGATCCTTCAAGTGATATTTCCAGAAGCTTTTGTGCTTCTACAGCGAATTCCATGGGTAATTTATTTAAAACTTCTTTACTGAATCCATTTACAATAAGAGCAATAGCTTTTTCAGTATCAATTCCTCTTTGATTGCAATAAAATAGTTGGTCCTCACCAATCTTGCTGGTTGTTGCTTCGTGCTCAATTTGAGCTGTATTGTTTTTAGCTTCAATATAAGGGAAAGTATGAGCTCCACAGGAATTACCCATTAATAGTGAGTCGCACTGTGAGAAATTTCTAGCATTTGTTGCACCAGGATTTACTTTTACTAATCCTCTATAACTGTTTTGTGATTTTCCAGCTGAAATACCTTTTGATATTATAGTGGATTTAGTGTTTTTTCCAATGTGAATCATTTTTGTACCAGTATCGGCTTGCTGAAAATTATTAGTGACAGCTATTGAATAAAATTCACCAATAGAGTTATTTCCTTTAAGAATGCATGAAGGATATTTCCAGGTAATAGCAGATCCAGTCTCAACTTGAGTCCAAGAAATTTTAGAATTTTTATGACAGATTCCTCTTTTTGTGACAAAATTAAAAACACCCCCGTTACCGTTCTTATCTCCTGGATACCAGTTTTGTACAGTTGAGTACTTAATTTCAGCGTCATCAAAGGCAACCAGTTCAACACATGCAGCATGGAGTTGATTTTCATCTCTTGAGGGTGCGGTACATCCTTCAAGGTAAGAGACGTAGCTACCCTTATCTGCGATTACAAGAGTCCTTTCAAATTGACCGGTTCCTGCCTGATTAATCCTAAAATAAGTTGATAATTCCATTGGACATTTAACTCCTTTGGGAACATAGCAAAAAGAGCCATCTGAAAAAACAGCTGAATTTAGAGCTGCAAAATAATTATCCTTTGGAGGGATAACAGAGCCCAAATATTTTTTTACTAGCTCTGGATATTCTTTAATCGCATCGGATATTGAACAAAAAATTATTCCCTTTTTTTCCAAAGTATCTCTAAAAGTAGTGGCTACAGAAACAGAATCTATTACAACGTCAACAGCAATACCAGATAATTTTTTTTGTTCATCAATGGATATTCCAAGTTTATTGAATGTTTCAATTAATTCTGGATCCACTTCATCTAAACTTTTATATTTTTCTTTCTTCTTAGGTGCCGAATAATACGATATATTTTGATAATCTGGCTTTTTATATTTGATATTGGCCCAATTGGGTTCATCCATTTCTTTCCATGCCTTGAATGCATTAAGTCTCCATTCAAGCATCCAGCTGGGTTCCTCTTTTCTTTTAGAAATAGCAGTAACAATTTCTTCATTTAACCCCTTAGCAAAGGTTTCTGATTCTATATCTGTATAAAAACCATATTCATATTCTTTGGTCTCCAATTCCTTTTTTAGCTCTTCTTCTGTATATGCCATAATTATATTTTAAAGGGAAAAACTTTCACCACACCCACAGGTTCTATTTGCATTTGGGTTTTTAAAAACAAATCCTTTTCCATTTAAACCACCTGAGTAATCTAAAGTTGTACCAACTAAATAAAGAAGACTTTTCTTATCTACTAAAATTTTTACTCCGTTGTCTTCAAACAGACGATCTTCATTTAATTGATTAGAATCAAATTTTAAATCATAAGATAGTCCTGAACATCCTCCACTTTTAACCCCGACTCTTACAAAATCATCTGTAGGGTTAAAACCGTCGTCTTTCATTAGAGTAGAGACTTTATCTTTAGCAATTTTTGAAACTTTAATCATTCTACTATTTATGCAAATATAATTTTAATTAAAGCTCTAATCAAGGGAAATCATAGATATAATTAATATTATTATTCAGGAAATCTATTTAAAAAAGGCTAAAAAAATGTCCTTCCCTCCCTTGTTTTCACTAAAAAAACCTTCCTTACTATCACTATATCCGGCAACAATAATTTCATTTTCATTAAAATGAATAAGTGAATTAGCAATATCTTCTCCTTCTGCCCCTATTGTCAAAAATTCTTTAAGAATTCTATTTTTTGACAACTGAATCAACACTGCATCATTTTTCCCTTTGTTTGAATTAGAATCAAAATCAAAGCTCCTACTATAACCAGTTAACCATAAATTATCTCGATTATCTATTTCTATTTTTTTTCCCATGTCAAAATTTGATCCTCCGAAAGTTTGTTCACCCAACAAATTACCATTTGAATCTAATGTCAATAACCAAAAATCAGAATTACCAATTTGAAATGAAACATCTTTGTCATTACTTAAAGTACTTCCAAGAATATAAATTTTATTGTCCAAGGATTGAATTATTGAATTTGCTGTCTCATATTTTGATCCCCCATATGAACGTTCCCATAAAAAGTCTCCATTAGAACTCAATTTAATTACCCAAATATCATAACTGCCTTTGGGAAAACTAATATCGTTATCATTACTTTCCGACGACCCTACTATAATAAAATCTCCTTTAGCAGTCTCAATTGAATCATATGATCTATCATTATTTGTTCCTCCAAAATATTTTCTCCACAAAATATTTCCTTCTAAATCTATTTTATGGCACCAAAATTCTCCAACTCCATGTTTAATAGATTTCACCTCTTTTCCCGAAGAACCCAAACCTCTCGAGGCAGTTACATCCAAAAAACCATTAAAAAACATGTTCCCATCTTTTGTCCTAATTATATTATAACCGTGATCGTGCCCAGAAAAGCCATAGCTCTTCTCCCAAACTATATTGCCCTTTAAATCTATCATTATAACCCAATTGTCGTGAAAACCTTCATTATTGGATGCATCTCCATCATCACTCATAGAGTAGCCTAATATAGCGTAACCAATCCCTTGAACTTCAACTATAGATTGACCTCTGTCATCCCTTGAACCTCCATAATTTTTTACCCACTCTAAGGATTTGCCGCTATCAAATTTCATTAATATAATATTTGATTCTGAACCTATTTTGTTTTGAATCAATCCGTCACTGCTTTTGGAACTTCCAATTACCATAAACCCACCGTCTACAGTGTTTATAATATCGTTTGCTTGGTCGTCATTACTTCCTCCAAAGATTTTAACATTATCTAGTTGGTAATTAACATTGTCAATGGTGAATTCACTTTTTACACATCCAAAGAAAAAAGTAAAGATGAATAGAGTTTTTAGCTTTATCATTTTCTTTTTATTAAAAATAATCCTCTTTTAATGTCACTCACAGCGATCACTCCACTTTCAAAAAAAGGATAACTATTCCAAACCCCCTCAAAAGAGGCATCATCATTCTCTGGATGTGAGTCAAAAAAAGCCTCTTCAACGACTTCTTGATTTTCAATATTTTCAATATTAAGTTCTCTTAGTCCAGCTGTATAATTGGACAAATAGAGCTTGTTAGACTTTATATACAGATTGTGATCTATTGCATCGGTTTTCCCTTCATAAACAAAATGTATTTTAGGATTTTTTAAATCCTTTAAATCAAAACTTATAATTCTTGTTTTGTTACCATACCTTAATTCGTCCAACTCGTCTCCTAAATAAAAATAACGATGACTTTCATCAATCCATCCTTGATGGGTATATCCTCCATAACTGTAGGATATAGTTGAAATTAGTTCAGGATTTGTTTTTTCTGTTACATCAAGAATAATTAATTGGTTGGTTTCCCCTCCATCACTGTTGCTGCCCAATAAAATCTCTTTGCCAAAATAGTTTTGGTCCTCACCTTTGTAAGTTATAATTTGTGCATCATGAATATAAGAGGTATCCGAAAACCCTCCTCTTAAAATTGGTTGTTCAGGAATTGAAATATCATAAAAAACAGGGCCTCCTTCATACAATGCCGAACCAAGAATATAGGCAAACCCTGAGGAGGTATTTATTGCAATATTATGTGCATTACCGAAATCATTGACAATATAATCTTCATTGAACGTTTTAAATTCATTTAAATCAAGAAGTCTTTTTAAATTAAAAACTTGTAAACCATGATTAGAAGCTTCACTCACAACAAACGCATGATTATTATAAATTTTTACATCCCTCCAGTCACTGGGGTTTGAAGATGATAAAAGTTTCCCTAAGTAAATTACCTTTTGCGGGTCGGTAATATCTAAAAATGCCAAGCCATCATTTAAACCCTGTAGAACAAATTCTCTTTTAGAATTAGAGTCTGTCCATCCCCAATTATCATTTGCAGATTCACTTCCAAAAAAAGATAATGGAATCCAACTTAAAAGATCATATTTGTTACATGGAAACTCATTTGCAAATCCATTATTACATTCAATTTTATCAAAATTAAATATCTTTTTTTCAGAGTTATTTTGATTTTCTTCTTGTACTGTTTCGATTTCTTCAAAATTATCTGTTGACAAATCATTCTTACTGCACCGAGTAAACATAAAAAACAAAATAAAATTTATAATTACGTTTATTTCAATTTTAGAGAATATATATCTAACTTTTTCAGACTTTACCATTAGTTAGTGTTAAATTAAGTAAATCTTTATTTCAAAATGTCCAAAAAAAAAAATAATTACACTCCTTTATCCTCCATTGGTGAGTTTGGCTTAATTAACAGAATCAAATCTAACTTCGATTTAAAAAATTCATCTAGCATACTTGGTATTGGTGACGACGCAGCAGTTATAGATAATAAAAATAAAACTATTGTATCTACGGATATGCTAGTAGAAAATATTCATTTTAATTTGATGTATGTCCCATTAAAGCACTTGGGGTATAAATCGGTTGTAGTCAATTTATCGGATATTTTTGCAATGAATGCAAAACCAGAACAAATAACTGTTAGTTTGTCCGTATCAAACAGATTTACCCTTGAGGCAATAGATGAATTATACAGTGGCATAAAACTAGCATGTGAAAAATACAAAGTTGATCTAATTGGTGGAGACACTACATCTTCTGAAAAGGGCTTGATAATATCAGTTACAGCAATTGGTTCATCTGAAAAAAACAAATTGGTTTACCGATCAGGTGCCAAAAAAAACGATCTTGTTGCAGTAACAGGTAATATAGGAGCTGCATACATGGGTCTTCAAGTTTTAGAAAGAGAAAAGGAAGTATTTAAAGTTAATCCACAATCACAGCCTAATCTTGATAAGTATACTTACTGCATTCAAAGACAACTTAAGCCCGAGGCTAGAAAAGATATTTTTCAGTTTTTTAAAAAAAATAAAATCACCCCCTCCTCCATGATAGATATTAGCGATGGATTATCCTCAGAAATTTTGCATTTAAGCGAAAAATCTAAAGTAGGAATTCATATTTATGAGGAAAAAATACCTATTGACAGTGAGACTATTAAAATTTGTAAAGAATTTAAAATAAATGAAACAACAGCCGCTCTTAATGGAGGTGAAGACTATGAGATTTTGTTCACTATTAATCAGTCAGATTACGACCTAGTTGAAAAAAGTGAAATCGCAACTATTATTGGTCATGTGACAAAAATTGAAGATGGTAATAAGTTAATCACGGGTTTAGAACAGGCTGTTGATTTGACAGCACAAGGTTGGTCAAAAATCTAAATTTAGCCCAATGCTACATCAAGAGACATCATAATTATGAAACCTAATATAAATCCCATTGTCGCAAGATCGGTATACCTGTCCTGTTGAGCCTCGGGAATTACCTCCTCGATAACAACAAAAATCATAGCCCCTGCTGCAAATGACAGCGCGTAAGGTAATAAGGGTGAAAAAAAAGTTACAGCAAAAGCTCCTAGTACGGCAGCTAAAGGTTCTACAATTGCAGATAACTGGCCATACCAAAAAGATTTAATACGACTGGCTCCAAGTCTTCTCATTGGCATTGAAACAGCAATCCCTTCTGGTAAATTTTGAATTCCAATTCCCAGGGCCAATACGACCGCACCCGATATGGTAGCCTCAGGTAAACCTAGGGAAACACCTCCAAATAAAACCCCTACTGCTAATCCCTCAGGAATATTGTGAAGTGTGATCGCCAAAACTAGTAGTGTTGTTTTATGCCATGGAGTTTTTATACCCTCACTATCTTTAAAATTAATGTGTATGTGAGGGAGTATTTTATCTAACATAAAAATAAACAATGCTCCTAGTGCAAATCCGATTGATGCTGGTAATACCTTTATAAATCCTTCACCGGGACTCATTTCAATTCCGGGGGCTAAAAGGCTCCAAAAACTTGCAGCAACCATGACACCTCCAGTAAAACCAAGTAATCCATCAAGGATCATCCTATTTAAATTTTTAACAAAAAAAACCAAGGATGCCCCTAGTGCTGTCATTAGCCAAGTGAAAATTGTAGCATAAAAGGCACCAATTATTGGGTGTTGATTTTCAAAAAAAGTTATTATGTTGTTCATGCAAAGTAAAAAAGTTCACTGGTGTAAAACTATAAAAAAAATATTATACTTTAAGAAATGTAATTAATCGAATTATAAGAAAAGTTAAAAAGCAAATGTTTAATTTTGAATCGATGAGTGATAAAAATTTTTATGACATAATTATTTGTGGAGGTGGCATTACAGGTTTATTGTTAGCCAAAAAACTAACCGATGATAACTATTTCAAAAATCATAAAATAGCTTTAATTGAAAAAGAAGATAAAAATAAAAATGATAGGACCATTAGCTTTTGGGAGGAAGGTAAAGGGGAGTGGGACGTTATTACTTATGGAAGTTGGGACAACGCAATTTTTATTTCAGATGAGTATGAATCCTCTTTTAAACTAAGCCCCTACACTTATAAAACCATTCGAGCAATAGACTTTTACAACTATTTTAAAAACAAATTGCAGTTCAAAAATAATTTTAAAATAATAAAAGATAAAGTCTTAAAAATTAGATCTGATAGTAGCTTTAGTTATGTTAAAACATTAAATACGGAATACTCAGCACCCAGAGTTTTCACAAGTATTCCAACCTTAGATTACAAAAATCAAACGTCCATTCCTGTTCTACAACAACATTTTATTGGTTGGTTTGTTAAAACAGAAAATCCAATATTTGACCCGAAGAAACTGATTTTTATGGATTTTGATCTACCGCAAAAAGGTAATACAAGATTTATGTACATTTTACCTTTTGATAAAACTTTTGCTCTGGTTGAATATACCTTATTTTCTAAAAACAAACTCAAAAAAGACGAGTACGAAGACAATATCAAAAAATATTTAAAGGATAAAAATGCAGGAAAATTTAAAGTTGTTGAAAAAGAAGCTGGATCAATTCCTATGACTGGGTATAATTTTTCAAAACATAATAAATCAACTCTTCTTCATATTGGAACATCTGGTGGATGGACTAAGGCTAGCACCGGATTTACTTTTAAAAAGTCCACAAATAAAATTGAAAATTTGATTTTGTATTTAAAACAAAATAAGCCTCTTGATAAATTTGAAAATAAAACAAAATTTGATTTTTATGATTTACTTTTTTTAGATGTTCTGTATCACCATAATGAGAAAGGAAAGTCACTTTTTTCAGGAATGTTTAAAAAAAATAAGCCGCAAAGAATATTTCGATTTCTAGACGAAAAATCAAATTTTTATGAAGATGTACTTCTTATGTTATCATTCCCAATTGGTAAATTTGTAAAAGCCTTAATTAAAAACCTTTAAAAATCATAGTTTTCGATTCATTATAGTGTCAAAAAAATCGAAAAATTGTTGTTGTTTTTTGATTTCAATAGGGAGACTTTTTATTGAATTTAAAGTCTTGTTTTGGTAATTTTCAATAATATTTCTTACGTAAATATCCGATTTGTTTTTTTTGAAAATATTTATGACTTCCCTCTTTTTTTTCTCAAAATCTTCAGATTCAGAACTATACAAGTTTAAAAGAGACTTTACATCGTCCTTGGACCCGTTTTTAAAAGAATGAATAAAAATTAATGTTCTTTTATTTTCTTTTATGTCTCCACCACTTATTTTTCCAAAAATACTTTCCTCACCGAAAACGTCTAAGTAATCATCTTGTAGTTGAAACAAAATCCCCAAATTCAATCCAAATTCATAAAAGGATTGACATACACTTTCATCAGCATTAACTGCAAGTACGCCCATTTTAACTGCGGCACCAATCAAGACGGCAGTTTTTAACTTAATCATTTCAAAGTATTGCACTTCGCTAATTTCAATTTTATCAGTAAAATTCATATCCATTTGTTGACCCTTGCAAACATCCAATGCACTATCTGTTAAGACTTTATTCATCTTAACGTAAATATCTGATTTATATATTTCTAATGACTTGTATGATAATATCAGCATCGCATCACCAGACAAAATAGCGCTGTTTGTATCCCATTTTTTATGAACAGATAGTCTACCTCTTCGATACAAAGCATTATCCATAATATCATCATGAACTAAAGAAAAATTATGGAAGATTTCTATTGCCAGTGCTGCAGGTAAAGCCTTTTCATGATTATTCGCTAAAGAATCTGCAGCCATTAGAGATAATATAGGCCTAACTCTTTTACCTTTATTTTCCATTGTATATACAAAGGGTTTAAACAAATTGCTGGATTTATAAGCGGCAATTTCTTTTTCTAAATAATCATCAAAAAATTCTTTAAATGAGCTTAACAAAAAAACTTTCTTTTAAACAAAAATAATTTAAAAAAGAATTTTTAATTAAAAAAACTGAGGAAACTTTTTTTGTATTTAAAGTTTCCATTTTATATTTGCAAACTTAAAATGAAAAATAATATTTTAAATATTTCAAGTCAACTATTTTTAGAAATAGGATTCAAGAACGTTACAATGGATGATATTGCTGAAAAAATGGGTATCTCAAAAAAAACAATCTATTCCTACTTTAAAAATAAATATGAACTTGTTAAAGAAAGTACTCAACTCATTTTCGAAAATGCTTGTAATGATATTGAACAAATCAAGAAATTAGCAATGCATCCAATTGAGGAATTATATTGTGTTAAATCTGAAGTTCTGAAGTACTTCCAAAATGAAAAAAGTTCACCGGTTTATCAAATGCAAAAGTATTATCCAGAGATTTATAATGACATTAAAAACCAAGAATATACAAGACTTGGTTTCTTGGTTAAATCAAGTTTAAAAGAGGGGATTGAAACTGGATTGTTTAGAAAAAATATTGACATAGACTTTGTCTCAAGATTGTATATGAACGGGATGAGAGGAATTCGTGACATTGATGTATTCCCTCCAGAAAACTTTGATATTAAAATTTTAATTGAGAGTTATTTAGAATATCATGCAAGGGCTATTGTTACAGAAAAAGGTCTTTCAGTTTTAAATGAATTTATTTCAAAAAGTACTATTTAAAATGACTAAAAAACTCATATCTATTTTTTTTATACTATTACACTTTTACTTATCGTGCCAGGATGTTCCTAATTCTTTTACTCTTAACTCGGCCATCGAATGGGGGATGGATTACAATAAAACCATTCAGAAATCCAATTTAGAATTGCAAAAAGCATACAAGGAAAAATGGAAAACAATTTCTATAGGCTTGCCTCAAATTAAAGCCAATTTGAGCTATCAAAATTTTTTAGAACAACCCGTTTCACTTATACCAGCTGAATTTTTTGGTGGGGTAAAAGGTGATTACGCTGAGGTGGTTTTTGGAACTGAACAAACAGCCATAGGATTTGCTGAAATAAATCAGTTATTGTTTGATGGTACATATATTATTGGTGTGCAAGGATTAAAACATTATATAGATACAGCAAAAAATGTATTAGAAAAATCACAAATAGAAATTAAGAAGTCCATTGTTATTGCTTACGTAAACACACTAGTAGCTGGAGAAAATATTTCGGTTATTAAAAGAAATTTATTAGTGTTAAATAAGAATTTAAAAGAGATAACCGCACTTTTTAAAAACGGATTTAGTGAGGAGGAGGATTTAGAACAAATTAAACTTACTATTTCTAAGCTCAAAACTCAATTTAAATACGCAAAAGAATCATATAAATTATCTTTTGATATTTTAAAACTTTTACTAGGTGTTGAGCTTGATCAAAAATTGAAACTCTCTGACTCTTTAGAATACTTAACTATAAAAAACTTGAATTATGAATCGATCGACAATAACTATTCAAATAATATAGATATTCGACTTGCAGAAAACAAAGTCACAGAAGAGAAGTTTTTATTTCGATTGGAAAAAGCAAAAGGTTTACCTTCATTAAGCGCTTTTTTAAATGGAAGTTATATGGGAAATAGCAATGAATTTACATTCACTGAAAAAGGACAAAAATGGTTTGGTTCTTCGGCATTTGGATTAAGATTAGAAGTTCCGATTTTTAGTTCATTTGGTAGACATGCAAAATCACAAAAAGCAAAGCTAAGCTTACAACAAGCTGAAAAGAATTTAACAGAAGTGCAATCAAAAGTTTATGTGGAAATGAGAAGAACTCAAAATAACTTTAATCTAGCTAAAGAAAATTACCATACAGCTATTGATAATCTTAGGCTTGCTGAAAGAATTGAAAAAAAGAATATTATAAAATTCTTTGAAGGAGTGATTGGAAGCTTTCAATTGACACAAGCTCAACAGCAGCTTTACCAGGCTCAACAAAATAAAATTCAAAGTATGCGGACTGTAATAATTGAAAAAACAAATCTTGAAAAGATCTTAAATAATAAAAATTAATATAAATGAAAAAGTTTTTTTTAAATCTTAGTATAATATTCATTGTTAGTTGTGGATCAAAGAATTCTAAATCAATAGAAGAAATTTTAGCTAGCACAGATTATACCTTAATTCAAAAAAAGAAAGGGGAAATTAAAACCCAAATAAATGATTTAAAAGTTGAACTAAATAAGTTGGATAATGTGCTTCAAAAAATGGATACCGATAAAAATTTATTTTTAGTATCTGCAATTAAATTAAAACCTAGGAACTTTAGCCATTATTTAAATTTTCAAGGTTCATTGGATACCGATAAGAATGTGGTTATTTATCCAGAATTAACTGGTCTTTTAAAAAATATTTACGTTAAACAAGGAGATAAAGTAAAGAAGGGACAATTGATTGCCAAAATTTCAGATAATGGCTTAACAGATCAACTAGAGCAATTAAAACTTCAAAGAGATTTGGCTAAAACAACCTTTGAGCGACAGCAAAAATTATGGAATCAAAAAATCGGTTCTGAAATACAATATTTACAGGCAAAAACAAATTTTAAAAGTTTGGAGAAAAAAATTTCTCAAATGAAAGATCAAGAAGGTAAAACAAGAATTTTAGCTCCATTTGATGGTACTATAGACGATATTATAGCTGACGTTGGGAGTAATTTAGCTCCCGGCTTAACCCCGATTTTGAGAATAATTAATATTGAAAAAATGAAGGTTATTGCTGAGATTCCTGAAATACACATCCCCTATATAAAAAAGAATAAAAACGTAAAAATTTATGTTCCAATATTAGATAAACAAATTTTAGGTAACATTTCATCTGTTGGTAATTTTATTAATCCGAACAACAGGTCTTTTAGTATCGAGATTAAATTATTTAACGAATCCAATGAATTAAAACCAAATATGACGGTGAGTTTAGAGATTAATGACTATCAAAATGAAAATGCCATCCTAATCCCATCTAAAGATATTTTAGAAGATGAAGAAGGGAATTTTTATGTATACAAATTGGTTAGTGATAGCAATGATAGCTATAAGTCAACTAAAATAATGATTCTCAAAGGAAAGTCATATAATAATATGACCGAAATTAAAACTGGTTTGAAAGAAGATGATTTAATTATAAATGACGGTCTCAGGCAAGTTGAAGATGGACAAATTGTAAAAGTGATTTCTACCAATATTTAAAATGAGAACAAATAAAAGCTTTAAAGAATTTTTACCTTCCTCGTGGGCTATTGACCACAGTACTGTAGTTTATGTTTTAATTTCTATTTTTTTTATACTCGGATTCTCTTCCTATTTAAGCCTGCCAAGAGAGAACTTCCCTGAAATAAACAGCAATGTTATTTTTGTTAGTTCAGTTTATCCCGGGAATACAGCTGAGGATGTTGAAAGATTAATAACGGACCCATTAGAGGAAGAGCTAAAGGGTGTTTCAAATTTAGTTGGAATTAAATCAACATCTCAGGAGAATATTTCATTAATAACAATAGAGTTTGATGAAAATATTTTAAAAGAAAAAGCTAAAAATGATGTCCAAGACAAAGTTGACGCAGTAACTGCACAGGCTGATTGGCCTATTTTTAATGGGGCAAAAATAGAACCCGCTGTATTTGAATACAGTATTTCCGAAGAGGTTCCAATTCTCAATATCGGATTAAGTGGAAATATACCACGAAAAGAAATGAAAGTTTATGGAGAAGTCTTAAAAGACAAAATAGAGCAGATGGCTGAAATTAAGGAAGTTTCCTTAAGAGGCGTTCAAGATTTCGAAGTAGAAGTCTCATTAGATTTAATCAAAATGGTTGCTGCAACAGTTTCTTTCGATGATGTTATAAATTGCATAAAAAGAGGAAATAATACTGTCTCTGCAGGTAATATTGAAGGTAATGGTCTAAGAAGAAATATTAGGGTGATAGGTGAAATTAAAAATCCTGAAGATTTAGAAAAGTTTGTAGTAAAAAATCAAGACGGGACTGTTTTTCTTGGGGATTTATCTAAAATAACTTTTAAAGAAAAGCAAATTAATTCCTACGCTAGATCAAACGGAAAAAATTCAATCGTTTTAGATGTAAAGAAAAGATCTGGAAAAAATTTAATTAAAAGCGTAGAAAAAATTAGAGAACTTGTTGAAAAAATGAAAAAGAATGAATTCCCTTCTTCAATAAAAGTTACTATTTCTAATGATCAATCTGATATTACAAAAAATCTAGTTTCTGATTTAGCTAATAACATTGTTTTTGGGGTCATCTTAGTAATAACCGTACTTATGTTTTTCCTTGGCTTTAGAAATGCATTATTTGTTGGCTTCGCAATCCCAATGTCAATGCTTATGTCTTTTGTTGTAATTGGCTTTTTAGGAGAAACTATTAATACAATGGTTCTTTTTGGTCTTATTATGGGGCTCGGGATGCTAGTAGATAACGGAATTGTTGTGGTTGAAAATGCATACCGGTTGATGGAAAAAGATAAAATGGGTTCCATTGAGGCTGCAAAAAAAGGGATTGGTGAAATTGCCTATCCAATAATTATTTCAACAGCTACTACAGTAGCTGCATTTGTTCCTTTAGGTTTTTGGCCAGGAGTTATTGGTGAGTTTATGATTTTTTTCCCTATTACACTTTCAATTGTTTTGGGCTCATCTCTTGTTGTAGCCATTTTCTTCAACTCAATGCTAGTCTCAAAATTCATGAAAATTGATAAAAATGAAATATCACTGAAAAGTCTTAAAAGACTCAGTTTGATCTTGGGCGGAATAGGAATAATCTTAATTTTTAATATTGGTGTTTTTAGGGCACTAGGAACGATTATGATTTTATCTACTATTCTATTATGGGTATATAAATATTTAATTAAAGACTGGACAATATATTTTCAAGAAGTGTTTCTTAATAAACTTGAAATTAAATATAAAAGATTTTTAACTTTTGCGTTGTCTAACAATAAACCTTTTTATTTTTTATTTGGTACGATTGGATTATTATTTTCCTCATTTATAATTCTTGGAATTGCTTCTCCAAAAGTTGAGTTTTTCCCAGAAAATGAACCCCAACAAATTTTTATTTACATAGAATATCCAGAAGGAACATCCATTCAAAAGACTAATCTAACAAGTAAATTAATTGAAAAGGAAGTGGCTAAAATTATATACAATGATAAATATTCTCAAAATGGCAAGAATTTTATGATTGATTCAAATGTTGTTATGGTCGGTTTAGGGGCACAAAACCCAGAGACTGACAGAGGTGGTGACCAAGACATGCCCCACAAATCAAAGATAACGTTAACTATGAGTGAGTTCAAATTAAGAAATGGCTTTTCTAGTGAAGAAATGAGAAAAGACATTCAAATTATTCTTAAAGATAAATTCCCGGGAATTTCATTATCAGTTGAAAAGGAAGCATCTGGTCCTCCTGCTGGATATCCTATAAATATTGAAATAAAAGGGAATGATTACAATGACCTAATTAGTATTGCAAAAGATTTAAAGGGATTCATCAATAAGGAAAATATTCCAGGAGTTGAACAAGTTAAAATAGATGTTAACAAAAGTAAACCAGGAATTGAAGTTGAAATTGATAGAAAAAAATCCGGTAGTTTGGGTGTTTATGCTGGACAAATTGGACAACAGCTCAGAAATTCTCTATTTGGTGCTAAAGCCGGAGTTTACAAAAGAAATGGTGAGGATTATGATATAAATGTTAGATTTGAAGAAAAATACAGAAAGAATTCTGAGAGCCTTCTTGACCAATATATTGTGTTTCGTGACCAATCAGACGGAAAAATCAAAGAAGTCCCCATAAGTGCTACTGTCAAGTTAAAAAATGCTAATTCGTTTAGTTCAATAAAACATAAAGATTTAAGTAGAATAGTTACAGTTTATTCTCCAATATTGTCAGGTTACAATGCTAACGAAGTATTTTTAAATGTTAAAAAAGCAATTGAAACGGGTTTTGAGGGTTTTACAAATAACGTGACTTACTCATTTACGGGAGAAATCGCCGAGCAAGAAAAAAACATGTCATTTTTGGTGAATGCACTTTTCACTGCGTTAGGTTTAATCCTTTTTCTTCTTGTTCTTCAATTCAACTCAATTTCAAATCCCCTAATAATACTTTTATCAATTTTTTTAAGTTTTACAGGTGTACTTTATGGAATAAGTATTTTTAATATGCCTTTTGTAATTATGATGACTATGATGGGTATTATATCTTTATCTGGTATTGTTGTAAACAACGGTGTTGTTTTAATTGATTATACCAATCTTCTTGTTAGAAGAAAGAAATTAGATTTAGGGATCCAAGCTGACAAACTTCTTCAAATTGAAGATTTTAAAAATTCGGTGATTAGTGGTGGAGCAGCAAGGTTGAGACCTGTTTTACTTACTGCGATAACGACTATTTTAGGATTAATCCCTCTGGCAACAGGTTTAAATATTAATTTTTTCACGCTAGTGTCTGAATGGGATCCTAACTTTTTTGTTGGAGGTGATACAGTTGTATTTTGGGGGCCTTTATGTTGGACCGTTATTTTTGGATTAACTTTTGCTACTTTTCTAACTCTTGTTATAGTACCTATAAGTTTTTATCTAGTTTACAGAATCAAATTATATTTTTATTCTTTAAGAGAATTATAAATAAACTAAATTGCAAATAAAATGTCCTATATGTTTAGAACATCTAATTGCGGCGAATTAACTATTTCTAATGTAGGAGAAATAGTTACCCTAGCCGGTTGGGTAAGCCGTATAAGAGATAAAGGTTTTGTTTTGTGGATTGATCTAAGAGATATGTATGGAATTACTCAGATTATTTTTGATGAAAAAAGATCTAGTATTGAATTTATGGATAAAGTAAGAAAAATCCATAGAGAATATGTAATTCAAATTAAAGGAAAAGTAATTGAAAGAGAATCTAAAAATCTAGATATAAATACAGGTGATATAGAAATTTTAGCAACTTCATTAGATGTTTTAAATGAAGCTAAAATACCACCTTTTACAATAGAAAATAAAACAGACGGCGGTGAAGAACTAAGAATGAAATATAGGTATTTGGACATTAGAAGACCCGTGATTCAAAATAATCTACTTATGAGGTCAAATCTTAGCCTAGAAATAAGAAAATTTCTAGTTTCTAAAGAGTTTGTTGAAGTTGAAACTCCTTATTTAATAAAATCTACACCAGAGGGTGCGAGAGATTTTATTGTTCCTTCAAGAATGAATAAAGGAGATTTCTATGCTTTACCACAATCGCCTCAAACTTTTAAACAACTACTAATGGTATCTGGTATTGATAAATATTACCAAATAGTAAAATGTTTTAGGGATGAAGACTTAAGATCCGATAGACAGCCAGAATTTACTCAAATTGACTGTGAAATGTCGTTTGTAAATGAAGAAGATGTTTTAAACGAATTTGAAAAACTTATAAAATTTATATTTGAAAAATTTAAAGGTATTAAATTCAATACATTTCCAAGAATTACCTATTCTGAAGCAATTCAGAAATATGGGAATGATAAACCTGATATTCGATTTGGTATGGAGTTTGGTAATTTAACCAAAGTTGTCCACGGGAAAAATTTTAAAATTTTTGATTCTCAAGAACTAGTTTTGGGAATATCAGTGCCAAATGGAGCTAGTTTTTCACGAAAACAAATTGATAATTTAATTGAGTTTAGCAAATCCCATGAAGAAGGGGCAAACGGTATTGTCTGGGTAAAACATGACGAAGAAGGAACCTTCAAATCGTCTGTAGATAAATTTTTCACCTCAAAAGATTTGTCCATGTGGGCCAAAATTTTAGTTTGCAAACCTGGTGATTTAATGCTCGTTATTTCAGGTCAGAAAACCGAAGTTTACAAGCAATTATCTTTATTGAGGATAGAAGTTGCAAATCGTCTAGATTTAAAAAATAATGAAGAGTTTGCCCCTTTGTGGATAACTGACTTCCCGCTATTTAATTGGAGCGAAGAAAAAAATGGATTTGATTCTGTCCATCATCCTTTCACAGCACCGAAAGATGAAGATTTGGAGTTATTGGAGAAGAACCCAGAGCTAGTAAAATCAAAAGCATACGACTTGGTTCTAAATGGAAATGAAATAGGAGGCGGATCTATTCGAATCCATAATGAAAATATACAAAGAAAAATTTTTAAAATTCTTGGTCTATCTGATAAAGCATCTGATGATCAGTTTGGATTTCTTATAAATTCTTTTAAATATGGTGCTCCTCCTCACGGAGGAATAGCTATAGGTTTTGACAGACTTGTAGCCATTCTAAACGGACAAGAGTCTATCAGAGACTTCATTGCTTTTCCAAAAAATAATCAAGGTAAAGACATTATGTTAAATTCACCTTCCTCAATTAGTAGAGAACAGCTTGAAGAATTAAATTTAAAATTTAATAAACTAAAAAATATATGAGAATTTTTCTCAATGTTTTATTTTGGGGCCTAACGTCATTTCTAGTTTGTGGCTTATATCTTAAAGAGAAAGGGGCCAGCGATATAAGTGAACTATTGATTGGTTTTTCAGTTTTTTTACTTAGCTTTTTATATCTCCCATTCTTTTTATATCACAGATACAGAGGGAAAGATCTTTCAAAGTATACTTTTGACTATAAAAAATTAAGAAAAAAAGAATAATTTTTGAAAATAACTGAATTTTTTTAATGATAATTGCCTTTTTGATAAAAAAATATCTAAAAGAACAAATTTATTAATAACATAACTTAAGATACCAATTCATTAGCGTATATTCGTAGCTTATTATTATTAAATGCAAGGAAAAGTAAAATTTTTTAATTCCTCTAAAGGTTATGGGTTTATAGTCGATGACGAAACTGGTGATGATGTTTTTGTTCATGTTACATCTCTTAATGGTCTTAAGATCAATGAAGGAGACAAAGTCGAATACGTAATTGAAGAAGGGGAAAGAGGTAAAACCGCTACGAATATTCAATTAGTTTAATTTTAGATTATTATAATTTCGTTTTTTTTTAAAAAAAAGATTTATTAATTCTTCTGATTCTCTCTTTAAAACCCCACCTTTTGTGGTTATATTTTTATGAAGGAATCTTTTTGAATCGAAACCTATTCTTTTATTAGTATCCGATGCCCCGTAAACTATACGTTTAATTTGCGAATGTTTGAGCGCCGCCATACACATTGCACAAGGTTCAAGTGTTACGTAAATAGTACACCCTATTAGATATTTTCCTCCAATATAATTTGAAGCAGAAGTAATAGCTAACATTTCAGCGTGAGCGGTCACATCACTTAACTGCTCGGTCATATTATGAGTTCTTGAAATTATTTTATCTTTTATGATAATTACTGCCCCAATTGGTATTTCATTTTTTTGAAAAGCTAATTTGGCTTCCTCCAACGCTTTACTCATAAAATATTTATCTTTTAAAAATTGGTTACTCATTTAAAAATAAATTATGTTATTTAGATTAATTTAGATACTAAAATTGCTATATAATTTCGACTACTTGATTTGAATATAAAAAACTAGTAAATCGACTTGAAACTTATTAATGCAAGAAAAGAAAAAAATATATTTTATCGATGCCTATGCATTGATTTTTAGAGGATATTATGCTTTTATAAAGAATCCTATTGTAAACTCTAAAGGATTTAATACTTCCGCAATTTACGGATTTATGAACTCTTTACTTGATTTAATTAAAAGAGAAAATCCAAAATACGTTGGAGTTTGTTTTGATAAAGGTGGTTCAGCAAGCAGGTCAGAAATTTTCTCAGATTATAAAGCAAATCGTCTTGAAACTCCCGAAGCAATAACTTTAGGTATTCCGTATATAAAGGAAATCCTAACTGCAATGGATATCTCAACTGTAGAAATAGAGGGGTATGAAGCGGATGACATTATTGGAACTCTAGCTAAAAAAGCAGAAAAAGATGATTTTAATGTTTTCATGGTAACTCCAGACAAAGACTTCGCGCAATTAGTTTCTAAAAATATTTTTATTTATAAACCCGCACGTATGGGTAATGACATTGAAATAATGGGCATAAAAGAAGTTACTGAAAAATTTGAAATTGAAAATCCAAAACAAGTAATTGATTATCTTGGAATGGTTGGTGATAGCGTGGATAATATTCCTGGTCTTCAGGGAGTAGGAGATAAGACAGCAAAAAAATTCATCAAAGAATTTGGTAGCATTGAAAATTTATTAGAAAACACCGATAAAATAAAAGGAAAACTTAGAGAAAAAGTTGAGTCCAACAAAGATTTAGGACTACTTTCAAAAAAACTTGCTCAGATTATTTTAGACGTACCAGTGGATTTTGAGAAGACAAAATTTAAATTAGAACACCCCGATTCCGGAAGGCTAAATGTAATTTTTGAAGAACTTGAATTTAAAAGAATTAAAGAAACTACTCAAAAAATATTTTTTGGTATTAATAAAGATTTGGCTGTTTTAAAAGAGACTACAAACTCTAAAAAAAAAGAAGGTTTGCAAACAAACATTTTTGACAACTTGGTAGAAGAGAAAAGTGATGAATTAAAAAAATTAGGCACCCTGAAACATTATTATCAAACAATAAATACAAGTTTGGGTTTTGATTTGTTTTTGAGTAAACTATTAAAACAAAACTTTGTATCGTTCGATACAGAAACTACTAGTTTAAATGCTCTAAAGGCGGAGTTGGTTGGGATAGCTTTTTCATGGGAAAGAGGGACTGGATACTATTTACCACTCCCTGAAAATAGAAATCAATGTAAAATTCTTATTTTAAAACTTAAACCTTTTTTTGAAAGTGAAAAAATTAAAAAAATTGGTCATAATTTAAAATATGATATCAAAGTTTTAACTAATTATTCTGTGTATGTTAAAGGACCTCTCTATGATACGATGATAGCTCATTATTTAATAAACCCCGATGGACGACATAATTTAGACTTTTTAGCTGAAAAGTATCTAAATTATAAATGCAAGCCAATTACTGACTTAATTGGCCCCAGAGGTAAGAATCAAAAAAACATGAGAGATATTTTGATTGAAGACCAAAAAGAATATGCTGTTGAAGATGCAGACATTACATTACAACTTAAAAATTGTTTTGATCAATTAAATAAAGATGTTCAAAATGAAAAACTTTTAAATGAAGTTGAGTTCCCGTTAATAAAGGTTTTATCAAAAATGGAGTCTGAGGGAGTTAATTTAGATTCAAAATTTTTGGAACAAATGGAAATTGATTTGGATAAAGAAATAAACGAAATTGAAAAAATTATTTTTCAAAGTGCTGGTCAATCTTTCAATCTATCTTCTCCAAAACAGTTAGGTATAGTTTTATTCGAAAAATTAAAATTAGTTGACAAACCAAAAAAAACTAGAACAGGGCAGTACTCTACATCCGAAGAAGTACTTTCAATACTTGCTAAAAAACATAAAATAATTGATGACATTTTAAATTGGAGATCTTTAAACAAATTACAAACTACTTACGTAAAAGCATTACCAACAGAGGTGAGTTCAAAAACAAACAGAATTCATACCGTTTTTAATCAAGCCGTTGCATCTACCGGAAGATTGACTTCGAATAAACCTAATTTGCAAAATATACCTGTTAGAACGAAGAAAGGTCAACTAATTAGAAAGGCTTTTATTCCTAGAGACAAAAATCATCTTATAATTTGTGCAGATTATTCTCAAATTGAACTAAGAATAATCGCTTCATTAAGTGAAGATTTAAATATGATTAAAGCTTTTAATGAAGGTAAAGATATTCACCTATCAACAGCTGCCAAAGTTTATAATATTCCTGAGGATAGTGTTACCCGGAGACAAAGATCAAATGCGAAAACTGTTAATTTTGGAATAATTTACGGTGTGTCTGCCTTTGGATTAAGTCAACAAACGGATTTAAATAGAATTGAGTCCAAGGAGATGATCGATACATATTATAAAAGCTATCCTAAATTAAAAGAATACATGTCCTCTCAAATTCAATTTGCACGTGAAAATGGTTTTGTATCGACATTACTCAAAAGGAGGAGATATTTAAAAGATATTAACTCTCAAAATGCAATTGTTAGGGGTGCTGCAGAAAGAACCGCTATAAATGCACCTGTACAAGGATCAGCAGCCGATATAATCAAATTAGCTATGATTCAAATCGATAAAAAAATTTACAAGGAAAAGTTACAAAGTCGAATGATCCTTCAGGTACACGACGAATTAGTTTTTGATGTTCCTAAAGAGGAAAAAGATGTACTATCTAAAATTGTTAAAATAGAAATGGAGAATGCCTTAGAAATTAAAGTCCCTCTAGTTGTAGACTTAGAAATAGGTAAAAACTGGCTTGAAGCTCACTGATTTTTTAAACCAGAGAAACCCTTACAAATGATTTTATACTTAAATCCTTATCTATAGACTTAACATAGTCTTGCACTGAAATCTTAGAATCTTTTATATAAGATTGATTTGTAAGTGTGTTATCCTTGTAAAACCTCTTTAGTTTTCCAACAATAATGTTATCTATGATATTTTCTGGCCTTCCTTCCTTAATTAACTGTTCTTTTATAATTTCAGTTTCTTTCTCAACTATGCTCGAATCGACAGAATTTTCGTCAAGGGCCAATGGATTCATAGCTGCCACTTGCATTGCAACGTTTTTTGACACATCTTCGGAAAATGGTAGTGAATCTGAAAGTGCAACTAATGAAGCAATTTTATTTCCTGCATGTACATAACCACCAATATATTTTCCAGATAATTTTTGGAAGTTTCCAATTTCTATTTTTTCTCCAATTATTCCAGTTTGCTCGACTAATCTATCTGATATGCTTAAACTACCGGTTTTTGAATTAAGAAGATCTTCTATAGAATTTACGTTTTCTGCTATCTCTAGAATTTCAGTAGCAAAACTTAAAAAATCTTTATTCTTGGCAACAAAGTCAGTTTCACAATTTAAAGAAATTATAACTCCTTCTACTTTTTCTTGATTTGTCTTTAACAAAACGACACCTTCAGCAGATTCTCTTTCAGCCCTATTTGCAGCAACTTTTTGTCCTTTTTTTCTCAATATCTCAATTGCCTTTTCGTGATCTCCATTTGCTTCAACTAAAGCCTTTTTACAATCCATCATTCCAGCACCAGTAGATTTTCTTAAATCATTAACCTCAGTTGCGGTGATTTTCATAAGTGATAAATTATTTAATTTTTTTGTCCCCTTCATCCTTATTTTTGGAGTCGACTTTTTCGTTTGATTTACTTGTTTCAGATTTAATTTCAAGACTTTCGGATGAATCTCTTGATTCAGAATTGGCTGCAGCATCTTTTTCATTCTGCCTCAATTTAAGACCATCTTTAATGGCGTCGACAACAATGGTCAATATTTTTTTGATTGCTTTTGAAGCGTCATCATTTGAAGGGATAGGATAATCTATATCTCTTGGATCAGAATTTGTGTCAACCATAGCAAAAATCGGTATTTTAAGTTTTTGCGATTCCTTAACAGCAATATTTTCCCGTTTTACGTCTACTATAAATATAGCTCCGGGTTGTCTTGTCATATCTGATATTGATCCTAAATTTTTTTCTAGTTTAGCTCTATTTCGGTCTACTTGAAGTCTTTCTTTTTTTGATAATGTTTCAAATGTTCCATCTTTTTTCATTCTATCAATCGAAGCCATCTTTTTTACAGCTTTACGTATAGTGACAAAATTTGTTAACATCCCTCCAGGCCATCTTTCTGTGATATATGGCATTTTAATATCTATCATTAATTCAGATACTATATCTTTAGCCTGCTTTTTAGTTGCCACAAATAAGATTTTTCTTCCTGTGGATGCAATTTTTTTTAAGGCCTCACATGCCTCTTGCAGTTTTGCAGATGTTTTATATAAGTTAATTATATGGATTCCATTTTTTTCAGAATAAATATAATTAGACATGTTTGGATTCCACTTTCTAGTAAGATGGCCAAAGTGAACTCCTGAATCAATAAGATCTTTTATTTCAACTTTTTGCATCTAATTAACGTTTGGAAAATTGGAATTTCTTTCTTGCTTTTTTCCGTCCATATTTTTTTCTTTCAACATTTCTTGAGTCTCTAGTAAGTAACCCGTCAGGTTTTAAAATTTTTCTATTTTCTTCATTCAAAACACAAAGGGCTTTTGATATTGCAAGTCTAATTGCCTCTACTTGACCATTAACACCACCTCCAACTACATTAACGTTTATACTATATTGGTCAAGGGTATTTGTGAGACTTAAGGGTTGTAATAGTTTGAACTGAGACATAGCAGTTGGAAAATATTCTTTGAAACTCTTAGAATTTATGTTTATTTCGGATTTACCCTTGGAAATGAATAATCTAGCTATTGACTTCTTTCTTCTTCCTGTAGCATGAATTTTTTCCATTATTAAATATTTATTTTAAATTCTTCTGGATTTAAATTTTCGAACTTATGATTTTCTCCATTAACAACTCTGAGGTTTTTAAAAATTGAAGAACCCAATTTGTTTTTTGGAAGCATTCCCCTAACAGCTTTTTCGATTAATATTGAAGGGTTTTTAGAAAAAATTTGTTCTGCGGTTAATGATTTTTGGCCACCAGGATAACCAGTATATCTTATATAAGTTTTTTCTTTCCATTTATTGCCAGACAATTTAATTTTTTCAGCATTTTTGACAATAACATTGTCTCCACAATCGACGTGTGGAGTAAAATATGGCTTATTCTTGCCTCTAATTAAAGTCGCTACTTGAGTCGCAAGTCTTCCTAAAGAAACATCTGACGCATCTACCATTAACCATTTTTTTTCAATGCTTGATGAATTAACCGACTTTGTGTAAATAATCTTTTTTTTCAGAGCTGTAGCTTTTATATAAGTGCGTGCAAATGTAATACATTAATTTTTTATTCCCAATTAGGGAAGAAAAATTAATTTATAATTAAAAAGGCAAATCATCTTCTACTTCTTTGTCCTCGTCTGATTTTTCCTCAAAACCTGGAGCCTCATCCGGTGGTGGAATCATATCTTTTTCAACAAATTCCTCCTTTTCGATTCTCCAACCGTGTATTGAATTAAAATATTTGATTTCTCCTTCTGGATTTTCCCACTCTCTTCCTCTAAGATTGATACTAATTTTTACATTTTCACCAACATTAAAGGAATCTAGTAATTCACATCTATCTTGTATGAACTCAATTAATAAATGTTGAGGATATTGTTCTTGAGTTGTTATAACAACTTCTCTCTTTCTAAAACCATTGTCTCCATATGTTTTAATTTCTCCTAAAACTTTAATTTTTCCTAGTACTTCCACATTATTTATTTTTATATCAAAAATAAACATTCAAATCGAATTTCATAAATTAGAAGCAAATAAGATATTTTCTGTTGAATTCAAATAGACTAATTAAAAATTTAATTCTTTTAGCTTCATTTATAATTGTAATTTTTATCATTTGGAATACTAATATATTATTTCAATCGATGAAGAACGAAGAAAGAAAAAAAATGGAACTTTGGGCAAGAGCACAAAAAGAGCTTGCTCAGAACCCCAACCTAGAAAAAGATTTTGGAATTTTAGCTTTCGATATACTTCAAAAAATTGGGTCAACACCAGTCATACAGGTTGACAAAAAAGGAAAAATTATAGATTATAAAAATATTGAGAGTGATATAGAAGTTGACAAGGATTCAACTATGTTGTATTCTAAATTAGAAAAATTCAAAAGTGAAAACGCCCCTATTAAGGTTATATATAAAGATATAATTAATCAAACTTTATATTATGGTGACACCCCTCTTTTAAAAAAACTAAAAATATATCCGATAGCACTACTCCTTATTATTTTTATTTTCGCTTTTTTACTAATTTTTCTATTTCAAACAAATAAATACTCAGAACAAAACAAACTTTGGGTTGGTATGGCTAAAGAAACGGCTCATCAAATCAGTACACCCTTGACTTCATTAATGGGATGGGTTGAAGTTTTAAAAGAAAAAAAAATAAAAAAAGATTCTATCCTTGAAATTGAAAAAGATATAAATCGTCTTGAATTGATAGCAAACAGGTTTTCTAAAATGGGAGCGTCTCCAAAATTGAAAAATGAAAATATAATTGATTTAATTTCTATGACAGTTGAATATCTAAGAAAGAGATCTGGAAATAAAGTTATTTGGAATTGGAATCCTCCAAAAAAATCTCTTAGCATTCCAATGAATTCAACTCTTATTAGTTGGACTATTGAGAATATTGTAAAAAACGGCATAGACTCCATAAAAGGTGAAGGTGAAATAGAAATTGAATTAATTAATTTAAAGACATTGATTAGGATTTTAATTTCAGACAATGGAGTTGGGATACCAGAAAATGTTATTAATAAAGTCTTTAACCCAGGGTATACAACTAAAAAAGGTGGGTGGGGTCTAGGATTATCATTAGTTGAAAGGATAATTGTAAAATTTCATGAAGGGAAAGTAATGATAAAGGAAACAAAGGTTGGAAAGGGTACAACATTCGAAATCTCCCTTAATAAAAAACTGAATCCTTAATTTTTTTTGCAATATTTTTCATCTCTTCTTCAGAAAAAGAAACTTTATGATTTAAATTTAGATCTTCCATTGAATTTATAGGGATTAGATGAATGTGTGTATGACTTATCTCTAATCCAACAACTGATATAGCTACCCTAGAACAGTCAATAGCTTTTTTTATTCCGACAGCAACAACTCTAGCAAATTTCATCAAGTCCAGAAACTCTTTTTCAGACAAATCAAATATATAATCGTTTTCTTTCTTTGGAATACACAACGTATGTCCTCTAGTATTAGGTCTTATATCAAGAAAGGCTAGATGATTTTTATCCTCAAGGATTTTAAAACAGTTTAGCTCATTCTTTACTATTTTTGAAAAAATACTTGGCAAAATTATCTAGTGATTTTAAGTATTTCTAATTCAATTTTTCCACTTGGCACTAGAATAATTGCTTTATCCCCCTCTTTTTTACCTAAAAGACCTTTTCCTATTGGGGAATTAACAGAAATTTTTCCTTTTGCCAAATCAGCCTCACTTTCAGCCACCAAAGTATATTTTATTGTTGAATTATTTGACAAATTTCTAACATCTACTGTTGATAAGACCAAAACTTTTGAATGGTCAATGTTAGATTCATTAATGATTCTGGCATTCGATAATGTTTCCTCTACCTTAGATATTCTTAATTCTAAAAGACCTTGAGCTTCCTTTGCAGCATCGTATTCAGCGTTTTCACTTAAATCACCTTTATCTCTAGCATCAGCAATTGCTTGTGATGCTTTGGGTCTCTCTATATCTTTTAGTTGATTAAGTTCTTCCCTGAGTTTTTTTAACCCCTCTTCTGTATAATAAGATACTTTACTCATGATTTAAACGTTAAGAATAAAAAACCCTCCATTTATGGAAGGCTATACAAATATATGAATTTGAGTTATATAGAAGCAAATAGTTTTAAAAACCTAATTAAATTTACCATTTTAGCGATCTTCATATTTAATTCATGTAATAAAGATTCTGTAAACAGAAATCCTTTTCTTCCTGAATTAGATTTCGAATTTTCAATTAATCTAAATCTTCCTCTTTACAACAACCTAAAATTTACTGGAGGAAGTGTGTTCATTAATGAATTTGGTCATCAGGGAATTATACTTTATAATCTAAACAATAATAATTATTTAGCTTGGGAAGCTAGTTGTCCAAATCATACACCTAATTCTTGTTCAAAGACAAAAAGCATAGGTAGTTTAACCGAATGTGAATGTGAAAATTATCAATATAGCCTTGCTACTGGTCAATTACTTAATCCCTTACCAGATATGACTAATCAGTATCCCATGATTAATTATGGTGTTAGGGTTTCGGGTAATAATCTAATAATCTACAACTAAAATCTTGTATTAATACCAACTAAAAAATTTCTATCCGCCTGAGGGTAATAACCCACACCTTCTATCGTTTTAATGTTGCCTGGCGTAGAATAGTCGTCATCAAATGTGTAAAAATAACCGTTAGATATGTACTTCAATCCAAAAACATTGTTGAATAGAATTGTGAATTTAATATCTTTAAAAAAAAGAAAATTAACAGGTTGATATATTAAATTAAGGTCAGTTGTTGAATAGGAATTTAACTTTGAGATTTTAGAGTCAATATTTCCCATGTATTGCTCTCCAACATATTTTGTTAGAACTGAAATTAAAGTCTTCTCATTTAGTTTGTACTGAATCGCTGATGCTGCTACAATACTAGGAGAAAAGGATATGTTAGTATTGCCTATATTCTTTAAAACACCATCTCTTTTGAAATAAAAATCTATATTTTTATTTTCACTTAATGATAAATTTGGTGTCCATGATAGTTTGCTTGAAATCTTAAAGTTACTATCAAATTCTAATCCCAATCTATAACTGTCTCCTATGTTTTGTCTAATTGGAGACCCTACCTCATCTATCTCACCAGACAAAACAAGCTGGTCTTTATATCTCATGTAATAGATGTTCATCGACCAATTAGATTTTCTTAATCCTAATTCAAAATTATTCAATTTTTCTGGAATTGGATTTCCATTTTCATAGTCTGTTCTGTTTGGTTCTCTGTGTGACTTTGCAAAAGAAAAATATAAATCGGCATTGCCCTTTAATCTATAAGTCATTCCTGCTTTGGGATTGAAAAAAGCAAAGTTGTCACTAATATTTATTGGAACAAAACCATTTAAAACCCCATCCACCTTGTAGTTTAATTTTCTAATTTGTAAGTCAAGAAAGCCAGTAATTTTTTGAGAAATTTTTCTTGTAAACTTGCCATATATTGAGAATTCATTCTTTTCTGCCCTATTTCTATAAAATTCATGGTTTGGACTTACTTGGCTTGAAAATCTTGACCACCTTAGTTTTCCAAAATGATCTCCATCATAGTTACTTGCTAAAAATCCAAAAGCCATTTTTAAATTTCTACTGTTATATTGTAAATTACCAGTAATGACGTAATAATCATTATCAAGCCACTTTCTTGTTACGTTATCAGAACTTGAAATAATATCACTGTCAAAAACTAAGTTATCTAACCCAAGGTTTGAAAATGAGGTCATTCCGGAAAAAGAAAAGTTTTCATCTTTCCATTTATCATTATATTCCTCATAATAACCTCTACCATATGTATAATTAACTCCTATTGAAGAAGATAGTTTATCATTAAGAATCTGATTCCAATGTATTTGTAGGTGATCTTGTTTGTAATTATCAACTTGGTTGTAATAAAAGTTTTCTAAATTTCCGCTTTCGTCGTAAATTTCTCCTGCTGAGTTATATCGTCTATTTTCACTAAGCATTTCCGCATCTATCCCCCAATATGCTTGATATGTTTTTTCATGACCACCAAAAATTAATGCTTTTATAAGTGTTCTTTTTTTTGAAAAAGAGGTTTGCAAAAAGTATGAATGTAAATCTGAAGATGCTCTTTCTATATATCCATCAGAAACTATCTTAGAAAATCTCCCAGAAATTTGAAAATTATCGTTTATTCCGCCAGTTGAAAACTTTACGGTATTTTTTAAAGTTGAAAAACTACCAAAACTATTTGAAATTTCTAAAAATTTTTCGTTTGAAATCCCGTCAGTTAGAATATTTAAACTTGCGCCAAACGCACTTGCCCCATTCGTAGAAGTTCCCACACCTCGTTGCAACTGTATATTTTCCACAGAAGAACTAAAGTCCGGTAAATTAACCCAGAAAGTTCCTTGAGATTCACTATCATTATACGGAATACCATTAATCGTAACATTAACTCTTGTGGCGTCACTACCTCTAACCCTAATTCCAGTATAACCGATGCCTGCACCTGCATCTGATGTTGTTACCACGGATGGTAAAAAGTTCAATAAAATAGGTAGATCTTGTCCTAGATTTCTTGGTTCCAAGTTACTCTTGTCGATATTTGAAAAACTAAATGGTTGTTCTTTTATAGCTCTCGTTGAGGTTACATTGATTTCCTCTAAAGATATAAGTTGAAAATTTAAAGAATCTTTTTCTTTTTCCTGAGAATAAAAATTATAAAATAGAGGAATTAAGAACAATAGTGTTAGAAGCGTATTTCTCATTATAAATAATTAATTGGGGAAATCTTTAAATACGCTGTATTCCTTGGCAGCATTACCTGCCCAGGTTCTACGGGTATAATCTCAGCTTTTTAAAGCACCCCTTATTTCTATTCAAAATTAGAAAAATAAATTCTAATTATCGAAATATTTTATCTAAAATTAAAATAGCTCTTTTTAATCTTTTCTCCTTATCACCACTAACAACAGAATACTTAATTTCATTAATATCTAACTGCTTTTTAAAATAATTAAACATTTCTTCTCTATTATCTGGTCTATCTCTCAAATCATCTTTTACCCATGGAACACCAATATTGGTCAAAAAATAATAATCGTACCTAACTGACTTTAAAATATTTTTTATTTCTGTAGAACAATATCCTCTAAAATGTGTTTCGGACCATACTTTAGTAACCAAAACATTTGTGTCACAAAAAATAAATTTTCTAGATTTTGATATCATTTTATTTTCCATTTTTATTTGACCTAAAGCAATATTTATCAAATCATCCAGGTTACATTTTTCCTTAGTCAAATCCCATTTTTTTTGAAGATATTCTCTAGCATATTCTGGCACCCAAATTGTTTTATAGTGATTAGCTAGATCAGAAGCAAGAGTTGTTTTCCCCGTACTTTCTGGTCCATAAATTACAATTCTTTTACAGTTAGTTTTTTTTTGTTCAGTTCTTTTAGCCATGTAAAAAATCCTAGAAGTGCAATGATAGTAAAAATAAGGTATTGGATCGAGGTGAAATAAAGACTTTTATAAATGTAAAGAGGTACAGATACGATATCTCCAATTATCCACAATATCCAATGTTCTATTTTTCTTCTAGCCATGAACCACATTGCAGAACAAAAAACAGCAGTTGTTAGCGTATCAATGGATGAGACATAACTTTCCTGCCAATTTGATATATTGTAAATAAATTTAACACTAATAAAGCTGAATATGAATATAATTATACCAAAAATTGATTCATTCAAATTCAACCTTGAAATATTATTTTGAAAATTTCCTTCATCTTTTCTACTCCAAAAAAACCACCCGTATATACTCATTAAAAAAAAATATGTGTTGATAATTAAATCTCCTAAAAGCTGATTTTTGAATAAAATCCACACATAAATTAAAGTCGATATTATACCTGTTGGATAAACTAAAATTTTATTTTTTTTTGCAAACCAGACGCTTATAACCCCTAGAACAGCAGCAAAAAACTCAAGCCCTAAATCGAAGTTGATCTTTTCTAAAAAATAATTCATAAACTAATTTTAATCAAACGGAATGTATTTACTCCTATCGGATTTAAATATTTTCAAGCTAATAATGCCGGAGTCGATTTCTTCAAAACTTTCTTGAATAGATTTTGTCAGGAAATACATAAGTGATGTATATTCTCCATAAATATGAGTGCTTAGTGGAGTTTCGTTATACTTGAAGCCTGATTTTCTTATTGACAAGATAAAGTTTTTTATTTTATCCTTATAGTCTTCTTCTAGTGGTGCTAAAGTAATTTCAACTGAAATTTTCATAAATACGACAATGTTAATTGATGATTTTCAAAATTACTGAAATGTAAATTAATTGGAATTATTTTATC
>JBELIL010000050.1:0-12115 GCA_042090925.1 Flavobacteriales bacterium
TTGAATTAGGATCGTTTTTTAAACAAGCTATTTCTCCTTTTAATTTTGAACTTCCATATTCATTTATAGGTTTGGTTTTTGAATTCTCAGAATATGGAATACTACTTAGTCCGTCAAAAACATAGTCAGTTGAGACATGAATCAGTTTTTTATTATTTTCACTTGTCCATCCAGAGATTATATCAACAGCCCTGTAATTTATTGTGTTTGCTAATTTAGATTCGGTCTCTGCTTTATCAACATTTGTATATGCTGCACAATTAACAATAACAGATGGATTAATATTGCTTAAATAATTATTAATTGAATTTAAATCTGACAAGTCTAAGACTTTGACACTTGAAAAAAACCATGAGACATTATAGTAGTTCTTTGAAATTTTTTTAAACTCAGACCCCAATTGACCCTCAGATCCAATTACTAAAACTTTCATCAGAAAGGAGATTTTAAATTTTTAAAAGATTCAAGATTTAAATCTTTTGAGGAAATAATTGGTTTTAAATCAAGGTTCCAATCTATTAACAAATCCTTATCGTTCCAAATTATTCCTGAGTCAAATTTAGGATTATAAAAATTATCTACTTTATAATTAACAATGGTCGTTTCACTCAAAACCTGAAAACCATGAGCGAATCCCCTAGGAACAAATAACTGTTTATTATTTTCTGAAGACAACTCAATAGAAAAAAATTTGCCATAAGTTTTTGAGTTTATACGAAGATCTACCACGACATCTAAAATGTTTCCACTAACACATCTTACTAGTTTAGCTTGGTCAAAAGGAGGTACTTGAAAATGCAATCCTCTAATTACACCTTTTATAGATTTTGATTCATTTTCTTGAACAAATACAATCTTAATCTTTTTATCTAATTTTTTTTTATTGTAAGATTCATAAAAAAAACCTCTTTCATCCTTAAACAATTGAGGCTCAATAACTAGCAAATCTTCAATAAAAGTTTTAATGATTTTCATTACTAAATAGTTTTTTAAAATTTGGTAGATTTTCTGGATTAGAAATAATTAAAATATCTTTTATTCCTGAAAGCATTAAAACAGAAAGAGGGTAATAAATCATTGGCTTATCATATATTGATAAAAGCTGTTTAGATGTACCTTTCGTAATGGGGTATAGTCTAGATCCAGAACCGCCAGCTAAAATTATTCCTTTCATTATATAAATATAAAATATTCTTATGTATTGTTAATTAAATAATAGTTGGTAAGTAATAACTATGAATGTAAAATTGATTAATATAAGTAGCCTTTTAAACAAATTCCCAATTTAACTGAGTAAGTATCAATCCAATATTCTTTTGCTAATTGTAATATACTAAGTGTCCCCATCACATTAGTCTTTGCAAATGAAAACAGATCTTCAATAGAACGGTCTACATGTGATTCTGCTGCTAAATGAATTACACTATCAATTTTATATTCATTAAAAATAGTTTTGACTTTTTTAAAATCACAAATATCACATTTCACAAAACTATAGTTTTCCTTATGCTCAATATCTTTTAAATTCTCTAAATTACCAGCATAGCTTAACAGATCAATATTTATAATGTGATATTCTTCATTTTGTTAAAAATTAATTAGAATATCAAGTTTTGTAATTTATCATATGATCGATTATTTTTTTTGAACAACTACCATCGCCATACATTAAATTAGATTGATTTTTAAAAACCGGTTTTGAATAGAAAACATCTAAAATCTTTTCTTTTTTAGTTCCAACTAAAATATTATTCCCTGAATCTATTAGTTCTACCCATTCTGTTTCATTTCTAAGAGTAATACATATTTTATTGAAAAAATATGCTTCTTTTTGGAGTCCACCGCTATCAGTTATGATCATATTAGAGTTCGAAATCAACCAAACCATTTCTAAGTATCCAACAGGATCCACTAATTCAAATTCAACCAGTATTTTTTTCTTTTTTATGATATTATGTGTCCTTGGGTGAATAGGAACAATAACTTTTATATTTCTATTTATTTCATTTAATGCTGAAACAACCTCCTTAAGATCATTTATATTATTTGTAATTTCAGCTCGGTGAATTGTTCCTAAAATGAAATTAGTTGAGCTGTTAATAAATGATGGAGGTTTTGAAAAATTTTTATAATACAAAGCACCCTCGTACATTATATCACCTGCATTAATGATTTTTTTATCACTAAAATTTTGAAAACCTTCATTTAAAAGATTTTTGACTGCTTTTTCAGTTGGACAAAAAAGTAAGTTTGATATTCGATCAGTAAGAATTCGATTAATCTCTTCGGGCATTTGATTGTTAAAACTTCTCAATCCAGCCTCTACATGGGCTAGTGGGATATGAATTTTACAGGCGACAATAGCACCTGCTAATGTCGAGTTAGTATCACCATAAACTAATATCCAGTCAGGCTTTTCTAGTAGTGCAATTTCTTCAATTCCCTCCATCATTCGACCTGTCATTGCGCCATGAGTAATCCCTCCAATTTCAAGATGATATTTAGGTTTAGGTATATTCATCTCTTTAAAGAAAATATCGCTCATATTATTATCATAATGTTGCCCTGTATGAATTATAATTTCTTCAATATCATCTTGATGATTTTTTTTAATGTATCGAGATAATGTGCCTGCTTTAATAAATTGAGGTCGTGCTCCTAATACTGTCATTATTTTGATCATAAGTAATGCTATCTTATAAAAAATATTTTTAATAATTTAATGTATCTTCTAAATCTTTTTGGATCCTGAAGTAAGCGATAAATTGATTCAATTCCTAAATATTGAATTAATAATGGCGCTCTTTTTTTTAAACCAGATAATATATCAATTGCACCTCCACAATTGATAATAATCAAGTTAGGTCTCCAGTTTATTAACTTTTTGGATAATATTTCTTGTTTTGGACTACCCAGACCTAATAAAATACAATCAGGTTTATATAGAAGGATATGTTCTTTTATAATTTGTTCTTTTACATAACCATTAAGTCGAAAAGAGGTCTCTAAATTTGTGTGTTGACTTTTTATATTTTCAAAAGCTTTTTTGTTTGATTCTTCATCTGCACCAATTACAGCTAAACTTAGTCTATTTTTCTTTGCATAAGTTATGACAAGGAATGGTAAATTTATCCTTTTGCTCAAGAATCCAAATTTTTTCCATATTAAAAACTTTGCCACTATACCATCTGGGACCGGAAGCTTACTTTCAGCAACAATTTTCTTAAATTTTTTATCATTATTTGCACTTATAAGTTTTTCAGCATTTATAGCTACACTGTAGAATCCACAACTTTCAACCCTAAGAAGATCAATTACCTCAAAGACTTCTTCATCTTTTTTAAACCCAAAACAGTTAATATCTTTATAAACTTGAAATTTCATAAAAAATTCTATTATTTAAATTTTTAATAACCTCTGATTCACGATAATGATTTACACTTTTTTTCGCATTTGATCTTAGGTATTCATATAATTCTGGCTCTTCAAATATTTTTTTAATTTTTCTTTTCAGATCATTTATATTACCTGTTTCAAATATTAAAGAGTTAAGTTTATTTTTTAAATAAATCCGGGTAGATTTTAAATTAGAACCTATAACCGGTACACCAACTGCTAGTGATTCCAGTCCAACCAAACCGAGACTTTCTCGTCTTGAGGGAAAAATAAAAACTTTATGTTTGGAAATTATTTGTGGAATCTTTTTATGATCGATCATTCCTTTATATTTAATATAACCTTTTGTCTTATTTAAATATTGATTAAACCTAGACAGATTCTTGACTGGCAAGTGACCATAAACATCAAGACGTATATAAAAGTTATTTTTTTGTAGTTCAAGTATTGCTTGAAATAAATCAAAAACACCCTTTTCTTCTAAAATTGAGGATAGAAATATTGAAGATTCTTTATGAATCTCTTTTGAATAATAATTATAAAAAAAATCAGGAACTCCTGAAGAAGGACTAACAAAATAATTTCTATTAATTAATTTTTTTAATATATCTCCTAAATCTATAGAGGGTACAATATTTAAAAGTGATTTCTTCCATTTATTTTTTAGTAAAAGAATAAGTAATTTATTTATTATTGAATTTGAATTTATATCTGATCCGTGGAAGTTTAAAATGAATGGGGCTTCTATAAAAAGTAAAGGTAACGAAGTTCTTGTTGGGAAATGAAAATATATAAGATCATACTTTTTATATTTACTAAATATTCTACAATAAAGTATCAAATAATTAAAGAGCTTAATTAGGACATTTCCTTCATCTATTTTAATAAGATCAACATCGAATTTTTTTGATAATCCAGCAAAATTTGCTTCAACAAATCTACCAAAATATGGATTTCTTTTATTGGGAAACATGTTTGTTACACAAAGTATCTTTATCATTTTCGTGGACTATTAATTGAAAAAAATAAAATGAGGATGATAATAAAACTACTATAACTTGATTCTGAAAAGTGTCCTGCAATTATAGATAAAAATAAAAATAAAAAAATAATTAACTTACTTATTTTTGTATTAGCTAAAGAAAAACACTTGTACCAAGTTGAAGCGTATAAACTTATGCCAAGAAAACCATAAGAGAAAAATATATCTAAAGGATCGATTTCAAATGATCCAAAAAAACCACTAATTTGAAATAGTCGATCTTTTAAATTTTCACTTCCTAATCCAAACAGTAATTCAAATATAGACATGTCGTTAAATAGATTGCTAGTAGTTGTTATTCTATTTACTCTAGCGCTTGTGATAAACTCTAAAAAATTTCCACTTTTATTAAAAAAAAACTCCCATCTTGTTAATAATATTGAAAATCTATCTCTGAATACATACAATAAGAACAAAGGCAATGTTGAGAATAATGCTACTTTTTGAATAAAATTTATTTTCTTAATTAACATATAAATAAATATGATTGTCGTAAATAATATAGTAGATTTTGTTGCAATAAATAAGGATGATATGAGTAATAGAAATATTAGAAAAATTTTATATCTGTAATTAGATAATGTAATAAGGCTTACAATTCCACAAAACAATATAGATAATTCATTACCACTGAAAAATAATCCACGTACACCTACACTACTTCCATCAATTTCACCATAGTTGATTTTACCAATCCCCAAAACACCTAGTACAGTGTTAAGCACTATAATAATGAACAATATTAAAATAAAATTATTGTAAGAATAATTATCAGTTTTGTATTTAGTTATTATAAAAGGAGAAATAATGAATGAGACAAATTTTAAAACATTAGAAGGTAATAACTCTAAGCTCATTGAACTATAAATCAAATGAATTATTAAAAAAAAACATATTATAATAAATAAAAAGACTTTTTCCTTTCGAATAATTGTAAGTAGAATTATTAAGAAGAGTGACTTTAAAAAAAAAGAAATAAAAATTAATGGTTTAACATAGTAGGATAATAAATCTAATAAAATTATTGTTATTAAAATTAATAAATATGTTTTTGGATTATTCTTTAGCATCAAATATAATTTTATGCCAATCATCTCTTAAATTAATCCATTTAAATCTCTTGACAGATTTTTTTATTAACTCTGAATCAAAAATTATTTCTGAATTATCAATTTTTCTTAAAATAGAAATAAATTCTTTTTTATCTTTAACTAATATTCCATTTTTATTGTTCAAAACTTGGGAGAAAGTTAAATTATCATGAGCTATTACAGGAACTCCTCTGTCTAGACATTCTATTAATGAATTACTAACCCCACTTCCACCACTGAAATTTATGGCATAATCTGAATTGTCAATAAATATATTTGTATCCGATTGCTCACCGTATAACTTTACATTTTCTGAAAAATTTATTAAATCCCCCAAAAGGGTTGAGTCTCCCTTACCAACGAATAATATTGAAATTTTACTGTTTGGGGAATTAGAAAAGTATTCTAAAAATGCTTCTTTGATAAATTTGATTCCTTTAATTGGTCTTATTGTTCCTAAATGAAGAATGATAATTGAATCTTTCTTTTTTTTTAGTATCAATTTTTCTCCAGATCTTATACGAACACTATCGTTTAAAATTCCGTTTGGAATAATAACAGAATCTACACCAAAATATTTTAAAAGATATTTATTTGTATCTATTCCATTAGATACAACTATATCAGCTAAATGACACGTCATAAACTCAGCAATAAATGACAATGTAGTTTTTAAATAGCTTTTTTTTAACAAAATGCAGTCCCTAGTAATTTGACCTCTAACTGAAATAATAGTTTTAACTTTATTTAGTTTAAAATTAATGTAATTGGTTATCAATATAATCCCTAAAGGAATTGTTGATAAAATCAAAACAGTATCATTTGTTTTGATATTTTTTTTTAAATTAAAAGAAAGTTTAAATATTGAAGCAAATAAATTCCCATCAAAATATTTAATTTTTAACGATGGTATTTTAAAATTTATTTTCATTGAATCTTTAGGCTCTCCTAGACAGTAAATAGAAATATTTGTAGTACTATTAAAAACATTAATAAATGCTGCAAGCCAAGAATCTATTCCTCCTGAATAATAAGGAAAAGGTGCTGCATGAACAATATGTAATCTACCTTTTTTCATATTTTCCAGACTTAATAATACAAGGATTTCCGTATACCAAAGAATAAGGTGGAACATTTTTAGTTACAACAGCGTTTGATGCAACAATTGAACCTTTACCAATATTTACTCCTTTAGAAATTAGTGATCCTCTTCCAATCCAAACGTTTTCTCCAATAAAAATTGGAGCTGACCTAGAGTGTTTCCAGTCCCATAAATCAGTATTTGTACCTGCTAAAGACATTTTTTCTCTTTTTAAAGGGGAAGTTGGATGGGAATCATTATCAGTAATAATAACATTATTACTTATAATAACATTCTTTGAAATAATAACCTCAGTCTCTGATTCAATAATAGTATTAAATCTAATTGTTGTATTATCTCCAATTTGAATTCTTCCTCTGGAACTAGAAGTCAAACGTCCAAGTATAGAAACATTCTTACCTAAATATATATTTTTTCCAATTATTCTAGTTTTTATACCACATGATATTGAATACTTTAAATTCAATTTGTATTTGTAAAAAATCGATATTAGAAAAATAATTATCTGCACTTATTTATAATTTTATTTTGTTCATTTTAAGGTTATCTATACTTTGGATTGAAATATGAATTATGATACAAAGTAAATAATTTTTTCAAATAAATTTCCCCTTAACAATTTTAAGTTTAAAACATTAAATAGTAATAAGAAAATTTCATACATTTTTTTAAATCAGAGTGTTTTTATATTATAAAGTTCTCTAACTATTCAGTTAAATCATGCCATTTAGGACCATCACCAACTATGATTAGTTGGAGAGTTTTATTGAAATTGTGCGAAAGCTCATAAATCAGCTTAAATACTATATCAACTTTTTAAGTTGTTTAGGAGTTTTTTTCATTTGAATGAAATAGTTTTTATAAACTTTTTTAAAACACTTTTATCAATCAATCCAACCATAAAAATCACTAATAATATAAATATTATAATTTTCAATAAGTAATTAAAGTCCAGTGATGGTAATAATATACTAAAAAAAATAATTAAAGAAAAAAACAAAAGTGATTTTAAAAATTTAAGAAATTTATACCTGTGAAAAGTATAGAATTTTGAACTATTATATGCATTTAAGGAGAAATAAATAATTTGAGATAATAATGTTGCAAAAGCTATATAAAATATGGATTCAAAAAAATACATGACAAAATAATTTAATACTAAATTAAATAGGCCTGTTATAAAATTAATTTTAGCTAATAATTTTGTTTTACCTTCAATTATTAACCCTGGAAATAAAATAATTGAATAATTAAAAATCATTGCAATTGATAATATTAATATTATGGTTGAAGAATCTTGATATAATTGATTTCCCATTAATAAAATTAAATCATTTGCAAATAAATATAAACCTACATAAGTAACGAATGAAAAAAGTAATATAAGATTAAATAAGTCGTCAAAAAGTTTGTTTACTGTTGATAAATACGGATTTTTATAAATTTGTGGAGCATAAGCACTAACTAATCCAAATATAATAAACCCTAAAGCAGCAGAGAATCTATGTCCCAAACTATAAACAGCTAAATCTTCATAACCTAAAAATTTAGAAATAAAAATTCTGTCTAAAAATGTAGCAAAATATACCGCAGAACTAGAAAGAATTAAAGGAGTTGTAAATTTTAACAGAAATTTTGCTATTTTCTTTGAAAAATAATTACCAAAAAATATTTTTTGCTTATTGAAGCAGTATAAAATTGCTAAAAATGAAGAAATTATATTTGCCATTAAAGCCCCATTAATATTATAATTTTTTATTACCAAAAAGTAGTATAATAAAAGTGAATTTGAAACTATAAAAATTAATGACTGAATAAAAAAATCTTTTCCATTTGCAAGCCATCTAAAATTATTTTTAAAAAATAAATGAAAGAAATTCAGCAGAAAGAAAAGTGACATTAAATTATATGTGAATTTTCCAATACTAAAATTGAAAATATAGTTTGTTACAAAACTTTTAAAAATAAATAATATTATTAAAAAAATAATAGAACTAAAAAGCAATAAATATATGGAGGTTGATAATAGGATTTTTTTATTAATAAGTCCTTTGAAGGAAGGAAGATATCTAGCAAGGCCTTGGGTGATTTCAAAAGAAAATGTTAAGTTAATTAATGTTGCTATAATGAAAAAATAATCAAACAATCCATACTCTTCAACACTCAAATAATTAACATATATATAAATTAGAAATACAGAAATTATTTTAGAAATTGCACTTGAAAATGTAAAATAAAGCGTATTACTGATCAAAGTATTTTTATGAAATAATGATTTTAATTTATTCAATTTTATATTTAATATTATTTAAAGAAGATAAAAGTAGTTTTTCTGAGTAATATCGTGTTAATAGCTTTTTATTTACCGTAACATTTCGATTTACTAAAGGCCCTTCATTGAAAATAAGTTTATTATCAAATATTTGAAAGCCTCTTTTTTTAAAAGATTTATATGAAGTTGTCTTTGAATTTACGTATACTATTTTGCCTAACGACAATAAGGTTAAAGTAACACCCATTGCTTGTTGCCTCCAATGATCAAATATTATAATATCAGTTTGACTTAATGTTTTTTTATACTTTTCGATAGTCATGAATTCCTCAATTGGGAAGAACTTATCTCCAAATGCTTTTTTTCCAGCGTTCATCACATCCTTTTTATACTTTACATTATTTCCATAACTTAAAGGACAGATTACTGATTCAATTTCATTAGTATAATTTTTCATCTTCTCAAAAATACCTATATGATTATTATTAGGACTATTACTATTGCCAATCATTATTCTAACCTTTTGATTTATTTTTGTCGGTGAAAAATCTTTCGTATTAACAACGTTACTATAATACATTGGTGAATAATGAAAAGAGGCTTTAGAATTAAGTAATTCATTAGCTAATATAGAGTCACCTTCAATATGTGATAAGTGAATTTTTACTCTTTTAAATACTAGTTGATTTATTTTTTTTTGAATACTAAATTTTGATTTTCTCAAGAACCCATATAATTCATACCCATATATTACCCAGCATAGCTTTTTAATAAACCATGGAAAGAAAAAAAAAAAATAGATTAACGATGAGCCATGAATTATTATATAATCACTTTTTGAAGACAATTTATAAGTTTGAATTAGATTGAAAAATAAATTTTTTCTAAGTGGTGATTTTAAGAAGAATATAGATTTGTTTTGCATAGAATCATTTTTTTTTAAATCAGAAATAAATAAAAACTGATGAACATTCCCGCTATTCTCATTTAATTTTTCACTTAGACGTATTGTAAATATATTTGGTGTTGCGATATGTAAATATTTAGTCATCTATCAAAACATTAATAATTGATTTTAATTGATTTTCTTTCAGTTCATAATATAAAGGTAAACGCAATAAACATTCAGAATAACGATCACTATTAGGAAGTTGTCTCTGATCATGTTTATCAAGATAATAAGTGCTTTTATGAAGACTTAGGTAATGAAATACAGAATGAATACCATTATTTTTCAATTTTTCTATTATTCTATCTCTTTGTTTCAATGATTTACAAACAAGGTAAAACATATGTCCATTATTGGTTGCAAAGTCTGGAATAAGAGGCATTTCAATTTTATTTAATTCAGCCCATTTATAAAGGCCATCATAATATGTATTCCATATTTCTATTCTTTTTCCCTGTATATCATTAATATTCTCAATTTGAGACCATAAATAGGCTGCTAATATATCTGAAGGTAAAAAAGACGAACCAATATCAACCCAACTATATTTATTTACCTCACCTCTAAAAAATTCTGAACGATTAGTTCCTTTCTCCCAAATAATTTCTGCTCTTTTTAAAAAACGATCATCATTAATTACAAGTAATCCACCTTCACCTGAATTTAGATTCTTTGTTTCGTGAAAAGAAAAGCTAGCTAAGTGTCCGATACTTCCAAGTGGTCTTTTTTCATAAAAAGAATCAATAGCTTGAGCGGCATCTTCAATAACAAGAATATTATGTTTGCTTGAGATTTTCATTATTTTATCCATATTACATGCAACCCCAGCATAATGAACCGCTACTATAGCTTTGGTTTTTGAAGTGATTAAAGACTCAATTTTATCTTCATCTATCCCTGGACGATCAGATCTGCTATCTACAAAAACTATTTTCGCTCCCTGCCTCACAAAAGCCAATGCCGATGTTACAAATGTATATGAGGGTACAATAACCTCATCTCCACGCTGTATGTCAGCGAGTATTGCACACATCTCCAGAGCATCAGTACAAGAGGTTGTTAATAAAGTTTTTTTGAATCCATATTGCTGTTCAAAAAATGCCTGACATTTCTTTGTAAACATGCCATTACCGGAAATTTTTCCTGAATTTACTGCCTGAGAAATATAATGCATCTCCTTTCCAGTAAGGTAAGGTTTGTTAAATGGTATTTTTTTCATTTAAAATTATTATAATATGTTAAATTTTTACAGAAAAAAGTCTCTTTAGGGTATTACAAATCCAAATACTGATGAACGTTTATTAATTTTAAAAACATTGTTTTTAAATATCATTTTTTTAGTACATACTTACTAATTTGTATAAATTATGTAAAAAAATTTAATCTTTTGTTAAAATGTAAAAATTCTTTGTAAATCCACAAGCTTCAAACAATTTAACACTAGCTTCATTATCTATTTTTACCTTTGCAAATGCGGTTGGTTCTTCGTTCATGATTTCAGTAATCATAAACCTACCAATTCCTTTACGTTGATAATTAGGATGAGTACATATCCTTATATCACCTTCAATCACTCCAACGTATCCTACGGGTTCCCCATTAAGCAAACAAATTCGGTAGTGATGTGAATTACCTTGCATATATTTAATCTGCATTTCCTCAGTGATGTGTGCTGATTTTATGAACCCACTTTTAACTCTCTGATCGTTCCTAAGAGTTCTTATAAAATTCCAATATTCTTTTGTACAATTCACTAATTCCATATTACTCCATTTATTACTTTTACTTTTATAGACAATTAATCAGTTTTTATCAAGACATCAATATTGTGCACATTTTTTAATGTATTCTCCATACCCACTTTTTCCGTATTTCTTAGCTATTTCAAGGCCCTTATCCTTTGCAATATAACCATATATAAGAGCTATCTCTTCAATGCAAGCTATTTTTTTATGAGTTCTTTTTTCTATTACACGTACAAATTCAGTCGCAGCATCAAAAGAATCTACTGTTCCAGTGTCTAACCAAGTCATTCCTCTAGTCATTATACCTACTTCTAATTCACCTTGCTCTAAATACATTTGGTTTAAGGCAGTAATTTCCTTTTCTCCTCTTTCTGAAGGTAGTACTTTTTTAGCAAATTCAACAACACGATTATCATAAAAATACAAACCAGGAACTGCATAATTTGATTTCGCCTTTTTTGGTTTCTCTTCTAAGCTTATCACTTTATTCTCTTTATCAAACTCCACAACACAGATCG
>JBELIL010000051.1:0-8573 GCA_042090925.1 Flavobacteriales bacterium
AAATTCAATTAATACAAATCATTTTGAGAAATATAGCAAATATTGTATATTTGGTTAGTTTAGATTACACCATAATGGTAAATAAAAACAAAATTTGTTAACAAATTAGAAAATATGAAATTACATAAAATACTCATCGCATTCCTACTCCTATTTAGTGCAGGAGTTTTTGCACAAAATGCCTCTAATCCCTGGAAAATTAGTCTTGGCTTGACCATGCCATCTATTTCAGATGATATTGTTACAAGAGGTTCAACTATATCTTCCAATGATTTGAGTGGTTCTTTAGGAGCACCTTCATTGATGCTATACAGAAGAATAATTGGAGGATTGTCAGTTGGTGGACAATTATCTCTTGGTAAAATAAAAAATGACGCCGCTGGAGGCAATGATTTTGATTTCTACAGTACCCACGTAGGTTTAAAATACGGATTTTCAACAGATAATTCTTTCAGTCCTTACTTAAAAGCAGGAGTCTATGGTACCACATCATTGAAAGATGGTACTGATAGTTTTTCAAAATTTACTGACTATTCAAATTTTGGAGCTGTAGGTTTTGATTTAGCATTAGGGGAAAACTTTGGCGCTTTTGCAGAATTTCAATTTGCTAAAATCAATGAGAATCCAGAAGTAAGTTATAATTTAGTTTCTCTTGGTGTTAGTTATGGATTTGGAAGTGGTGACAGTGACAAAGATGGTGTTAGTGACAAAAAAGACAAATGTCCAGATGTTCCTGGTTTAAAAGAATTTGAAGGATGTCCAGATACAGATGGAGACGGAATTCAAGATGGAGAGGATGATTGTCCTGAAGAGGCTGGTCCAGCTGAAAATAACGGATGTCCCGATACCGACGGAGATGGAGTTCTCGATAAAGATGACGAGTGTCCTGATGTTGCTGGTGATTTAAATGGTTGCCCTGACTCAGATGGTGACGGAGTAGCCGACAAAGATGACGAATGTCCTGATGAAGCAGGAGAAACCGAAAATAGTGGTTGCCCATGGCCTGATTCAGATGGTGATGGAGTAGTTGACAAGGACGATGAATGTCCTAATGAGGCAGGAGAAGGTGATAATGGTTGCCCTAAAGTAGATACTCAAGTATTAAATGCTTTAAACACAGCCGGAATTAATATCTTATTCCCTGCTGATGGATATAAGTTAATGGGATCTAAAGTTATGAATGCAGTCGAAGAAGTGAAAACAATTTTGATGGAGAATCCTAAAGGTGTAGTACTAATACAAGGACATGCATCCGAAGATGGAGGTTCATCTTATAACATGACTCTTTCTAGAAATAGAGCTGAAGCTGTCAAATCAAAGCTCATTGAGTTAGGTATTGATTCTTCTAGACTTGAGGTAGAAGCATATGGTGAATCGAAGCCCAAAGGAGACAATACTACTCCTATGGGTCGTGCCAACAGCAGGAGAGTTGAATTTACTGCTAAGTAACTACTACTATTTGTATGTGTATATAACAAAGGCTAGGAATTTAATTTCTAGCCTTTGCTTTTCTATAAAATTTTCAATTTGTAATTTTAACTTCACAGCCCTTAAGTTTTATTTCAATAGTTTGTAGTTTTGGGGCATGAACGAAGAGAAAGTTATTTTAGTTGACAAAGAGGATTTTCAATTAGGGCTTATGCCCAAAATGGAAGCTCACAGAAAGGGTGTTTTGCATAGAGCATTTTCAATTTTTATTTTCAATAAATCCAATTCGCTGCTTTTACAAAAAAGATCAAAACTAAAATATCATTCTCCAGGTTTATGGACAAATACATGTTGTAGTCACCAACGAGATGGAGAAAGCACAATAGAAGCCGCTAGAAGACGTCTCAACGAGGAAATGGGATTCAATGTCGATATAAAAGAAATATTTAGTTTTATATATAAAGCTAATCTCAAAAACGGTCTCACCGAACATGAGTTTGATCACGTTTTGGTTGGGCATACTGATCTAAATCCAAAAATTAATATTAAAGAAGTTGAGGACTGGAAGTGGGTTGATATGTCTTTTTTAGAGCAAGACTTAGATAGAAATCCAAATATTTATACTGAGTGGTTTAAAATTATCTTTAAAAGAGTTAAGGGGTATATATTACCATCTTAAATTAAGTTTATTTGCAATCAAAGTCTAAATAAAACTGTCTAGTTTCTTCTTAAGTTTTTTTCCATAAAAAGAGTTTTTAATTTCAGTATTTAATTTAGAATATAGACTATCTAAATATTTTTTTGAAATATTATTTAGTTCATAAAGTCCTATATAAGCTGATATTTCTTTATCTGAATTATTCATCGCGAAATTTAAAGAAAAAAGGACTTTTTTTCTATTTATTAAACTGTTCTTTTTGTCAAATAGTTCATCCCTTTTTTTAAAATCAAATTCACCTTTTTTCTCTAAATAATCCTTCACTAATTCAATATTCTGATTGTTAAATTTTCTAATAACCATCAAATACTCATCCCATAGTATTTGATTTTCTGAACCATCAACTTTTGCACTACTTAAAAATGTATTCAATCTTGTAGTAATTTTAATTTTACCTTTTTCCGCAAAAAATGGAATTTTTTGTAAAGTAGTATCAGTTTCATCTTTTTTTAATGCAAGAAAATAAAATTGTGCTTCACTTAAACTATCATTAAATTCGAAATTTTCTAAACCTTCAATTTTTAATGAATCAATATTAATTAACATTGTATCGTTTATATATTTTTGCAAATACAGTTTACCTTTTCTTAAACCTTTTACGCTTCCAGAAATATTAAGATTTTTGTTAGTATCACTCGTACATTTAAAAAAAAGCAGCAGAAATATGAATTTTATATAATGTTTCATTATTAAATATTTAACCAATAAGTTAGTTTAAAAGTTAGACTTCTTACCCTAGGAACTAAATTATCATAAGTAAAATAATTATCATTGTAAACTAAGTAAAAATCCGATAGAGGTGCAAAACGCCATTGCAATCTCGAATTTATTCCTAGGTTGTCAGATTTTGAACTGTATTGTACAAATGTGTTCCAAAAAAGTTTTTTATTAAATGTATACTCCAATTTTGGACCTATTAAAAATAACTTACCGTAAGTGTATGTTGTGGGAAAATATATATCATCATATCTGATCTTTACGCTACTGCTAAATTTTGGTTGTATACGATAGGTAAACTCACTATCAAATGAAACTCTATTGCCACTGTAGAATTGACCTAAAGTTGTCTTTAAATTAAAGTAATAATTTTTTGTGTAATTAGAGCTGAACTGCATCTCGAAATCATTGTAAAAAAAACCATTTTCTGCAGGAAGAGGGATACTATTTACACCACCAACAGGGTCAAAATCATCTAACAAAAAAGTAAATCTCCTATTGTACGTTATCTCAAATCTTGATTGATTCGTAAACGAAATCTGACCTTGAGTTTCATAATTTCTATCCGTAATTAAATTTGACATATTTGGGGTATCTACGAAATAAAGTTGTTGACTCAACTCGATTGACCTTATTTTTTTTGAATCTATCCAAAAACGATGACCATATTTAATAAAATGTGACTTTATACCGGTTCTCCTAATAAAACCTAGATCAGAACTAAATTCATCACTCATTTGCCTACTACTTATAAATAAATTGTTCTTTCTTGAATTATAATTTAACCAAATACCATTTGAAAAATTATTTTTATCATTTTTTGACTCATATGATTTATGATACCAAATTTTTCCAACCCATTTACTGTCCTTTGATTGTAAGTTATAGTCAATACCTAAAACGCGATTGAAATCTGCTTGATCATTTTCAATTTTATCCTCTTCTAATTTCTCTCGATTAATAAAAAGAAGACCTAAAAATGACCTAGAAAACATTTTTTGTTGTAATGCAAATACAGTATTATTGTTGGAAGAGATTTTATTTTGAGGGTCACTGTCAGTAATCATATTTAAAAATCCAAGTCTAAGATTTTTATTTACTTTACCACTTAATCTTGCACCTGCTATTATTCTATTTTGAATTGTATTCCCTTCGGTATCTTTAGCAACTCCTATTCTTCTTGAAAAAAAAGGTTGTGCCGAATAGCTATTACCAAAACTTGAAAAGAGATCGCTATTTTGAAGAAAAAATTGTCTTTTTTCTGGAAGTCGTACTTCAAATCTGGTTAAATTAATAATTTGATCATCAACCTCTACTTGTGAAAAGTCTGGATTATAGGTAAGATCAAGAATCATTCCACTTCCTAAACTTAATTTTGCATCTCCTCCAAGGTCAAAAGAGGAAATTTTTTTTTGATCTTCAAAATTATTTCCGATTAATCCACTGGTGTAAGGAATTATAAAAACTGGTGATTTCGATTTCCCTAGTGATTTTTCAAAATTTAGATTTCCCATGAAAGCAAGACTTGCACGACTTAAATTCCTTGGTATTCTTGCCCAACTAGAAACCATATTTTTTCCTATGTCTGTTTTGTAAATATTTATTCTCCATTTTGCTGCTTTGTCGTCATATCTTAGACTTGAAAGAGGAATTTTTAATTCAGCCACTAGAAAGTTTTTGTTTAAGGACACTTCACCTTCCCACTTTACATCCCATGAAAAACTAAAATCTCTTCCTCTATTTGTACTGTTTCCACCATTTGAAATAAGACCTTCTCTTCTTACACCTTCAGCCGAAATACCAAAAAGAAAAGCATTTGTTGCATCATTAAATGTATCCAGGACAAGAGTCATTGAGTCATTGTTTCTAGAGCTCCAGTCTCTCTTGAGAGAAGACACAACATATTTATCATCTTGGAAATCTGAAACTATAAGAACGTATAAATTTTCGTCATCATATAAAACTTTAAATTTTGTTTGATCTGGAGCCTTAATTGAATCAAGTGGGAAATATTGCCAGAATTCAGAGGTAAATTTTGCTTTTTCCCATGTAGATTCATTCCCTATACCATCTACTTTTATATTGGAGTCAATGAAAACAGCATTTGTAGATTGTCCAAGAGCTACTTTTGATATCAGTAATATTAGCGGTAGGAGAAGTTTTTTAATTTTCTTTTATTTTGATTCCAAATATAGTAATATTAGTAATTAATAATATAACTTTAGATTAGCTGTAAGATCTAGAAATCATTTTTAGTGCATGAATAAAAATTTTTTAAAAGAGATAAAATCAACTAAGAAAATCACATCTTTGATAATTTTAATGGTTTTGTTTTTTTTATCATTTGGCATTTCCAGAAGTAGATTTATCACTCATGGAACAGAATCTACCTATAAAATATATCCTATTTCAATACCAAAAAAGGTTTCGTTTGCTGGTGAGGAAATGATTCTAGATGAAGATGATTTAATTGAAAGAATGGATAGAGAATTTCTAGTTAACACTTATTGGCAGTCTAATACAATTCTTTTAATTAAAAGGGCAAATAAATACTTTCCTCAAATCGAAAAAATTCTGATTAGTGAAGGTATACCTATAGATTTTAAATATTTAGCATTAATTGAAAGTGGTTTGCAAAATGTAACCTCACCAAGTGGTGCTAAAGGATTCTGGCAGATTATGAAAACAACAGGGAGAGAGTACGGATTAGAGATAAACGGTAATGTTGACGAAAGATATAATTTAAATCTATCTACGAGATTAGCTTGTAAATACTTAAAGAAAGCCAAAGATAAATTTGGTTCTTGGACACTTGCAGCAGCAGCTTATAACAGGGGAATTAATGGAGTTCAAAATAAATTAACAAATCAAAATCAAACAGCATATGAAAATATTTTATTTGGAGAAGAAACAAAAAGATATGTATTTAGAATTATCGCACTAAAAAATATTGTTGAATCTCCTGAAAGTTTTGGTTTTTATATAAAAGAAGAACAGATGTATGAACCAATAAAATACAAAGAAATAGAAATTGATATCCCTCTAAATAATCTATCTGACTTTTCGAAAGACCTAGGACTGAATTATAAAAATTTTAAAATTCATAATCCATGGTTGCTAGAAAATCATTTAAATAATAAATCAAGAAAGTCTTATACAATTTCAATACCTTCGGAGTAGGTTTAAATTTTTTTTATTTGGGTTTTTAATAATCTAATTTGTTCTCCAAGCATATTATGTTTATCGGATTTTTTTGCCTCACCAATTAAAATTGTAGCTTCTCTTTTTCTCCTTTTTTGAATTAAAATACCTGCAAGACTCAATTTGGCCATAGCTAGGTCAGTACCCATTGACAATCCAAATGATAACGCTTTCCGAAATGATTTTTCAGCTAAAGTCAGATTTTTTTGCGATTCAATAATTCCGTAGAGATAGTGATAATATCCTATTTGCTTTTTCACAAGTATCTTTTCAGGATCTTTAATTTTATCTAACCATTTTTTAGTTCCATCAAAATCTTGCTTTCTTAATTTTAGAAATGCAAAAAAAATGTATTCATTTTTAAAATAAATAAGAATAAAGAATAAAGATAAAAACAAATAGAAAATGCCATTCCCAATAAAATCATCATAAAATTGGTAAAAACTTAAGCCTATTAGAGGTATAAAAATTAATATTTTAAAATTTTTTGGAATCATATTTTATAAAATTAATAAAAGAATTTTAATTAATTTAATGTTATTGTCCAAACTAAAACTTATTGTATATTTGGGAAATTTTAAATTTCCTTAAGTCTATACCTAAATGAAGAGAACCTATCAGCCCTCCAAAAGAAAGAGAAAAAATAAGCACGGTTTTAGGGAAAGGATGTCAACCGCAAGCGGAAGGAATGTGATTTCTAGCCGTAGAGCTAAAGGAAGAAAAAAATTATCTGTCTCATCTGAACCTGGGCATAAAAAGTGAAAAAATTAAACTTAAATTATAGAGGTGTTACTTTGATTAAAGTTACACCTTTTTTATTTTTATAAGTATATATGCCTAAGAGAAAAGATCTAAAAAAAATTCTAATTATAGGTTCAGGACCTATAATAATTGGGCAAGCTTGTGAATTTGATTATTCAGGAAGTCAAGCTTTGCGTTCACTTCGAGAAGATGGGATAGAGACTTTTTTAATTAATTCGAATCCTGCCACTATTATGACTGATCCTACTATGGCAGATCATATATTTTTAAAACCTTTAAATACCAAATCAATAATTGAAATTTTGTCAGAGAATCTCATCGATGCTGTCCTTCCAACTATGGGGGGTCAAACAGCTTTAAATTTATGTATAGAGGCAGATGAAAAGGGGATTTGGGATGACTTTAACGTAGAAATAATTGGAGTTGATATTGAAGCTATTAATATTACTGAGGATAGACAAAAATTCAAAGAGTTACTAAAGAAAATTGATATTCCAGTAGCCCCAGCCGAAACAGCAAACTCCTTTTTAAAGGGAAAGGAAATTGCTCAGAATTTTGGATTTCCATTAGTAATTAGACCTTCATTTACTCTCGGAGGAACAGGTGCTTCATTTGTTCATAATTCAGAAAATTTTGATGAATTACTCACAAGAGGGTTAGAAGCATCTCCAATTCATGAGGTTTTAATTGATAAGGCTTTGTTAGGATGGAAAGAGTATGAACTAGAATTATTAAGGGATAAAAATGATAACGTTGTAATAATCTGCTCCATTGAAAATATGGATCCAATGGGAATTCATACTGGTGACTCTATTACTGTTGCACCTACAATGACTTTGTCTGATGAAACATTTCAAAGAATGAGAGATTTGGCAATAAAAATGATGAGAAATATCGGTGACTTTGCTGGAGGGTGCAATGTTCAATTTGCGGTAAGTCCAGATGAAAAGGAGGAAATTATTGCAATTGAAATAAATCCAAGAGTTTCTAGATCTTCTGCATTAGCATCAAAAGCTTCAGGATATCCGATAGCTAAAATTGCTGCGAAACTAGCTATAGGTTACACTTTGGATGAAGTTGATAACCAAATTACAAAATCTACATCTGCTTTATTTGAGCCTTCAGTTGATTATGTAATTGTTAAGATACCACGTTGGAATTTTGACAAATTTGAGGGTTCAGATAGAATTCTTGGACTGCAAATGAAATCAGTAGGTGAGGTTATGGGTATTGGGCGATCTTTTCAGGAAGCTCTTCATAAGGCAACTCAATCTCTTGAAATAAAAAGGAATGGTCTAGGTGCCGATGGGAAGGGGTATAAAGATTACAATACAATAATTGATAAACTTACTAATGCAAGTTGGGATAGAGTTTTCGTTATTTATGACGCTATTCAGCTAGGAATTTCACTGTCGAAAATTCACGAAATAACAAAAATTGATATGTGGTTTTTAAAACAATTTGAAGAATTACATGATTTAGAAGAAAAAATATCAAGTTATAACATCAAAAATCTTGATAAGGATTTACTTCTTGAAGCCAAGCAAAAAGGTTTTGTTGATAGACAAATTGCGTATATGCTTGGTTGTGTTGAAAGTGAAATTTATAAATTTAGGAAAAAATTTAATATTAATAGAGTTTACAAATTGGTTGACACTTGTGCTGCAGAATTTGAGGCTAAAACCCCATATTATTATTCAACTTTTGAAGCAGAAATGAAACTTAGTAAAAAAAATCCTTTCGTTGA
>JBELIL010000051.1:8673-12023 GCA_042090925.1 Flavobacteriales bacterium
AAAATAAGATACCATATCCTGAATTTGGTGTAGCTGAAAATGCTGAACAAGCGATTGAACTTTCTAAAAAATTAAATTTTCCAATTCTTGTAAGACCTTCATATGTCCTTGGTGGACAAGGTATGAAGATCGTCATTAATAAGGATGAGTTAGAAGCTCATGTGGTGGATCTTTTAAGAAAGATACCAAACAATAAACTATTACTTGATCATTACTTGGACGGGGCAATTGAAGCTGAGGCAGATGCTATTTCAGATGGTGACTCTGTACATATAATAGGTATCATGGAGCACATTGAACCATGTGGTATTCACTCTGGTGATTCAAATGCCACTCTTCCCGTTTTTAATATTGGCGAATATGTTTTACAGCAAATAAAAGATCACACACTAAAAATTGCTAAAGCCCTAAATACAGTTGGTCTAATAAATATTCAGTTTGCAATTAAAGATGAAAAAGTATACGTTATTGAAGCTAACCCTAGAGCTTCACGTACAGTTCCATTTATTGCTAAAGCTTATAATGAGCCCTATGTGAATTACGCCACCAAAGTAATGCTAAAGAAAAATAAATTAAAAGACTTTGAATTCAAACCCAAATTAGAAGGGTATGCAATAAAACAACCTGTTTTTTCATTTAATAAATTCCCAAACGTTAATAAACAACTTGGCCCTGAAATGAAAAGTACGGGGGAGAGTATTCTTTTTATAAAAAATCTAAAAGATGACGATTTTTATAACTTATACTCTAGAAGAAAAATGTATTTAACTAAATAGTTGTTACTTGAGAAAAGAAAGAAATAGAAAGCTAATAATAGCAAGTATTATTATTTTGGCTGTTCTGTCTAGAATGGTACCTCATCCTCCAAATTTTGCTCCAATAACAGGGATTGCTCTTTTTTCTTCAAAAAAAATCAACAACAAATTATCTGGGGTATTCCTACCAATTATACCATTGTTTATTTCAGATTTATTTCTTGGAATAGGTTTAATTAATATTTTCGTGTACCTAACATTTATCATAATTTATTTTTTAGGAGTTATATCAACCAAAATAGACTTTAAAACAGTTTTTTTATCGTCGGTTATTTTTTTTATTTTAACTAATCTTGGAGTTTGGTATTTAAGCTATCCTAAAAATATTGAAGGACTAGTAGCGTGTTTTACTCTAGCTATACCTTTTTTTTTAAATACTATTTTGGGAGATTTATTTTACTCTTTCATTCTTTTTACATCTTTTAAATCTGCTGAGAAATTTAAACTTAAACCGGCGCAATCAAATTAAATTTTCTTAATTTTAAAAAATTGTTTTTTCTATAATTTGGAAGATTCAAAGGGAAATTAAATTTTAAGACAATGCTGTTCCCGCAACCGTAAGCTATCACTGATTTAGGTTTTTTGTATAAACTCAATGCCACTGATTTTTGGGAAGGCGAATAGAAAAAAGCAAGCTAGGAGATATGCCAATAAGTATTTACGATTTTTTCCGGATGAAAAAATCTACATACTATTTTATTAAATTGACATGAAAGCAAAAGTTACTGTAACACTTTTGTGTGTTTTATTTGTTATTAATAAGTTTAGCGCACAAGGTACAAAAGCTTTAAAGGACTCATTAAACACAAAAATATTCTATCTAGATGAGATCACATTAATTGAAAGTCAAATTCCAATTAAAAGAAGAGAATCTGGAAGAAGTATTATTAAAATTGATAGTACAGAATTAAAAAGTTTTAATGGAAGAAATATTTCTGAATTATTGTCAACCAAACCTGGAATAATTACTTTAGGGAATACATCAATTAGTGGTCAAAACATAAGATACGCAATAAGAGGTAGTAACAATAATCAGGTTCTTATTTTAATTGATGGAGTAAGAATGTCAGACTCTTCCCGAATTGATAATGATTTTGATATAAACTTTTTAAATATAAATCAAATTGAGTCCATCGAGATTCTAAAAGGTGCTTCTAGTTCGCTATATGGGAGTTCTGCTTCAGCAGGTGTTATTAGCATTATAACAAAAAAAAGTAATAATAGTGAGTCTTTAAATATTGATTTATTTACTGGGACAGAAAACGATAACAAAAGCAAATTAGATGATTTGACATATTTCTCATCAAATCTGGGTTTTAATAAAAATTTAAATCTTTTTAATTTGGGATTTAATTTTTCTACCCTTAATACTAACGGAATGAGTGCCATATCCTCTGGATTAGAAATAGATAATTTTTCAAAATACAATTTGAATCTCAATTTATCCAACAATAATGGGCCTATTGAATGGTTTGTTATTCTAAGTAAATCCAAAATAAAAAATGGTTATGATAATTCATTTCCAATTGAAGATGCAAATTTTATTGGACTAAGTTTTTTGGAGTCAATTAGTTCAAGATTTAAATACCAACACAGTAAAGGTGATATTTCTCTTACGGCGGGTTACCAAAATACCAGTCGAGAATATAGAGATAATTATCCCTTAAACTTCAAATCAATAAATAAGAGTGCAGAAATTCTCAACAAATTCAAAATTTCAGATAAAATCTATTCAGTTCAAGGTATACTTTTTCAAGATTCTGGATATGATGGTGTCTTGAATATTAGTCAAGTAGGGTTATATTCTAATCTTGTTTATTTGAGTGGTAAAAATCTAAATTTCAGTTTAGGAGTACGAATTAATAATCACCAGACTTATGGTAATTTCCTTACTTATAGTTTAAATCCTTCCTATAATTTTAATTTTAAAGAATTGCAAAACATTAAAATATTTGCAACTCTAAACTCAGCATTTATTGCGCCAAGTTTGTACCAACTTTATGATCCTTACTCAGGTAATGAGGGTCTTTTGCCAGAGGAAAGTATTTCAAAGGAAATTGGAATTGAAACAACTATTAAAAAAAGAAATTTATCAATAGTATTCTTTGAAAGAAAGGAAAACCCTAAAATCATCTATGAGTATGATTTTTCAAATTTTACGGGAGGATACATTAACACTCCTTCAGATTTAATTTTTAGAGGTATTGAAATTGATTATTCAAAAGTTTTTTTTGATATGATGGATTTTAATTTCAATTACACTTTCAATGAGCTTAAAAAAGGAACTTTGCAAAGACTTCCGAAACATTCGTTTAATGAGTCAATAACCTATAATTTAAAGAAAAACCGACAATTGTCTTTTATTTACAGATATAGAGGGAAGAGAGAAGTTTTGGGAGTTCCGGAAAAATTAAATTCCTATGGTCTAATGGATATCAGGTTCTCTTTTACTAAAGAGAAAATAAACTTTAATTTTTGGGTTAATAATATATTTAACAAAGAATTTGTAGAAATTTTAAATTATTCTAGTAAAGG
>JBELIL010000052.1:0-11986 GCA_042090925.1 Flavobacteriales bacterium
TCTAACTTCATGAGGGCATCAATAGTTTTTGATGAAGAACTATAAATATCCATTAACCTTTTATAAGAGCATAATTTAAATTGTTCTCTAGATTTTTTATTAACATGAGGAGACCTAAGAACAGTAAATATTTTTCTGTGAGTTGGTAATGGAATTGGACCAGTTACAACTGCCCCAGTAGTCTTTACAGTTTTTACGATTTTATCCGCCGACTTGTCAACTAGATTATAATCGTAAGATTTTAATTTGATTCTTATTTTCTGACTCATAATTTTATTTTATTCGCTTTGACCTTTAATTTCTGAGATTACTGTTTCTGAAACACTATTGGGGGTTTCAGCATAATGAGAAAATTCCATAGTTGAAGTTGCTCTTCCAGAAGACAAAGTCCTTAGTGAAGTAACATACCCGAACATTTCTGACAACGGTACTTCTGCCTTAACCACTTTTGAACCCGCTCTGTCATCCATAGAGTTTACTTGCCCCCTTCTTCTATTTAAGTCACCAACTATGTCTCCCATATTCTCCTCTGGTGTAAGAACCTCCAACTTCATTATAGGCTCCATAATGACTGCTTTTGCTGATTTTGAAGCCTCTTTAAAACCTACTTTAGCGGCTAATTCAAAAGATAGTGAGTCAGAATCAACTGGATGAAAAGAACCGTCTTTTAAGGTAATTTTCATTGAATCAATCTCAAAACCAGCAAGTGGTCCATTTGACATGGAATCTCTAAATCCCTTTTCGACTGACGGTATATATTCTTTCGGAACATTACCTCCTTTAATTTCATTAATAAATTCTAAACCGGTTTTAGCTTCATCTCCTGGTTCTATAACAAAAATTATATCAGCAAACTTTCCTCTACCACCGGTTTGCTTTTTGTAAACTTCTCGATGGTTAGCTGATGTTGTTAAAGCTTCTTTATACTGAACCTGAGGTTTCCCTTGGTTAACTTCAACTTTAAATTCTCGTTTTAGTCTATCAACAATGATATCAAGATGTAATTCCCCCATTCCAGAAATAACAGTTTGCCCTGAAGCTTCATCAGTTTTTACCTGAAATGTTGGGTCTTCTTCAGCGAGTTTAGCTAAAGACATTCCAAGTTTATCAACGTCTGCTTTAGTCTTAGGTTCTACCGCAATCCCAATTACAGGGTCAGGAAAATCCATACTTTCCAATATAATAGGAGATTTTTCATGTGAAAGAGTATCTCCTGTTTTTATATCTTTGAAACCAACAGCAGCTCCAATATCACCAGCTTCAATGTAATCAATTGAGTTTTGTTTATTGGAATGCATTTGATAAATTCTTGAAATTCTTTCTTTATTACCTGTTCTATTATTCAAAATATATGAACCAGCGTCTAATCTACCTGAATAAGCTCGAAAGAATGCAAGCCTGCCTACATATGGATCAGTGGCAATCTTAAAAGCTAAGGCAGCAAAAGGTTCGTTTATAGATGGTTTTCTTAAAGATTCACTGTCTGTATTAGGATCAATTCCAGAAATTGCCATTTTGTCTTCTGGGGAGGGCAAATATCGACAAACTGCATCTAACAGAAACTGAACACCTTTATTTTTGAAAGAGGATCCGCAAATCATTGGAATGATTTTCATTTCTTGTGTTGCAGCTCTAAGTGCGTTATGCACCTCGTTTTCTGAAATAGAATTTGGATCTTCAAAATATTTTTCAAGAAGGTTTTCGTCGTATTCCGCTACAGCTTCTATTAATTCACCTCTGAGTTTTTCTGCTTCATCTTTTAGATTATCTGGAATATCGACTATATCAAAGGTCGATCCAAAATTTTCATCATGCCAAACGATAGCTCTATTTTTTACCAAGTCAATAATTCCCTTAAAATCTTCTTCATCTCCAATATTTAGAACGATTGGAACAGCATTTGATTTAAGCATATCCTTCACCTGCTGGCAAACACCAAGGAAGTTTGACCCTTGCCTATCCATTTTATTTACAAATCCAATTCTAGGGACTTTGTAATTGTCAGCAAGTCTCCAGTTAGTTTCTGATTGTGGCTCAACTCCATCAACAGCTGAGAAAAGGAAAACGAGTCCATCTAAAACTCTAAGTGATCTATTTACTTCAACTGTAAAGTCAACATGACCTGGTGTATCTATAATATTAAAATGAAAATCTTTAGATTCAGGCAAAGTTTCACCTTGTTCTGTCGGGAATTGCCAATTACAAGTCGTAGCAGCAGACGTAATTGTAATACCTCTTTCTTGCTCTTGTTCCATCCAATCCATAGTTGCAGCACCGTCATGAACCTCACCAATTTTATGACTTACTCCGGTATAGAAAAGTATTCTTTCAGTAGTGGTAGTTTTACCAGCATCTATATGAGCTGCAATTCCAATATTTCTAGTATATTTTAAATCTCTTGACATTATTGATTAAAATCTAAAGTGTGAAAAAGCTTTATTTGCCTCAGCCATTCTATGAGTGTCAACTCTTTTCTTTACAGCTGCACCTTCCTCTTTGAATGCAGAAAGAATTTCATTTGCCAACTTTTCCGACATCGACTTTTCATTTCTCTTTCTAGCAAATCCAATTAACCACTTAATGGCTAAAGAAACTTTACGATCAGGTCTAATCTGCATTGGAATTTGAAAAGTAGCCCCTCCTATCCTTCTGCTTCGTACTTCAACATGAGGCATTACATTTGACAATGCATCTTTCCAAACTTCTATAGCTGTTTTTTCTTCGTTTTGTTTTCTTTTTTCAACAATTTCAATCGAATCATAGAAAAGACAGAAAGCTGTTGATTTTTTTCCATGAAGCATTAAATTATTTACAAAACGAGTCACTAACTGATCATTAAATTTTGGATCAGGGAGGATTGGTCTCTTTTTTGATAGCTTCTTTCTCATTTTATAAAATTATTTTTTTGGCCTTTTAGCTCCATATTTTGATCTCCTTTGAAGACGTCCTTCGACACCAGCGGTATCCAAAGCACCTCTAACGATATGATATCGAACCCCAGGAAGATCCTTGACTCTTCCTCCTCTAACTAAAACTATTGAGTGTTCTTGTAAATTGTGACCCTCACCAGGAATATAAGCATTAACTTCTTTTCCATTAGTCAACCTTACCCTTGCAACTTTTCGCATTGCTGAATTTGGTTTTTTTGGTGTAGTAGTATATACTCTTGTACAAACCCCCCTTTTTTGAGGAGATGATTCAAGAGCAGCAGATTTACTTTTTTTTGAAATACTTGATCTACCTTTTCTTACTAATTGAGCGATAGTTGGCATATAAATCTTTAATTTTTAGGCCCGCAAATTTAGAACTATTTTTTATAGATTCCTAAAATTTTGTTAAAGTATATTATCTATCTCAAAATTTATTTTTGAATAAAAAAAATAATTATTTGATTTTCAATTATTTAATTAGTCAAAAACTATGGGAAACTAATAATAATAAGTATTTCATAAAAAAATGTAAAAGACATGTCAAAAGTATTTTTCATTGATTATCAGGGTTTTAATCAATAAAAATATTAAATAAATGTTAAAAAAAAATTAATTTTTTGTAAATTCGCCATCCAAACATTAATTATTTAAAATATGAAAAAGTATTTTTTAACATGTGTTTCTATTATATTTTCTCTATTAGTAGCACATTCTCAAAAAACCATTTCGGGTATTGTTAATGACACCGATGGATTACCATTACCTGGTGCTTCGATTGTTGAAAAAGGGACTAGTAATGGAGTCACAACTGACTTTGATGGTAATTATTCTATTGAAGTTGGTGAAGATTCTACTCTTGTATTTAGTTTTGTTGGTTATACTTCTCAGGAAATTACTGTAGGTAGTGATGATACAATAAATATTTCACTCGAGTCTGGAACTGAATTGGAAGAAGTTGTTCTTACTGCTTTAGGTCTGGAAAAGAAAAAAGACGATGATTTAACTTCTACGACTAAAATTGAAGTTGATGGGGTGCAAAGATCTGGAGAATCTGGAGTTTTACAAGGAATGTCTGGTAAAACATCTGGTGTAAACATCACTCGTAACTCTGGTGACCCTGGTTCAGGTGCCTACATCCAAATTAGAGGACAAAATACCATTTTTGGAGATATTTCACCTCTTATCATTCTTGATGGCGCTATCATTTCTAACGATAATATTGGTGGTAACACTGCAGGTGTTGTTCAACAATCAAGACTAAATGACATTAACCCAGATGATATTGAATCGATTTCAGTAATTAAGGGTGCTGCAGCAGCAGCTATTTATGGTACTGGAGCAGCAAATGGGGTTTTAGTTATTAATACAAAAAGAGGTTCAGAAAGTCCAAAAGGATGGAGTGTTAACGCGAAGACAAGTCTTTCTGTGGAAACTATTAATGCTGAATGGAAAAAACAGGGATCATGGGGTCAAGGATTTCCAGGTCAGTGGGTAGGCGAAGAACCAGGAACAGGTGTATTTGTTGAAAACACTGGTTTTTCTTACGGAGATCAAATGAGTTTAAGATCAGGCGGTGCTGACGTTTACGACTTTTCTGGGGGTTGGTTTGAAACTCAGGATGGAACAAGAATAGGTAGTATTGCTCAAAAAAACAACAATACAAACTTTAACCAAATTAATAGAGATGCTGTTTTTGGAAACGGATATACTTATGATAATTCTGTTAGTTTTTCATACAACGGAGAAAAAAACAGAACCTATATTTCTATTTCAAATGTTAGTCAGGATGGGATAATGAAAGGTAATTCTGATTATGAAAGAACTTCCTTAAAATTGAACAACACAACACAAGCTACAGATAAGTTACTTTTCAAATTATCATCCTCTTACACAAATATAACATCAAACAGAGTCCAAACAGGATCAAACCTAAGCGGACTATATTTAGGTTATTTGAGAAATTCTCCTGATTTTGATTTTAGAGAATATAAAGGAACAAATTACAGAATTGTTGATGGAGTTACAACCGTTACTCCTAACTCTCATAGATCCTACAGGAGAAATACTGGTTCATATAGAACCTTCAATACGGCGACAGGCGCTTTTAATTATTTAGCACCTTCTTATAATAACCCTCTATGGACAATGAAAGAGCAGAAAAACCTTAACGACGTGAATAGATTTATCTTTTCACCTGAAGTAAATTACAGTTTTAATGATAATCTAAATCTAGCTGTAAGGTATAGCGTTGATTATTATCAAGATAACAGATTAGATTACAGGCCCCCTGGATCTGCTAGTGAAGGTAATAATGGTCAATACACTGAAGATAGATATAGTAATAAGCTTTCTCAATTAAATATGTTCTTGACCGGCGGTTTGGACATTAACACCAATATTGGGCTAAATTATACGCTAGGTTATCAGCAATTCGAATCTGATTACAGAAGACTTAGTGCTTTTGAAGCTGTATTTACAAATCCTGACCAAGAATTTTTAAATCCTGGTAACGCTGCATCTCAAAACTCACTCCCATCAGGATTTCGTGAAATAAGAAGACAAAATGGTGTATATGGTGTTTTAAATTTTGATATAGGTGAAAATTTATTAGTAGAGTTAACAGGAAGAGGAGAAACATTTTCTACCATGCCAAATGCTGGTATCATATTTTACCCATCTGCTTCCATAGGATACAAATTAACAGACCTTGTTAATTTAGATGCCTTAAGTTTTTTAAAAGTAAGAGCATCTTACGGTGAAGTTGGTGTTGCACCACCAGCCTATATTACGTCTACTGTCCTTGGGCCAGGTGGTATAGGATCTTCTTGGGGTGATGGATTAGATGGCTCTGTTTATGGTAACCCATTTACACAATCTACAACTAGAGGTAATCCTGATTTAAAAGAGGAAAGAAAAAAAGAATTTGAAATAGGTTTTGATGGTAGATTTTTTGATAATAATTTAACTCTTGGGTTTACCTATTATGATAACAAAACTGAAGATGGGATATTGGCTCTTCCAATCACACCTTCTTCAGGTTTTAATGAAACTTTTCAAAATGCTACTTTAATTACTAATAAAGGGATTGAAATTGATATTTCTGCAAACCTAATTAAGACACAAGACTTGAGTTTTGACATAAACGGTAGCTTTACTCAAAATAAAAACGTTGTTGAAAGTCTAGAGGGAGCTGCTTATTTTGGTTTAAATGGGTTTACTGGAACTGAATCTGGAATCGCTGAAGGCCAACCTTATGGAATTCAAAGACATGGTCAATTCTTAAAAGATGCTTCGGGTAGTTTACTTCTAGGTTCTAATGGTTTCCCACAAGCAGATCCAGAATTACTTATTGCTGGAGACCCAAATCCTGACTTTAGAGCGGGCCTTGGAACATCTTTACGTTATAAAAATTTTAACTTTACCACTCAATTTGAAACCTCACAGGGTAATGATGTTTGGAACGGTACCTATAGTGTAATGCTATTTTGGGGAATTCATGAAAGTACAGATATATTAACTACAAATGATACTGGTTCGACCATCTATAATGCATGGGGTGACCCAATTCCAGCAGGAGCTCAATTTAGAGGTTATCTTAACGACTTTGGAGCTGGTCCAGTTGCTGTAGATCACGAATGGTGGACTGCTAACGGTGGTGGATTTGGTGATGTCACAAGTCAATTTGTAGAAGACGGTTCTTGGGTTAAATTACGTGAAATATCACTTTCTTACGACTTTGACAGATCGTTAATTGAGAGACTAGGACTTGACAACATGTCTCTTTCTGTTTCAGGAAGAAACTTATTTACCTGGTCTAACATTAAAGAGTTTGACCCAGAAAATAACTTAACTGGTGCATCCAGAGGTAGAGGCTTAGAATATTTTTCTAACCCTGGGACTAGATCAGTTTTAACAACACTAAGATTTGGATTTTAATTTTAAGATTATGAAAATAAATAAATATATATTAATGTTCTTGACTACAGTTGTAGTTGGGAGCTGTGAAAGTTACACGGAGGATCTAAATGACGATCCAAATAATTTTATAGTTGCTGCATCTGACCTAATTATTGGGCAATCGCAACTAGCACTTATGCAACACATGGGTAGTAATAATGCACGTTATGCTGGGATTTTTTCCAACACCATGTCTGGTGCTGATAGACAATATCTTACCTTAAATACATATTCTCCAAACAGATCGAATTACGACGATATGTGGGGCGATAGTTATTTACAGGGTATCAATACAGCTCAACTTATCTTAAATGATGAAAATGCTGGCGATTTAGTTAAAGGTATAGCAAAGATTATTCAAGGTACATTGTATGCAGATATGGCTTCTCTTTACGGAGATGTACCATTTTCTCAAGCAGTTAATCCTAATGAGTATCCAAATCCCGTTTATGACGCTCAAGCTGATGTAGTTAACGGAGGTATAGCATTAATTGAGCAAGGTATTGCCCAAGTGGGGAGTACTTCAATTGCCGCAGGATTTGGTGGAAATAGATTATCGGGTGGAACTTGGGCTGAGGCAGGTCATACCTTAGCTGCTAGATATAGCTTATTGGCAGGTAATTATGCATCCGCTATATCTCACGCTAATCAAGGAATTTCTTCAAGAGCTAACGATTTGTTAACTCAACATGGAACTTCTTTAGAAAATCGTAACTTATTTTATCAATTTATTATTGATGAAAGACAGGATTATTTAAAAGCAAATGATGCACACCTCGTATTTCTTCTTGATGGGACAACTTTAAGAAAACTACCTACCCCTGGTCAACAGGCGCAGTATGATTATTATTTTATTCCTGATTTAGGAGGTGAAGTAGCTCTTAATACTAATAGTGAAGGGAAGTTTGGAATGACTGCTCCAATGACGATCGCTAGTTATCATGAAACCCAGTTTATATTGGCTGAATCTAAATTTATGCAGGGTGATGAAGCTGGTGCTAAACAGCATCTAAATAATGTTCGCGCAGACCAAAGAGATCAATACTCTTCTGACGCTACTGGATTTCCGGACTCTACTGCTTCTGGAACAAATCTTCATCTTCAAATTTTGGAAGAAAAATACATAAGTCTTATGGGAGAGCTAGTCACTTTTCATGATTTAAGAAGAACTCGAAATGCAATAGGCGTTCCAAATAAGCAAGGAGCTATAGGCTCTTCTAATTTTCCTCAAAGATATTTATATCCTCAAAGTGAGTTAGATACAAATCCTAACGTTCCTGCATCATTGCCAGATTTCTTTGATCCAACAACTCTATTTACTAGTTATTAAATCAAGTAATTAGATTTATTTAAATTAAAAAAGCCACTTATTTGAAGTGGCTTTTTTAATTTAGCAAAATATGGATAATGAAATAATATACGGAATAAGGCCTATTATCGAGGCAATAAAGGCAGGTGTTAAAATCCACAAAATCTGGCTCCTCCAAAATAAAAAAAATCATTTATTTAAAGAAGTTGAAGTTTATGCTTCAAAGGAAAAAATCGAATTAATCTTTACATCCAATAAAAAACTTGATAAATTATCTGGAAAAATCCATCAGGGCGCTTTAGCGAAAATAAAACCTATTGATTTAATAGATTTTGAAAATCTAATTAAAAAAAATGATATAAAGAAAAATCAAATTTACCTTCTACTAGACGGGATTACTGATGTAAGAAACTTCGGTGCAATATTCCGAAGTGCACTAGCAACTGATGTTAGTGGAATAATAGTTCCCGAAAATAATAGTGCTTCTATAAACTCTGATACTATAAAAGCTTCTGCAGGAGCAATTTTTTATATTCCAATATCAAAGGTAAATCATCTAAACGATGCGATATACGAATTAAAATCAAGAGATTTTAAAATCATTGGCTTGGAGGAAAAATCTAGTGTGAATATTTTTGACGAAAAATTTAATCAGAAAACAGCTCTTATTCTTGGTTCAGAAGGAAAAGGGATAAATAAAAGCACCTTAAATATTTTAGATAAAAAAGTATCTATTCCAATGGAAGGAGAAATAGATTCTCTTAACGTATCAGTAGCTTGTGGAATTTCACTTTATCATATTACAAGGAATCACTCATGATTTATCAGCATATTGAGGCAATATTTGTAACAAAACAGTGTTATTTATATATGCATTAAAATATCCGAAGTGCATCCTTATAAAGCTTTGAAAAGAATTGATAATCTTATTTATTTTCTATTATTATGTATCATATTTTGTGATACCAATACTTTTGCTCAATACTATACGGTTAAAGAAAAAATAATGCATTTGCAAACATTTGATGAAAAGCCGTTACACTATGGATATTTTCTTGGATTTAACAATTTTGGATATCAAATTCAGTACAATAGTAATTATTCTGTACCTAGCAACAGGAACTTCCCAAACAATAAAAGAGGCTTAAACCTATCTAATATTGAATTAATTAAAAATACTGGATTTAATGTGGGTTTAGTTGGAGACCTGAGATTAAATAAATATTTTAATCTTCGATTAGAACCTGGACTTTATTATACTCAAAGAGACTTACTTTATCCAGAGTCTACTGTAGGACTTACAAATGACGAAGATTATTTAAGAGAGGTAAAATCTACTTACATACACATACCCCTTCTGGTCAAGTTTAGTGCAAAAAGAATAAATAATTTTAAACCATATTTACTGGCTGGAGTGTCTACCTCACTTAATTTATCAAGCAATGAAAAAAATAATGATGATAATTATAGTAATGTTTTTCGAGTAACTAGTCAAAGCTTTAATTACGAAATAGGTTTTGGTATTGACTTTTACTTGGTCTATTTCAAATTCTCACCATCAATTAGAGGAATATTTTCTATACAAAATGAATTGATACAGGATAATAATATAAATAGCCCATGGACTTCAAATATAAAAAGTTTGTTGAGTCAAGGGGTTGCAATTAATTTAACTTTTGAATGATTGATTTGAAATTTCATTCATTATAATTGCAGTAGCGCTAGTTATATTTAAACTATCAACTACCGATTTACTTCCCTTTGGTATGGTGATTTTATGGCTAGTAAATTTGCTTATCGGTTTAGAAATGCCATTTGACTCATTGCCAAAAATTAAAATAAATTTATTTGGAAAAGTTACTTTATTTATTAATTCTCCATTTAGAAAAGTCCCATAGACTGGAATTGAAACTTTTGATAAGTAAGATTTTAAATCTTCATAAAAGATATTTACACGAGCTAAGGACCCCATTGATGACTGAACTACTTTAGGATTGTAACAATCAACAGTTTTTTTAGAACAAACAATATTCTCAAATCCAAACCAATCGCATAACCTTATTATGGAACCTAAGTTTCCTGGATCAGATATATTATCTAAAACCAACACTTTTTTATTAAGCGGAGCTTTTTTTTTCATAGGCATTGAAAAAATTCCTAAAACATCTGAAGAGGTTTTTAAAAAAGTCATTCTTTTCATACAATTATCAGTTACTATTATAGGGTTTTGTCCTTTTATTTGCTTAGTTGAATAACTTTTGAATATGGGGATGTTTGAATCAAAAAAGTCATTAAAAACTTTTTCTCCTTCGACAACAAAATGTGAATGAAGATTTCTATACTTCTTTCTTCCTAACTTTTTGATATATTTTAACTCTGAATTTGTAATCATAAATGATGTATTTTTACTTAAACATTGCTCATTGAATCAAGCAAATTCAAAAATAACAATAATTACTTTTATCTCGATACTACTAGGGAGTTGCAGTGTAACAAAACAATTAAATCAAGGAGAAAAATTAATTTCAAAACAGACCTATGAGTTAAATGGAAAAAAAATCAAACAAGACCCTATTACAATTCTCTCTAAAACTAGTATAAATAAAAAAGTATTTGGTATTCCATTAAAACTAATGATTTATAATCTTAGTAATCCAAATGCTGAAGAAGATTTTGAAAAATGGCTAAATAAAAGAGATAAAAGGAGATTGAGATTAGAAAAATTAATTTCTCCAAAACAAGTCTATCAGTTAAAAAAATACAAAGTTGAATTTAATAATTGGTTAAGAGAAATCGGGGAACCCCCATCTCTATATGATTCAATTAAAATCAATCTAACTAATAAACTATTCAAACAATATTATGACAATCTCGGATTTTATAATTCAAAATCTACATCGACCGTATCGGAAATAAAAAACAAAAAAGTAACTATTAAACATTCAATTACTACAGGAGAAACGTTTCTAATTGATAGTATTTCAAATATAATATCATCTAGTGATATAGATTCAATATATAGAGCGCACAAAAACGAGACCCTTTTAAAGAAGGATGAATCATTTGAAGTAGAAAAACTTAATCTGGAAAGAGAAAGGTTAATCGACTTATTTAGCAATAATGGAATTTATAATTTTCAGCAAAGAAGTATTCGATTTAAAGCTTTCAAGGACAGCACCGGAAAAGACAGAAAAATTCCCATTTTAATAGAAATAAAAAATTCCAAGATTAGAAATCAAGAAGTTCTTTTAGACGTTCCTTATGTTATTAAGAAAATTCAATCTCTTTCGGTTTTTGTTGACAATCCAGAACAAAGCTTTAGAGTTTTCACAGATTCAATTAATATTAATGGTCTGAAAATTTTTTCTGTAGGGAAACTTAAATATAATCCCAACCTCATTAGCAATGGAGTAGCTTTTAAAAAAAATAATCCTTATAGATTAAATGACAGAAAAAAAACATATAAATTTTTTAATGAGCTTCAAATTTTCAAGTATCCTTCGATAATCTATAAAGAAAATAGTATTGATTCCACAAAATTAGATGCCGAAATTTATTTAGTCCCGAAAGAAAAGTTCTCATTAGGATTTGATTTTGATTTGTCACATTCTAATATACAAGATATTGGGGTCTCTGTCGGCACATCTATAATAAGCAGAAACATTTTCAGAGGGGCAGAAATTTTAGAGTTTGGGGTGAAGGGTTCAGTTGGATCCTCTAGAGATGTAGCAGAAGAAAAGTCTTCTTTTTTTAATTTGTTCGAGGTTGGTTTAGATCTTGGACTAAGAGT
>JBELIL010000053.1:0-11719 GCA_042090925.1 Flavobacteriales bacterium
TAGGGGATTATATTTGACAATATCTTATCAAATAAAATCGAATATTCATTTGGAGTCCCAGTAGCAAAAGCACGAACAATGTTTTCTTTGAAAAAATTCGACTTTTCAAGTAAATCTTGGTCTTCCAAATTATGAACAATGAGTCTTCCATCTAGCAAGAAAGCATGGTGCCTGTACTTAAATGATTCAATTGGCACTTCTATTTCATTAGAATTACTCCTTAATAAAATTTTTCCATTAAAACCACCAGGTCCATCTAGATCAGATAGTCTAATAGCCAATATGTTTTTACCTTTTCTAAGCAGTGATTTTTTTATTGTGTAATTTCTCTCTTTACTCCAGCTAAATGTGTTTCCAACAAGAGTACCATTGAAATAAGTTTGATCTGTGTCATCGGCACCTTCTTTATAAATCAATTGATAGTCAGAAGAAACATCTTGAATATCTACCTCATTCCTAAGCCAAATAACTCCGTTGTTTAATAAAAAATCTTTTGGATCATAAATGTTTTCAAATCTTGAAGTTAGGACACTGTAACCAGGTGCCTGATAGTTTTTATTCCATTTTTTCCATTTTGAGTCGTCAAAATCAACTTTGGAAAAATTTTCATCTTTAAGTGATAGTCGTTCCCAATTTCCCTCAATACTTCTTTCTTGAGTTATTTTAGGTAGATCATAAGTGTCAAAACCAAAAAGTTCTTTATTTATTTTTCCCACAGAATCGTTATAATTTTTATAAAATAATTCCATCTCTTTACGATCCATCCTGATAACTTCTTTTATTTCTTCAATTGGAAGTTTAACAGAAGTAATTTCATTAAGTTTTCCACGACTTGTCCAAGCCTCAACCCTAGTTCCTCCCCAGTATGACCCTATTATACCTATAGGAATATTAAGTTCGTTGTACAATTCTTTTGCAAAAAAATAACCTACTGCACTATAATTTTCAGTACTAAAAGAATCTTCCATTTCGGAAGCAGATTTTGAATTAACAGTTTTCCACTTTTGAGAATTAATAATTGTTCCCGAGAGATCCATCGGATTGTTGAAAAATCTTATCTCATTGTAATTAGCATTTTTAATTTCTTCATCTTGATTATCTAAACAATCTTTACATTGATTTAGCTTCCATTGCATATTTGACTGACCAGATGCAAGCCAAACCTCTCCTATTAAAACATCTTTATATACAATTGAATTTTTAGAATCATTTACCACAACTTCATAAGGTCCTCCAGCCGACGGGGTAGATAGTTTTAATTCCCATTTGCCACTATTATCTGCATTTGCAGAAGAAGAAATTCCCCAACTACCGGAGATAAGGATTTTTTCATTTGGCATAGATTTTCCCCAAAAAGAAACCTCAGTTTCACGTTGCAAAATCATGTGATCAGAGAAGACTGATGGCAGACTTAAATTAATTTTATTATCACAAGAATTTGTAAGAATAATTAAAATTGCTGTAGAAATTATTTTTTTCATTTTTATAAATTTAGTTTCGTGGGTGTGATTTTTTGTAAATAGATTTTATTTTTTCCATACTTGTGTGTGTGTATATTTGAGTGGCGGCAAGAGATGAGTGTCCAAGTAGTTCTTTCACACTATTAATATCAGCACCATGGTTTAGCAAATGTGTAGCAAAGCTGTGACGAAGCATATGAGGGCTTCGTTTAGACTTTGTTGATACCTTATTTAGGTAATTATTTACAACTTTATAAACATAAATATTTTTGAGTTTAATATTTTTTTCATTCACAAAAAAAAAATTATTTTCTGGACCTTCAATTATTTGCTTTTTTATTTCTTGAAATTTCAATAGTTGGTTCTTTAAAGAATCAATTATTGGAATAATTCTTTCTTTGTTACGTTTTCCTAAAACTTTTATTTTATTATTATCTAAATCAACTGATATGTTTTTAAGGTTTGTAACCTCGGAAAGCCTTAATCCTGTTGAGTAAAAAAGCTCTATCAACGTTTTTATCATTGTACCTTCGTAATCTTTTTTGAAAAAATCACCATTAAGCAACAGGTTGATTTCCTTTTCAGAAAAAGGAACTTGAACTTTTTTTTCTTCCTTTAAAGGCTTGTGATTTTTTAAGGGATTTTTATCAATTTCATCTATTTTTAATAAAAAATTAAAATAAGATCTTAGCACAGATATTTTTCTATTTATTGATCTATTACTTAAACCAGATTCAACTAAACTTACAATCCAAGATCTTATAAAACTGTAATTAGATGTATTCAGATTTTTATGGTTAAATTCCTTCAAACAAAATTCCTTAAACACATTTAGGTCATTTTTATATGCAATTATGGTGTTACTTGAATAGTTTCTTTCCTTTACTAAATACTCTATAAAGCTATTTAAAGACATAATATCTTTAATATAATAAACTTTTTCATTTTAATTTAAGAGAAGTGGAAGACTATTGAAGAATGGCATCATCTTTTAGCCTTTGAACATATTGAGCTTTTTGAATTCTTGACCTATTTTTTACAGACGGTTTAATAAATTGTTTTCTCGTACGCAGTTGACGCATAGCCCCGGTTTTGTCAAATTTTCTTTTAAAACGCTTTAAAGCTCTGTCTATATTTTCACCTTCTTTGATAGGTATAATCAACATATTTCAAAATTAAGTTGCAAATATAGGTTGTTTATAATAACCTATGAAATATTAAATCAGTTTGTTTTATTTTTTTATTTTTTCAAGATAAATTAATAATTCGCTTTTTACTTTAGGATATAGGAAAAAAAGACCAATCATGTTTGGAAAAACTAAAGCTAAAATCATTGCATCAGAAAAAGCCCATACCGAAGACATGTCGCCTGCGGCTCCAATTACAATAAACAAAAGGAATAATATTTTATAAGTTAAGTCAGCTGCTTTCCCTTTACCAAAAACATACATCCATGATTGTAAACCGTAGTATGACCAGGAAATCATAGTTGATAGAGCAAAAAGTACTACTGCTATTGTTAAGAATGGACCAGAGAAAGAAATATACTTAGAGAAAGCGGCAGAGGTTATACCTGCTCCACTTAATTGTTGACCTTGAATCATTACAGCTGTTCCATCTCCCACAGTATTTCCATAAGTAAACATTGTATTATCACCATTAAAGATAATGATTACAAGTGCAGTCATTGTACAAATAACTACAGTGTCTATAAAAGGTTCTAAAAGAGCTACAAGTCCTTCTGATGCGGGATAGCTAGTAATAACAGCTGAATGTGCAATTGAGGCAGAACCCGCTCCAGCTTCATTAGAAAAAGCACCTCTTCTAAAGCCTTGAATGAGAACCCCGATAAAACCTCCAACTGCAGCAGTTGGAGAAAAGGCCTCACTGAAAATTAATCCAAAAGCGTCATCTATATAGGAAAAATTTGAAAAAATAATATACAAACAAGCTAAGACATAAATTCCAGCCATAAAAGGGACTACTTTTTCAGTTACAGATGCTATTCTTTTTATCCCTCCAATTATGATTACCCCTACAACAACCATCATTATTATTCCAATTATTGTTCTCGCACTTCCTCCTGTCATCCCAAAAGAGTTAACCAACTGCATCGCTGCTTGATTAGATTGTGCCGCATTCCCACCACCAAAAGAAGCACCAATACACAATATCGCAAATGTGATTCCTAGAAATTTACCAAGTTTTTCGTATCCTATTTCAGATAATCCTTTTTTTAGATAATACATCGGTCCACCGTACACTGTTCCATCAGAACCAATTTCACGGTACTTAACACCCAGTGTACACTCTACAAATTTTGAAGACATCCCTAAAATACCGCAGAGTATCATCCAAAAAGTAGCTCCTGGACCACCTAATGCGATAGCCATTGCAACACCAGCTATGTTTCCGTTTCCAACTGTACCTGAAACAGCCGTAGCTAAAGCTTGAAAATGGCTTACTTCGCCATTGTTAGATCTATCTTCGTCTAACTTATCATACTTTCCCATCACTGTTTTTATTGATATTCCAAAGCCTCTAATATTTATAAATCCGAAATAGACTGTGAAAAATGCTGCTCCACCAACCAGTAAATAAATTATAGTTGGTATTCCTGTTCCAAAAAACTCATGCAAAATTAAATTTTCCCAAAAACTAGATATTGGCAAAAATGCCTCATTAATAATTTCATCAATCCCCTTTTGTTGAGAGAATAAAGATTTTGAAAAAAGGAAAAAGGATGAAAAAATTAAAAATTTAGATTTGAACATATTAATTGAATTAATTAAGAAGTGGCTAATATTAAAAATTATTCCCTAAATACAAATTTTAAACCTACTTGGTTTTCATAAATCAAAAACAGAAGTTCTTTTACCATATAAAAGGTCTTTCATTTTTAACCAGAAAGCTAGAATCAAATAAATAACAAAACCTCCGAAAACAGTTGCAAAAGAAGCATATATAAAAAATAATCTTACAGATTTGACCTTCATACCTATGAAGTCTGCTAACCGTGAACAAACAGCAAAACCATATTTTTCAAGTAAAACTCTTAGACGTTTAGTCATTTATTAAGATTTTTTTTTCTTTTTTCCCATTCCAATATCCCACCATTTAGGTTGTATGTTTCTTTGAATCCTAATTGATCAAGTATGATACATGCTTTTTGACTTCTTATACCAGATCGGCAGTAAACAAGAAGTTTGGAGTCTTTTTCTAATTTTTCAACTACGCTCATAAATTCCATCGGCTCAAGTATATTTGCTAAAACAGCGTGAGGAATGGACTTTTCTTCGAATTCTTCAGTTGTCCTGACATCCAAAACTATTTGTTTTTGATTGGAGTCTATATTTTTAACCCAATCTTCGCAATCGAGATTTATCATAAATCAAAAATAACATATATGAGAAAATTATTCTTATACTTTAATCAAGTTTTTTATTTTTACAAAAAAAATAAAAATGAAAATAAATAATTTAATTACAATTATAGTTTTAATCCTTTTTCTTTCAAATAATATTTTTGCTCAAGAAATGATTCTTGATAAAAAGAATAGTTCCATTAAATGGACTGGAAAGGAAATAACAACAAAAACTCACTTTGGTTCATTAAAATTTAAAGAAGGACAAATAAATGTTGAAGGAAATAAGATTATTGAAGGAAAGTTTGTTGTAGATATGAAATCTATTGTTTGTCAAGATCTTTCTGGATCTTCAAAAAATTATCTCGAGTCACATCTTAAATCAGAAGATTTTTTTGGTGTTGATGATTATCCTGAAGCTTATTTAACCATAAAAAGCTCTACGCTAAAGAGCGATGGAAGTCAACTTGTTGAAGGTGATATAACAATAAAAGGAACTACTCAACCAATAAGTTTCATCATATCAATTAATAATAATCAAGGGAAAGCCGAGTTAACCTTTGATAGGACAAAACATAATGTTACATATAGATCAGGAAACTTTTTTCAAAATTTAGGTGACAAACTAATATATGATGATATAGATATAGAAGCTCAACTAAGTTTTAATTAAAAAGTTAAATTGTATAAATTTTTAATATATATTTGCTTCATGAAAATTTTCAATAATATTTGTTGGTGGACTTATATGAATTAACAGATTCGTGTAAGCAATTCATATTATTAACTTTTGGCTTGTCATCACGACAAGCTTTTTTATTTTAATACGATTTGAAAAAAATAAAGTTTAAAACATATCATAAAAAAATACTTGCGGATAAATTAACTCCAGTTAGTATTTATTTAAAGCTTAGAGATAACTTTACAAATAGTTTACTTCTTGAAAGCAGCGATTATGATGTTAATAATAAAAATTTCTCCTATATATGTTGTGAAGCTATTGCATCCATTAGTGTTAAAGATGGAATAATAACTTATACTTATCCAGATCAAAAAAAATTGACTACAAAAATTAAAAAAAACGAAAGCCTTCCTCTAATTATTGAAAACTTTTCCAAAAAATTTGATTACAACCACAAAAAATACAACTTCATATCTAATGGTCTTTTTGGCTATATTTCACATGAAGCCGTATCACATTTCGAAGATTTAGATTTAGACAAAAAAAAAGATACTCTAGAAATACCAGAACTGTATTACGCTGTTTATAAATACATTATTAGTGTGAGTTTATTCAATCACGAAGCTCATATTTTTTGTCATTCAACCAATAATAAAAACGAGATAGAAATTATTGATAAGCTTTTAAAAAAGGACGTGTCAACAAATTATAGTTTTAGTAAAAAAGGTGAAAAAATTTCAAATTTCACAGATAAAGAATTTACTAATCTCGTAAAAAAAGGAAAAGATCATTGTTTTCGGGGAGATGTTTTCCAGATAGTTTTATCAAGACGGTTTTCTCAAAGATTTTATGGAGACGAATTCAATGTTTACAGAGCATTAAGGTCAATTAATCCATCTCCCTACCTTTTTTTCTTTGATTATGGGAGCTTTAAAATTTTTGGCAGTTCTCCAGAGGCGCAAATAATAATTGAAAATGGAAAAGCAGAAATACACCCAATAGCAGGAACATTCAAAAGAACAGGAAATGATAAAAAAGATAGAAAACTAGCAGAAAAATTGGAAAAAGATCCAAAGGAAAATAGTGAACACATTATGCTTGTAGACCTGGCTAGAAACGACTTAAGCAGAAATGGTAGTGAAGTTACAGTTGAAAAAAATAGACAAGTCCAATTTTTTTCACATGTTATTCATCTTGTATCAAAGGTGACAGGAAAACTTAATCCTTTTACTAATAATTTTCAGGTGGTTGCAGATACATTTCCTGCAGGTACTTTATCTGGCGCACCAAAACATATGGCTTTAAAACTTATTGATAAATATGAAAATATTTCAAGAAACTTTTATGGAGGTGCTTTAGGATATTTTGATTTTGAAGGAAATTTTAATCATTGCATTATTATTAGATCTTTTTTAAGTAAAAATCAGATTGTTCATTATCAAGCAGGGGCTGGAGTTGTTGCAAAATCTGAACCAAAAAAAGAGTTGCAAGAAGTATATAACAAATTAGGAGCCTTGGAAAAGGCTCTGGAAATGGCTGAGAAAATAAAATGAAAAAAATATTTGTTGTAGATAATTACGATTCTTTCACTTACAATCTAGTACATATACTTAGGGACTTAAATTGTAATGTTGAGGTTAAAAGAAATGATGACTTTGATTTAAATGATATAAAAAAATATAAATACGTCCTTTTATCACCTGGTCCAGGAATACCAGAAGAATCTGGATTATTAAAGAAAGTAATTGAAAAATATCATACAACTAAAAGTATTTTAGGAGTATGCTTGGGAATGCAAGCTATAGGTGAAGTTTTTGGAGGTGAAATTGAGAATTTAAAAAATGTTTATCATGGAGTTGAAACTAGTGTCAAAATTATTGATCATGAAAAATTATTTATAGATATTCCAAAAAACATACTGGTAGGAAGGTATCATTCTTGGGTTGTTAAGTATCCCTTGCCAAATTGTCTTAAAGCGACATCATTTGATAACAATGGCCATCTAATGTCGTTAAGACACAAAAGATATAAAGTGTATGGAGTTCAATTTCATCCAGAATCAATATTGACAAATTATGGAAAAAATATTCTTCAAAATTGGATAAATCATTAGCATGAAAAGTATTTTAGAAAAATTAACCGCAAAAGAATACTTAACTGCTTCAGAGGCAGAAAAATATCTTATTGAAATTACTGAAGGAAAACATGATGATGTTCTAGTATCTTCTTTTTTAACCATTTATATGATGAGAGCATTATCAATAGAAGAATTAAATGGTTTTAGAAATGCTTTACTTAATTTGTGTGTTAAAGTAGACTTGTCGGATTACGATGCAATTGACTTGTGTGGTACAGGAGGTGATAATAAAAATACTTTCAATATTTCAACTTTATCCTCTTTCATTACTGCTGGATCAGGTATTAAAGTTTCAAAGCACGGCAACTATGGAATTTCTTCCAATTGCGGCTCTAGTAATGTTTTAGAATTTTTTGGAATCAAATTTTCGAATGATGAAAGTTTCTTAAAAAATTGTATCGAGAAAGCTGGAATATGTTTTTTACACGCTCCATTATTTCATCCAGCAATGAAAAACGTAGCTTCTGTTAGAAAAAATTTAGGGATTAAAACTTTTTTTAATATTCTAGGTCCTCTTGTAAATCCAGCTAATCCTAAAAATCAACTTACCGGTGTATATAATCTTGAAACTGCAAGATTGTATGGCTATTTTTTCCAAAACACAAATAAAAATTATACAATTACTTTTTCCTTAGACGGTTACGATGAAATTTCTCTAACTGGCCCAACAAAAATGATTCGAAATTCAGGAGAATTTATCTTCGAGCCTCATCATTTTGGATACAAAAATGTAGGAAAAGATTCAATTGTTGGCGGAAGTAGTATTAAAGAATCAGCATTTATTTTTAAATCTATTTTAGAAGGAAATGGTTCAGAAGATCAAAACAATGTTGTTTGTGCTAACGCAGCTATGGCGATATCGACATATAAAAACTTAAACATTGATGAATCTTTAAAAATAGCTGAAGATTCGTTATATAATAAAAAGGCTCTCAAATCATTTGAAAAACTGATTAAAATTTAAACATGTCAATTTTAAAAAATATTGTTTTTGATTTGAAAAGGGAGCTGAAACTAAAAAAAAGTATTATTCCTATATCAGAATTTGAAAAAATGTCTCTTTTTGGTAGAAATACAATTTCTATGCATGATTCGATTAAAAGAGATAATTTCGGAATTATAGCTGAATTCAAAAGACGTTCTCCATCAAAAAATGAAATTAACAACAAATTATCTGTTGATGAAGTTTGTAGAAATTACCAAATTTTTGGAGCAAGCGGGTTATCAGTACTAACCAATTTAAAGTATTTTGGTGGGAGTTTGGAAGATTTGGCCTTGGCTAGATCTACATGTACCCTACCGATATTAAGAAAGGATTTTATAATAGATGAATATCAAATTTATGAGGCCAAGGCCTATGGCGCCGATATCATTTTACTAATATCTTCAATACTTACAAGAGATGAAATAGTCAATTTATCAAAAAAGGCAAAAGAGTTGAAATTAGAAGTTCTTCTGGAAGTACATAATAGAGAAGAACTCAAAAAAGGTATGGTTGAATGTATCGACATTATAGGAGTAAATAATCGAAATCTTAAATCTTTTGAAACAGACTTAAAAATAAGTGAAAATCTTATCGATGAAATACCTAATGAATTTTTAAAAATTTCAGAAAGTGGATTAAATAACAACAGTTCCATAAAAAAATTAATGAAAGTTGGTTATGAAGGGTTTTTGATAGGAGAAAAATTTATGATATCTAATAACCCAGGTAAAGAATTGAAAAAAACCTTAAAAAATTTAACTCATGAAGATTAAAATTTGTGGATTAAAATTTAAATCAAATATTCTAGGTCTCTCAAAATTAGAGCCTGATTACATGGGTTTTATCTTTTGGGAAAAATCAAAAAGATATGTTAAAGGTGCCACTCCTAATCTCTCAGAAAGTAAAATAAAAAAAACAGGAGTATTTGTCAATGCTAATTTTGAGAGAGTTAAAGAAATAATCAACATCCATAAATTGGCAGCTGTTCAATTTCATGGAATTGAATCTCCAGACTTTTGTAAAAAAATAAAAAAATATGGAGTTGAGATCATCAAAGCTTTTAGTATTGACGAAAATTTTAATTTTGATATTTTGGAAAACTACGAATTATGCTGCGACTATTTTTTATTTGACACAAAAGGAAAGTCCCCTGGAGGAAACGGGATTTCATTTGATTGGGAAATTTTAAAGAAATATAAATACAAAAAAAAGTTTTTCCTTAGTGGTGGAATAGGTGTTGAAAGTATAGATGCTATAAAAAACATAAACAATCTTGATTTACCTTTATTCTGCATCGATATTAATAGCAAATTTGAACTAAATCCAGGGAAAAAAAATATAGAATTAATTACGTCTTTTAAAAAAAAATTAGAAAATGAAATATACGGTTGACGAAAAAGGTTTTTATGGGAATTTTGGAGGAGCATATATTCCTGAAATGTTATATTCAAATATAAACGAATTAAAAAACAATTATCTTAAAATAATTAATTCTCAAAAGTTTAAAAATGATTTTGAAAAATTATTAACTGAATACGTGGGGAGACCAACTCCTTTATATTTTGCTGAACGCCTTTCTAAAAAATATAATACAAAAATTTACTTAAAAAGAGAAGACCTTTGTCATACTGGAGCTCACAAAATAAACAATACTATTGGACAAATTTTATTAGCCAGAACCTTAAATAAAAAGAGAATAATTGCTGAAACAGGAGCTGGACAACATGGAGTTGCTACTGCAACAGTATGTGCATTAATGGGAATTGATTGTGTAATATATATGGGCGAGGTTGACATTAAACGTCAAGCACCAAATGTAGCACGTATAAAAATGCTTGGTGCGCAGGTGAAAGAAGCAAAATCTGGAAGTAAAACACTTAAAGATGCAACTAATGAAGCAATGAGAGATTGGATTAATAATCCAATAGATACTCACTATATTATTGGCTCGGTAGTTGGTCCGCATCCTTATCCAGATATGGTTACACGTTTACAATCTGTAATTAGTCAGGAGGTTAAAACACAACTTTTAGAAAAGGAAGGTAGAGATTATCCAGACTATCTTATCGCTTGTGTTGGTGGTGGAAGTAATGCAGCAGGTTTATATTATCATTATTTGAATAATGAAAAAGTGAAAATAATAGCAGTTGAAGCAGCTGGTAAAGGAATTAATTCTGGTGAAAGTGCAGCAACAATTAAATTGGGTAAAATTGGAATTATGCATGGTAGTAAAACATTGCTTATGCAAAACGATGACGGACAAATAATTGAACCTTACTCAATCTCAGCAGGTTTAGATTATCCCGGGATAGGTCCTCTTCATTCTCATTTGTATGAAACAAAAAGAGCTAAATTTGTTTCAGTTAATGATAATGATGCTATGGATTGGGGCTTGGCTTTATCTCAGATAGAAGGAATTATACCTGCTATTGAGACTGCCCATGCCTTTTCTGTTTTGGATACAATGGTATTCAAAAAAGATGATTTGCTTGTTTTTAATTGCTCTGGAAGAGGTGACAAGGATTTAGAAACTTATATTAAATATTTTAAACTTTAATGAATCGAATACAGAAAAAATTAAAAGAAGAAAAAAAAATACTTTCTGTTTATTTTACTGCTGGTTTTCCTAGGCTGAATGATACTCAAAAAATTATATCTAAACTAGAAAAACATAATGTAGATTTAATTGAAGTAGGAATTCCTTTTTCTGACCCCCTGGCTGACGGTGAAACTATCCAAAAAAGTTCAAAAAAAGCAATTGAAAATGGTATGACAATTCATAAACTTTTTTCTCAATTAAAAGATTTAAGAAAAACGGTGAAAATTCCAATCATACTTATGGGATATTTAAATCCAATATTACAATATGGTATTGAAAAATTCTGTATAAAATCTAAAGAAATTGGTATAGATGGATTAATTATCCCGGATCTGCCTATTGAGATATTTATTGAGGAATACAAAGATCTTTTTAATAAAAATGATCTATTTAATATTTTTTTAATCACGCCCCAAACATCTAAAGAAAGAATTAAATTAATTGATAAAAATTCAAAAGGGTTTATTTATATGGTTAGCAGTTCTTCAATAA
>JBELIL010000054.1:0-8705 GCA_042090925.1 Flavobacteriales bacterium
TTTATGACCATTTTTTTATATAAATATTAAAAAAAGTCACTTTAGCGACTTTTTTATAATTGACGTTCTTTAATCTTAGCTTTTTTACCTCTTAATTTTCTAAAATAAAAAATTCTTGATTTCCTCACTTTTCCTTTCTTGTTGATCTCAATCTTCTGAAGAGTAGGCATATTTAAAGGAAATATTCTTTCAACTCCAATAGTTCCGGACATTTTTCTAATAGTAAATGTTTTATTAAGCCCTTCGCCTTTAATTTGAATTACAACACCTTTAAAAAATTGAGTTCTTATTTTTTCACCTTCACGGATTTCGTAGTACGCAGTTATAGTATCACCTGCTTTAAATGAGGGAAAATTTTTATTTTCAACTAGCTCTTCTTGTATGCTTTTTATAATAGCATTCATGTCTAAAATTATAAGAGTGCAAAAATACAATTATTTTTTTGTCAAAACAATATTCTATGACCATATATTGATTTATGAGACTCTATTTTATAGTAAATCTGGTCTGTATTTTTTAGTCCTTTCCAAAGATTTCTTATCTCTCCATCTTTCAATCTCTTTTTTATTACCAGAAATTAAAATCTTTGGAACTTTTAATCCTTTGTAATTTTTTGGTCGAGTATAAACAGGTTCTGATAATCTATTGTCCTGAAAACTGTCTGTTAGTGCCGAAGACTCGTCTCCTAATACCCCAGGTATTAACCTTATAATTGAATCACAAAAAACGGCTGCGGCTAGCTCTCCTCCAGATAATACATAATCACCAATAGATATTTCGTGAGTTACTAAATATTCTCTAATTCTTTGATCTATACCTTTGTAATGTCCACAGATTAAAATTATATTTTTTGATAAAGAAAACTTGTTACTTGAGCTTTGATTGAGTTTTTCCCCGTCAGGGGTCAAATAAATAATATTTGTATAGTCACGCTCTTCTTTTAATTTTTTTATACAATCATAAATAGGTTGTATCATAAGTACCATACCACTTCCACCTCCGTATTGGTAATCATCAACTCTTTTTTGATTATTTTTTGTATAGTCTCGTATATTGTGATAAATAATAGATATTAAATCTTTATTTACAGCTTTTTTGATAATAGAATGTTCTAAAGAGCGTTTAATTATTTCAGGGAAAAGTGATAATATATCAATTCTCATAAAAATATAAATTTAAAAACGTAATCGAATTTTTTCTCCATTAGGATTAATATATGTTAACCACCTCACACTTTCTGGATCAATTTGCAAAACTTGGTCAACCGCATCAATTGAATTCCCATTAATATCAATTAAAATTGAATTATTTTCTATTTGACCTTTTAAAAATTCTCCCAATTCTACAATCCTTAAACCATTTTTAATCTTTAAATTTTCTTTTTCTTTGTTTGTTAAATTAGAAAGGGTCATATTTAAAAATTGAACAGTTTTTGTTTTTTCTAATTTTACCATCAAGTATTTTTTAACCTCTTTTCTATAGAATCCTAATCTAACCATATCCCCTGGTCTTTTACTCTCAAGATATCCTGTTAAATCAGAAAACTTTTTTATTTTAATGTTATCTACAGATATTAAAATATCCCCTTCATTTATTCCAGCATTATATGCACCCATATTTTCTAACACATTACTTACATAAAAACCTTCAGTCTGTTTTATATTATTTTCGTTTATGAATTTTTCAAATTCAGGAGAAATTGCAAACCCCTGGACTCCTAGCATTCCTTTTTGATTAGTTCCAAATTCGATAATATCTTCGAAAACTTTTCTCGCTATATTGCTTGGAACTGCAAAAGAATAACCTTCAAAACCTCCTGAAATAGTTGTAATTGCAGTATTAATACCTATTAATTCACCGTTTAAATTTACTAATGCACCTCCACTGTTACCTTGGTTTACAGCTGCATCTGTTTGAATAAAAGACTGATTTCTTCTATCTAATTTATTCAAATCTCTTGATTTGGCACTAATGATTCCAGCTGTGACCGTAGAATTTAAGTTGAATGGGTTTCCAATAGCTAAAACCCATTCACCAATTTTTGTATTATCTGAATTGCCAAAATATAGGTAAGGAAGAGGTTTTTGGGTCTGAATTTTTAATACAGCTATGTCAGTATAAGGATCAGTTCCAACAAGATTTGCTTCATATCTTATATTATCATTGGTTGTCACTTCGATTTTAGTTGCATCCTCAATAACATGGTTATTTGTTATTATAAAACCATCGGGTGATACAATTACCCCTGACCCAGTCCCAATTCTATTTTGAGGATTTCTATTTCTTCCATAAAAATAATCCAAATAAGAAAAGTCATCTGAAACAATCGAGGTGTTTTTTACATGAACAACAGCATCAATACTTTTTTCAGCAGCCTCAACGAAATCAACAGGTTGAGTAAAAACTCTACTTAAAGGATTAGTATAACTTACTTGACGAGGATTTAATTCATTAAAAACATCTATTGAATTCTTTTCATTTGTGCATGAAAAAAAAGTTAATAAAGCAAACCAAAATTTAAAGTATGTTTTCATCAAATATTTTTTTTTTACAAATTTTATAAATAATACCTTCGTGTCAAGTTTACAACTTTTCATTTAACTCCATTTTAACAATAAAAATATTAAACTTCAATGAAAATAAAATTTGAGAAATACGAATCAGGAGGTAATGATTTTGTGTTGATAGATAATAGAAACAAATTATATGATTTAAATTCAGATAAAATAAAAAAAATTTGCACTAGAAATTTTGGAGTAGGATCCGATGGATTAATTATTTTAAAAAATTCTAAAATTGCAGATTTTAAAATGATCTACTATAATTCAGATGGACAATCTAGTTCATTGTGTGGTAATGGAACTAGATGTCTTTTTTCTTTTACTTTAAGTTTAGGGATTATAGAAAAAACAGCTAAAATTGAAACATCTGAAGGAATCTATATAGCGACAATTTCAAATAGAAATTTAGTATCCTTAAAAATGAAAAATATTGATGATGTTTTTTTATTTGATAATAAGGCCTATTTAAATTCAGGTTCTCCCCATCATATTGAAATGATTGAAGATTTAAATAAAATATCTGTAAAAAAACTTGGCTCATCAATTCGTTTTTCAAGCAGGTACTCCCCTAATGGAACAAACGTTAATTTTTTTAATAAAATAAATGATAAAAAATTTGAAATTAGAACATATGAACGTGGAGTTGAAGACGAAACCCTTTCATGTGGAACAGGGGCTACAGCTGTTGCAATAGCCGTTCACGCAATGGGTTTAACAACAAAAAGTGAAATAACAATTCAAACTAGGGGGGGTGAATTGATTATTTCTTTTGAAGTAAGCGAAACAGGGTATAAAAATATTTGTCTCGAAGGTCCAACAAGATTTGTTTTTAAAGGAGTATACTAATGATTACTAAAATTAATCTTAGGGCTCTTGAACTAGATGATTTGGAATTTTTGTTTGAAATTGAGAACAATAGAAAGTTGTGGAAAATATCTCATACAATATTACCATTTTCAAAATATTATCTTGAAAAATATGTTAAGGAATCAAATCTTGATATTTTTTCAGAAAAACAGTTTCGTTTTGTTATAAGTCTTGAAAATAAACATCCTATTGGATTGATAGATTTATTTGATTTTGACCCTGTTAGTCACCGTGCAGGGATTGGAATAGTTATAGATAAAAAATATAGAAAAAAGGGTTATGCTTTAGAATCAATTAAATTAATTGAAGATATTTCAAAAAAAGATCTACAGATTCATCAGTTATATGTCAATGTCGGGATAGATAATAAAATTAGTTTGGATTTATTTAATAAGCTAGGGTACATAGAGATTGGAATTAAGAAAGATTGGAATTATATTAATGGTAAATATACAGATGAAGTATCGTTTCAGAAAATTTTGATTAGTGAGTAACAAGAAAAAAATTATCTTTTTATCTCTTTTTTCAACGATTTTAATTATTAATTTTTGTTGGCTTTTCCACTTACCTAACATTTCAGTTGATAATAAACAATTAGAGCTTTATATTAAAAAAAATACCTCTTTTAGTGAATTTTTAGAAGACATAAGTCCTCACCTTAAATCAAAAACAAGTTTTAAACTTGCATCTAAGCTCAAAAAATTTGACAAAAACATAAAGCCTGGCAGATATATAGTTGAAAAATCAATGAGCAACAATCAACTCATAAATAATCTAAGAGTCAACAACATTCCAATTAAACTTACTTTTAATAACCTGGAAAGAATTGAAAATTTAGCATCAGTTATATCTAAACAATTAGAAGTAGACAGCTTAAACCTAATTAATCAACTTTTAAATGGAGAATTTCTAAAGGAAAATGGTTTCAATTCCAATAATGCACTTTCAATGTACATCCCAAATTCATATGAATTGTTTTGGAATACAAGCTCAGCAAACTTTCAAAAAAGAATGTATAAAGAATACTTAAAATTTTGGGATAAGAAAAGACTATCTAAGGCTAAGGAAATTGACTTAACACCTATACAAGTAAGTATTCTGGCTTCAATAGTTAATAAAGAGTCTTCTATAAGTGAAGAAAGACCTGTCATTGCAGGAGTATATATAAATCGATTATATAAAAATATTAAACTTCAAGCAGACCCTACTGTTATTTATTCAATAAAGCAAAAAGAGAAAAATTTTAAAAAGATTATTAAAAGAGTGTTTTTTAGAGATCTAAATTTAGATTCTGAGTATAATACATACAGATATTTCGGTTTACCACCAGGACCAATTTGTATGCCTGATATATCTTCAATTGATGCAGTATTAAATTATAGAAAACATAACTATTTGTATTTTGTTGCAAATCCAAATAAGCCAGGATATCACTCATTTTCAAAAAACTTGAAAGAGCATAATTATTATAGAAGAATCTATTTGAATTGGTTAAGAAAAAAATAATATTAAAACACTATTGAATAGCTACTAAAAACACAGTTGGTTTTTTATCGAGATCTATTTTTTCCTTTTTCCATTCACGAATTGATAAGCTAATAATTTTTTCTTCTTTTGAGTCCAAGCAGGAGGCTACTGAAAGTTGAGTGTTAAGAGATAGTACTTTTTTTATCAAAGCTAGAAGTTGATTGTTTCTATATGGGGTCTCAATAAAAATTTGAGTCTCATCATTTTTTAAACATTTTTTCTCTAAATATTTTAACTTTTTAATTCTTTCTCTTGAATTTATTGGAAGATATCCATTAAATGTAAATCTTTGACCATTCATTCCAGATGAGATTAATCCAAGTAAAATCGAGGACGGACCGACCAAAGGTTTGACTTTAACTTTTAAAATATGTGCTGTGTTTATAATTGATGCACCAGGATCTGCTACAACAGGATTTCCTGAATCTGACATTAGCCCCATATTTTCTCCTTTTTTTAGTGGGTTTAAATATTTTTCATTATTTAAATAGTTTTTATTTTTTTTAATTTGAAAAAAAAATAAGTCATCTTGATTATTTTCAGGTAAAATTTTTTTTATAAATCTTCTCGATTTTTTTTCGCTCTCTACTATAAAGTATTTTATTTCATTTATAATTTTTAGATTGTAAGTAGATATGTGCTCTAAGCTTTCATTACTTCCAATAAAACTTGGAATAATATAAAGGGTTGGCTTTTTTATTTCCAATTATCTAATACTCTTTTACAACCTTGATATATTTTATTGTAAACGATTTCGAAGCTCTTATTGTCACCATAATAAGGATCTTCTACCTCAAATGGGTCGTTTAAAAGTTGTATTAAAGAATTTATTTTATGATTTGAGATAAGTTCATTAACATCAGATAAGTTTTGTTTGTCCATTACAAAAACGTATTCAAAATTTTTAAAATCTTCTATTTGAATTTGCCTCGCTTTTTGCTTGCTAATATCGATTCCGTTTTTTTGCGCAACATAAATACTTCTTTTATCGGGTGGATGGCCATTATGATAGTTTCCAACCCCGGCAGAATCTACTTTAATATTATACTTTTTAGAAATGTTCTCAAAAACGCCTTCAGCTAAAGGTGACCGGCAAATATTTCCTAGACAAACCATAAGAACATTTCCCGGTCTGTGCATATCAAAGAGTTAATTTTTTATTTAAATCTTCGACATATTTTTTGAATTGCTTATCTGTAAAAGATAAATTATCAACTGTTTTACAAGCATGTAAAACAGTAGCATGGTCTCTTTTACCAATTTGACTACCTATGCTTGCCAGTGAGGCTTTAGTGAATTTTTTTGCAAAATACATAGCTAACTGTCTTGCCTGGACAATGTGTCTCTTTCTAGTTTTTGACTGAAGAGTTTCAACGTCCATTTGGAAATACTCAGAAACCACCTTTTGAATATAATCAATACTAACCTCTCTTTTTGTATTTTTTACAAACTTATCTACAATCTCTTTTGCTAATTCAATTGTAACTTCAAGTTTATTAAATGAAGATTGAGCTATTAAAGAAATTATAGCACCTTCCAATTCTCGAATATTACTCTTAATGTTTTTTGCTATGTAATCAACTATATTATCGTCAATAACTACGCCGTCTCTGTATAACTTATTTTTGAGAATGGAAAATCTTGTTTCATAATTTGGTTGCTGTAATTCAGCGGACAATCCCCATTTAAATCTTGATAAGAGTCTCTGTTCGATATCTTGCATGTCAACTGGAGCTTTGTCTGATGTAATGATTACTTGCTTACCATTTTGGTGAAGATGATTAAAAATGTGAAAGAATACATCTTGGGTCCCTGACTTACCAGATAAAAACTGAACGTCGTCTATTATTAATATATCTATAATTTGGTAGAAATGAATGAAATCATTTCTTGTATTTTTTTTTACTGACTCTATATATTGTTGTGTGAACTTTTCTGCAGAAATGTAAAGAACAGTTTTATCAGGAAATTTTTCTTTGATCTTAACACCTATTGCGTGAGCTAAATGAGTTTTTCCTAAACCAACATTCCCAAAAATCAACAATGGGTTAAATGAAGTGCCTCCAGGTTTGTTGGCAACGGCAATTCCAGCAGATCTAGCTAGTCTATTAGAATCACCTTCTAAAAAATTATGAAAATTATAATTAGGGTTTAATTGGGATTCGATATTTAAATTTCTAATCCCTGGGATAACAAAAGGATTCTTTAGTTGACCATTAAGACTATTTAACGGTGCATCTACTTGCTGAGATTGAAAATTCTCTTGTTGGTTACTTGGAATGCTTTCAGTGAACGGTTTTTTATTTCCATAAGTATTTTCCATTTTAATTACGTAGACAAGACGAGCGGATTCACCCAATTCTTTTGTTAGAGCAATTTTTAAAAGCTTGATGTAGTGTTCTTCTAACCATTCGTAGAAAAACTTACTTGGAACTTGAATACTTAATGCATTCTCATTTAATTTTAAGGGTTTGATTGGTTCAAACCATGTTTTATATGCTTGTGGCTGAATATTGTCTTTTATAAAAGATAGACAATTATTCCAAGAAGACTCAACGGTTTTAGGCATTTAAATTACTATATAACTTTCTTTTTAATAACGTTTTGGTTTTTTCAAGTTTGATAAACCAAATATGCTGAAAAAAAAAATAAAAAAAAACAAGTTTTGGTATTGATTTTCATTTATTTTTTTTGGAAATTAAAGGCCTATCAAATTTAACTATTTTGAAATTCCATTTTGAAACGTCTTCTTTGAAAGTAAGGTATTGTGAAACTGACCAAATGGGTTTTGTTCACCATAGCAATTACCTAAAATATTTTGAAGTTGCTAGGTTAGAATGGCTTGCAAAACTTGGGATCTCATATAAAAAAATGGAAGAAAATGGTATTTTTTTACCAGTAGTTTATTCAGAAACAAAATATTTATTACCATTAAAATTTGATGATTCTTTTATTGTCAAGGTTGCAATTGAGGAATTGCCTATGTCAAGACTAAAACTAAATTATGAGATTGAAAATATTGAACACAAAAAAGTTTGTTTTGGAAAAGTTCATCTTGCATTTTTAAATTCAAAAAATTATAAACCAGTTAGACCTCCTGATAAGTTAATTTTAGAATTTAAAAAAAATTATGAATTATAAATTTTTACTTTTTTTTCTTCAATATTTTTTGGCAGTATAGGCGCTATTGTTCCTGAATTTAATTTATTATTAGTTTTGAAAATTCTAATCTCATCAAAAATTTTTTGGTTTATAAATTCTTGAATTGTAAAACTCCCACCCTCAACAAGGATTGATGAAATTCTGTAGTCAAATAAAAATTTTAATGCTTTTTTTAAAAACTGATTTTTATTATTTTTTTTAATTTTCAATTTTTTATTCGTAACATGCAAGAAATCATTTGATTTAAAAAAATCAGAATTTTTATCTCCACGATTATTTGGGTCGAATAATATTTTAATGGGACTTCTTCCTTGAGTATGTCTATTTGTTAGTTTCGGATTATCATCAATTAAAGTTTGAACTCCTATAAGAATACTTTCTTCTTCTTTTCTCCACCTGTGAACTAAAATTCTATCTTTCATTTTAGTTAAATATTTCACCTTAGCTCTATTATTATTTTTTTTTTCATGCCCAATAAAACCATCTTTTGACTCTGCCCATTTTAAAATGATATAAGGTCTTTTTTTTTCATGATAACAAAAAAATCTTTTATTTAGTTCCACAGCTTGATTTTCACACACTCCAACC
>JBELIL010000054.1:8715-11704 GCA_042090925.1 Flavobacteriales bacterium
AAGACAACCAATAACAACATTTTGAATTCCGCTCTTGATAATTAGATCTGTACAAGGAGGTGTTTTACCTTTATGATTGCAAGGTTCTAAGTTTACATAGAGAGTGGATTTTTTCAATTTATCTTTTTCTTTTATTTTTTTAATTGCTATTGCTTCAGCATGTTCCTCGCCAGCTTTTTTGTGCCAACCCTCTGAAATTATTTTTTCATCTTTAACTATAACACATCCAACAACAGGGTTTGGATAAGTATACCCCAAGCTTTTGAGTGCCAAATTAAAGCATCTTTGCATATATTTTTTATGATTTTTCAATCGTTATTTTTAGCTTTAAAACAAAGATAATTTTTTAAAATAATTAATGTTTACAATAAGACAAATTACTATAGACGATAATTTAAATCTCAGTAATGTAATACGAGAAGTTTTAATTGAAATCGGAGTTCCAAAAAAAGGAACAGCCTATTCTGATCCAGAACTTGATTTTATGTTTGAAAATTATAATAAAAAAAGATCGACTTATTACGTAGTTGAGAATAATGGAAAAATTTATGGAGGAGCTGGAATATCTCATTTAAATGAGGCCAATTATAATATTTGTGAATTACAAAAAATGTATTTCCTTCCTTCAATTAGGGGTAAAGGATTAGGTGATCAAATGATTGAAAAGTGTTTGGTTTTTGCATTAGATAATAAATATAAATATTGTTATATTGAAACTCTTCCATACATGAAAGAAGCGCAAAAACTGTATCTCAAAAAGGGATTTTCATATATTGAAGGTCCCATTGGAAATACAGGTCATACTTCTTGCAATGTCTGGTTAATTAAAAAATTAAAATGACAATAGGTGAATTTAATTCTAAGTTTCGTTCCGATTTAACTGAATTATATACAGCTCAGGAGGTTTCCTCGTTGTTTAAAATTATTTTAGAAGAATTACTCTCTTTTGACATAACTAAATTTTATTTAAAACCCGACTATAAATTAACCAATATTGAATTAGAAAAAATAAATAAGTTTACTAATGAATTAAAGAAGGGTAAACCTTTTCAATACATTAAAGGAGAAACAAAATTTTATGGTTATAAATTTTATGTTAACAACAGTGTTTTAATACCTAGGGTCGAGACAGAAGGTCTAGTGGACTGGATTTTAAGTGATAATAAGGAGTTAAAAAAAACCGCTATTGATTTTTGTTCTGGAAGTGGCTGTATTGCTGTAACTGTCAAAATGAAACGAAAAAAATGGGATGTTTTTGCATTGGAAAATAGCAAAAAAGCTATCGGATTGGCTAAGCGTAATTCATCAAGATATTCGGTGAATATTAATTATGTACATGCTGATATTTTTTCATGGGAAAAATATGATGAAATTGATATTATAATATCTAATCCCCCGTATGTAGTAGAAAGTCAAAAAAAATTCATGAAACCAAATGTCTTAAATTTTGAACCAGAAAAATCGATTTTTGTTTCAGATAAAAATCCTTTGATCTTTTATGAGAGGATATTTGATATTTCAAAAACAAAATTGAAAGCAGGGGGCCTTATATATTTTGAAATAAATCCTAAATTTAAAAATCTATTAATATCCCTTTCAAAGAAATATCAATTTTCTAATTACGAATTGAAAAAAGATATTTTTAAAAGAAATAGATATATTAAGTTTCAAAAATGAGTCCAGAAGAACGTATTAAAATTTTAAGAAATAAATTACATAGATATAATAACTCATATTATAACAAAGATGAAAGTCTAATTTCTGATTTCGAATTTGATATACTCTTGAAACAACTAGAGAAATTAGAAAGACAATACCCTCAGTTTTATGATGAGAATTCACCCACAGTAAGGGTAGGAGGAGAAGTCACAAAAAAATTTCAAAGTTTCAATCATGATTATCCAATGTATTCTTTGTCAAATACTTATTCGAAAGATGAAATTAAAGAATGGATTAAAAGAATAGAGAAAAATTACGGTCATAAAATAAATGACTTTAATTGTGAATTAAAATTTGATGGTGCTTCTATTAATTTATGTTATGAAAATGGTAAATTATTAAGAGCACTAACCAGAGGAGATGGAATTAAAGGTGACGATGTAACATCAAATATTAAAACGATCAAAAACATCCCTCTAATTTTAAATGGAACATACCCTGAAAAATTTGAGATTAGAGGAGAAGTTATTTTACCAATTCATAGTTTTAACATTCTAAACGATGAAAGAAGAGAAAAAGGGCTACCACTATTTAGAAATCCAAGAAATACCGCTTCAGGTTCGTTAAAGCTTCAAGATAGTAAAGAAGTTGCATCAAGAAAATTAAAGTGTTTTTTTTATTCAGTAGTTGGAGAAAATACAAGTCTATTTCATTCAGAGTTGTTAGAAAAATCAAGACAATGGGGATTCTTTATACCTGAAAGTATGAAAAGAGTAAATTCAATAGGCAAAATTTTTAATTTTATTGATTTTTGGGAGAAAAAGAAGGATGATTTACCCTATGAAATAGATGGTATTGTAATTAAAGTTAATTCAATTAAGGTTCAAAATGAATTAGATTTTACAGCAAAAGTTCCCAGATGGGCTATTTCTTATAAATATAAAGCAGAAAGACAAAGTACAAGATTAGTATCTGTTGCATATCAAGTTGGTAGAACTGGAGCTGTAACACCTGTTGCAAATTTGGATCCTATTAGTCTTTCGGGTACAGTTGTTAAAAGAGCATCTTTACATAATTCAGATCAAATTGAAAAACTAGGTCTTAGAATAGGTGATTATGTGTATGTTGAAAAAGGAGGGGAAATCATTCCAAAGATTGTTGGATTCGATAAATTAAGAAGGGGAAGCTTGCACAATCTTATAAAATTTATAGAGAATTGCCCCGATTGTAATTCAAAACTAGAAAAAAGGTTAGGTGAGGCACAACATTATTGTAAAGATGAAAATAATTGTAAAACTCAAATAATAGGAAAAATTCAGCACTTTGTGTC
>JBELIL010000055.1:0-11602 GCA_042090925.1 Flavobacteriales bacterium
GAGGTTAATATTGAATAAAAAAAATATTTTCCCGATAATTAATAAACTCATTGAAAAAGGCTATGTAAATTCAGTTGAATCAATAAAAGAAAAATATAAGCCAAAACTTACAAAACATTTAAAATTAGATAAGAAGTATAAAAAATCAAAAAATAAGAATAGCCTTAAAGAAGAGTTTAAAAATTCTCCAAGAAAAAGAAAAATAATTGAATTTATATTAAAAAATAATTCTGACAATGAATGGGTAGAATACAGTTTTTTGAAAAATAAATGCAAACTGAACGGTTCGTTGTTAAAAAAAATGATAAGTCTTGAAATTTTAACAGAAAAAATTGTTCACGAAGATAGATTTAAATTGAACTCCAATGTCACTCTTGAGTTATCAAATTTGTCTGAGGCTCAACTTCTGTCTAAAGAAAAAATTTTGAGAATATGGAAACAAAATTCAATTGTTTTATTCGAAGGTGTGACCTCATCAGGTAAAACGGAAATATATTCTCATTTGATAAATATGTATTTAAAAAGAGGATGTCAAATTTTATTCATAATGCCAGAAATATCTTTAACCATTCAAATGGTCAGTAGGTTAAAAAAAGTTTTTGGTAAATATTTATCTGTTTATCATTCAAAATTTTCAAATCAGGAAAGATTTGAGGTGTGGAATAATGTTATTAAAAATAATGAAAAGGCTAGGATTATTGTGGGTGCTAGATCTTCTATATTTCTGCCTTTTAAAAATCTAAAATTAGTTGTTGTAGATGAGGAGCACGATTCTTCATTCAAACAGGACAATCCCGCACCAAGATATAATGCAAGGGATTCTGCGATCAAACTATCCAAAATACATAATGCAAAGTTGATTTTAGGTTCTGCTACACCATCACTAGAATCTAAATTTAATGCCTTAAACAAAAAATATGGCTATGTAAAACTTACAGATAAATATGGGACATCAGATCCGCCAGAAATAAAGTGCATAGATATGAAAATCTACTATAAGGCAGATAAAATGATAGGGTTATTCACTCCAGAACTTTATGATGCGATAAAAAACAAATTAGCTTTAGATCAACAAATTCTATTATTTCAAAACAGAAGGGGATATGCACCTATCATCGAGTGTTTGACTTGCGGATATATTCCCAAATGTCGTAACTGTGATGTCTCCTTAACTTTTCACCAGTATAGCAACTCCTTAAAATGTCATTATTGTGGATTCAGTGAAAAAAACCAAAAAAAATGTTTAAAGTGTAACAGTATAAAAATTGATATGAAAGGTTACGGTACTCAACAAATTGAGGAACAAATTAAATCATTTTTCCCAAATGCTAAGGTAGATAGAATGGATTGGGATACAACACGAGGAAAATATTCAGTTGATAAAATTTTTGAAAAATTCGAAAATCATCAAATTGATATTTTAATAGGAACCCAGATGGTAACCAAAGGTTTGGATTTTAAAAATATTGGATTGGTTGGAGTTATAAATGCAGATAACATGTTGTTTTTTCCAAATTTTAGAGCAAATGAGAAAGCTTTTCAGACTTTAACACAAGTATCTGGAAGAGCGGGTAGATCTTCAATTAAGGGATCGGTTATAATACAAACATTTTCATCTGATAATAAAATTTTTGAGTTCATAAAAAAACAAAATCACGATGGCTTTTATAAACAAGAAATTACTGAAAGAAGTAAATTCAACTATCCTCCATACTACCGACTAATAAAAATTATAATGAAGTCAAGAGATTCAGAAACACTTAAAACAGCTAGTAATTGGCTTTTTCAATCGTTAAGTAATGGCTTAATTTATCCAATTTATGGTCCATTTGATCCTCATGTATCAAGAATAAAAAATGAATTTATAAAAGAAGTTCTAATCAAATATCCAAATACAAATGTTAGAAATAAAATAAAGAGACATTTAATGAAATCAATTGAATCCTTTGAATCTATTGCAAAATTTAGAGTTGTTAAACTCAACGTAGATATAGATCCAAATTAATTTTAATTTTTATTTAGCATAAAAGAGATATTATTTTGTCTAATCATTGAATTTAACTTATTTTTGCAGACCAAAAGTTAATCTATGAATCAATATGAAGCTGTTTTCATCTTAAATCCCGTTTTATCTGAAGATCAGATAAAGGAAGCAGTAAAAAAGTTCGAATCATTTCTCAATGATAAAGGAGCAAAGTTTATCAACAAGGAAAATTGGGGATTGAAAAAACTTGCTTATCCTATTCAAAATAAAAAAAGTGGTTTTTATCATTTATTTGAATTTACTGTAGATCCTGGTGTTATTGATTCTCTTGAAGTAGAATTTAGAAGAGATGAGAGAATTATGCGTTATCTTACTGTTAAACTTGATAAATTTGCCATTGAATGGGCAAAAAAAAGAGTAAAAAAGTTAAAGTCTAAAGTAAAGTCCTAGAAAATGTCAACAATTGAAGAACAAAACAAAGGTCGTAAGGAAGGAGAAATAAGATATTTGACTCCCTTAAATATCTCCACAACCACCAAAAAAAAATATTGTAGATTTAAAAGGTCAGGTATAAAATATATTGATTATAAAGATTCAGATTTTCTGATTAATTTCGTTAATGAGCAAGGTAAATTGTTGCCTAGGCGCTTGACAGGAACTTCTTTAAAGTATCAAAGAAAAGTTTCTAAGGCTATAAAAAGAGCTAGACATATAGCGATAATGCCGTATGTTGTAGATATGTTAAAATAATTTTATGGAATTAATATTAAAAGAGGATGTCGATAATTTAGGATTCAAGGATGAGGTTGTAGTTGTGAAAAATGGTTTTGGGAGAAACTTTTTAATACCCAAAGGAAAAGCTGTTTTGGCTACAAATTCTACTAAAAAAATTCTTGCAGAAAATTTAAAACAACAATCCAAAAAAAATGAAAAATTAGTCAATGAAGCCCAAAAATTAGCTAACGCCCTCTCAAAAATTGATTTAAAAATATCTGCAAAAGTAGGAGAAGGCGATAAACTTTTTGGGTCAATAAATTCCAAAAATTTATCAGATGCTTTATCTAAAAAAGGTAAGGACTTAGATAAAAAATATATTATTATTCCAGGAAGAAATATAAGAAGATTGGGCTCTTATGAGGCCACATTAAGACTACACAGAGATGTTGTTATTAAATATCCTTTTGAGATTACAGCTGAAGCGAAAAAAAAGTCAGACAAGTAATTCAGTAACTTCATTTTTGTATACAATTATTCAATTTAATTTCTTTAAAGCATACTAAAATTTGCATATTTGTATGTGATATAAATATGAAACCATCTATTCCAAAAGGTACTAGAGATTTTACTCCTTCAGAGGTCTGTTTGAGAAATTTTTTAAAAGAAAAAATTAAATTAAACTTTGGATTATTTGGATTTGAACCTATTGAAACGCCTTCTTTTGAAAAGCTAGAGGTTATAGGAGGTAAATATGGAAATGATGGCGAACAATTAATTTTCAAAATATTATCAAATGGTGACAAACTGTCAAAAGCAGATTTAGACTCATTTACCAAACAAAATTATTCCAAGTTTGCTAATTCTATTTCTGAAAAAGCACTTCGTTACGATTTAACAGTTCCATTTTCCAGGTATGTTGTTCAGCACCAAAATGAAATAACTTTTCCTTTTAAAAGGTATCAAGTTCAAACAGTCTGGAGAGCTGATAGGCCACAATACGGAAGATTTCAAGAGTTTCTTCAATGTGATGCCGATATAATTGGAAGTGATTCACTATGGCAAGAAATTGAACTTTGCATGCTTTATGATAAAATAATCAAGGATTTAGGATTGAAGGGAGTTTCACTTAGAATAAACAATAGAAAAATATTGTATAGTTTTTCGAAACTTCTTGGTTTTGAAAATAGATTTAATGATTTTACAATAATTCTTGACAAATTAGATAAAATAAAAATTGAGGGTGTAATACAGGAGTTGATAAAGCATAATTTTTCTAAAGATAAAATTCAAATAATAAAAGAATTTATGCTGTTGGAAGGAACAAATAAATCTAAATTAGAAAAAATTAGAAAGGTTTTTCAAGAATCTAAAATAAGTTTAGAGGGTCTTAACGAACAAAAATTCATTATTGATAATATCGAAGAATGTGGAGGTTTAGAATCAATAGATTTAAATTTTGATCTATCACTTGCAAGAGGCTTAAGTTATTATACAGGTACAATATTTGAACTAACTCTCCCAAACTTTCCCGATATAGGCTCCATAGGTGGTGGTGGTAGATATGATAATTTAACATCAAATTTTGGCAGAAAAAATCTTAGTGGTGTCGGTATTTCTCTTGGATTCGAAAGGGTTATGATGGTGTTACAGAAATTTAAACTATTTCCAAAAGATTTAGATAATCGTATAGAGGTTTTGATTGCTAATTTTGGATTTAAGACTGCTTTAATTTGCAATTCAATTTTAAAAAAATTAAGATCTAAAGGTGTTAAGTCAGAGTTTTATCCAGATGATTCTAAACTAAAAAAACAATTGTCATATGCAAACAGTAAAAAAATTGAATATGTTGTTTTATTGGGTGAGGAAGAACTTAAAAAAGAAGAATTTGTTTTAAAAAATATGAATGAAGGAACACAAGCTATTTTTAAAATCTCTCGAATTGAATCTGTAATACTTTCTAAGTTAAAAAAAGATTAATTAAAGAGCCCCAATGTATCTCTCTGCGTCAAGGGCCGCCATACATCCTGTTCCCGCAGCAGTAATAGCTTGTCTGTATTCTTTATCTTGGACATCACCAGAGGCAAATACACCCGGTTTGTCTGTTTTAGTAGACTTTCCCTTCGTAATTATATAACCTAGGTCATCCATTTTGAGTTGACCACGAAAGATATCGGTGTTAGGTTTGTGTCCTATTGCAATAAATAGTCCCGAAATGAGAATTTTCTTTTTTTCTTCTGTTTTGTTAAGTATCACCTCAATACCTTCAACAACCTTATCACCTATAACTTCAGAAACTTCAGATTCATATAGTATCTCGATATTTTTTGTATTATTGACTCTATGTTGCATGGCTTTTGAAGCTCTCATTACATTCCTTCTAACAATCATTGTTACTTTGGAACAGATATTTGCCAGGTAAGTAGCTTCTTCAGCAGCTGTATCACCACCACCTACAATAGCAACCTCTTGATTTTTGTAAAAAAAACCATCACAAACTGCACAAGCAGACACTCCACCTCCTATCAGTCGTTGTTCACTCGGTAGTCCAAGATATTTTGCACTTGCCCCAGTTGAAATAATAATTGTTTTCGCATATAGAGTTTTATTTTCGTCAATTGTTACAATATGCATTCTGCCTTTTTTGGAATTTAATTCTACTTTAGTCACCTGACCTATTCTTACATCTGTACCAAATCTTTCAGCCTGTTTTTGTAACTCTTCCATCATAATTGGGCCTTCAATTCCATTTGGATATCCAGGGAAGTTATCCACATCTGTTGTAGTAGTTAATTGTCCACCTGGTTCCATACCTGTGAAGACAACAGGATTTAAATCGGCCCTAGCTGCATAAATTGCTGCAGTATATCCTGCTGGTCCACTTCCAATAATCAAGCATTTAACATTTTCCATTTGCCAAAAAGTATTTAAAACAAACCTAAAAAAAATAGTTTTTATTAACGAAATTTCATCATTGATTTTGAACCTAGTTATTAACTTATTAAAATATTTTGTTAATATCAAATGGTTAGTTAGACTGTAAAAAATATCATCAGTTATAAAGTCAATTTGTAACTTGTATTAAATGCTAAAGACAATTTTTAATTTTCCAAAAAAATATTTTTTTCTAGACGATTTATTAGCAGGTATAACTGTAGGTATTGTAACAATTCCACAGGCAATGGCATTTGCTATGTTAGCAGGGATACCACCAATTTATGGTTTATATGGATCGTTTATTCCTTTATTTATTTATGGATTTTTATCAAGTTCTAATTATTTAAATGTTGGACCAGTCTCTATAGTATCAATTTTTATTTTTGATGTATTGTCAAATAACGTTAAGCCTTTTACAACTGAATATATTAATGATCTTGTAATTCTAGGGATTATGGTTGGTGTTATTCAATTTCTATTTGGAGTTTTTGGCTTTGGTAAATTTTTAAGACATATTCCAATGTCAATAATTTCAGGATTTATTCAGGCCGCAGCAATTATTATTATCATTTCTCAATTTACCACTGCATTTGGAGTTGAATTCCCTGTTCATGGACTAAAAAAAATACCCTATTTGTTAACTCATTTACACGAATTGAAATTAAATACCACATTGTTATTTTTAATTTCAATTATTTTTCTTTTCCTATTTGCAATATTTTTGCCAAGATTTCCAACTTCTATTTTTCTAGTATTAGTTACTGGAATTTTATCCTATTTATTTGATTTTGAAAAATACGGGCTATTGTTAATTGGTGAAGTTCCAAGCGGCTTACCAGAATTTATTTTTCCAACTTTCAGTATCAACGCATTAAAATATTTTCCTGGGGCACTCGGACTTGCAATTATTACTTCAATTGGCAGCTCAATAATGGCCATTAAATTAGAACCTTATCAGCCAAAAAAAATTAAGTTAGACAGGGAATACATGTCCTTGGGATTAGCTAAAATTATCAGTTCATTTTTTGGATCAATGCTTTCAGCAGGTAGTTTTAATAGGACGATACTTGCTTACAAAATAGGTGGTAAAACACAAATTACTGGTATTGTATCTTCCATTATAATTTTATTTACAATTTTGTATTTGACACCCGTTGTTTATTATTTTCCTCAATCTGTAATAGCAGCCCTGATAATCTACTCAGTATACTTTCTTTTTGACTTTAACCTTATGTTTAAACTATGGAGAGAAGATAAAATTGAGCTATCATACATATTTGTAACGATGGCAATTACTTTATTTATTGGTTTAGTCGAGGGTATACTTTTAGGTGTTTTTATAAAATATTTAGGAGATTATATTTATAAGAAAATAATCAATTTGTCCTGAAGGAATATACTCCTGAATCACTTTCATTTCCCTGTAAATCTTTAGCTATAACTTTCCAATAATAAACAAAACCAGCCTCAACCTCTGTTTCTAGAATAGTGGTTTCACTTTCGTGATTAAGAGTTTTAATTAAGGTTGATCCGTCTGATTTATCAAGATATACTTCGTAAGAAGATAAGTCATTGTCAACATCACTACAATTCCACTGTAGGGGTATAAGACTATTAATAGGAGTGACAGTAGATCCAGAAATAGGATATGTAAGTTCTGGAGGGAATGGGGCATAATTATCTATTGCCGGGCCAGAAAGATAGAACTTCCAAGTTTCACTCTCAGAGGGAGCAGTACCTTTTGGCCCATATGCTCTAACTCTCCAAGAATAAGGCTCACCGTGATTTAGAGTTGCTGTTACTTCAGGATTTTCTGAAGAGAATTGTTGAAGTTGGTCTGTGGAAAGATTCGCAACAAAAAGTCTATATGAATTTGTATCCCTAGTTAGTGACCATCTAAATGTGACTGAACTTTGATTGTCATTGATAACAGTGGTATCTAAGCAAGGAGTATTATTTTCAGGATAAACAAGATTAGGTATTCCTGGTTTACCCGTATTTTCGACTTCATCTTTTGAACAATTCAAAACCAATAATAAAAACAAAATTTTCAGTATATATTTAATTTTCAATATTCTCATCATTCTTTAATAATTAATTTAGAATCAGAAACGGTTTGGCCATTTACTTTCAAAATATAACTACCCTGGGGTAATCCTGAGGTGTCTAGATTTATATCTCTAAGATTTACATCTAATGAAAAAGTTTTAGAAATTAAAAGTCTTCCATTTGCGTTAAATAACTCTAATAATACTTTTCTATCTGTTCCTCCAACAAACACATTTATTTCATTATTAAATGGAACGGGGCTTACAAAAATAGATTCCGAATTAAAGTAATTCTTTTCGAAAATACCTTGACATTCTACACCAGTTGTAATTTTAACATTATTTAGTCCTTTATCCATCAATATTTCAATTTCTGAATCTTTTGTTTCAAAGGTATTTCCGTTGTGCGTTACGATATATTTTCCAGAGCCAGATAATGTATATTTCATTGTCTTGGATGAACTTGGGCTTTTGCTAAAGACGTTTAATGGATTGAGATTATTGACATTAACATTATAACATCTTTCAAAACTCTCTTTAGACTCTCCTTCAACAGTTATGCAAATTTGATAATTCCCCGAAATTAAGTTATCCATTTCCCAAGAAGAACCTATTATCGGTTTATCATTTTGTTCCACTCCATTTACGCTTATATTATATTGATATGTGTTGTCATTAAATCCAATTCTAATTGAGTTTTGGTCCTCACACTTTTCAGACTTATTTACTGTAAAGCTATTAGGAGCTAAATAGAAAATTGGACATCCTTCTGCATCAACAATAGTATCATAGGGTGTATTTTCACAGGTATCATAAGGATTCCATACTCCGTCGTGGTCTGCATCATCTGTAGCATCACCGACACCATCACCATCTTCATCACCTTGGTCCGGATTTGGAACAAAAGGACTATTGTCAAGAATATCGCTTATACCATCTCCATCTGAGTCATCTGCAGCGGAAGCGGGAACAGCTTGAAGTTGAATTGCTGTTGGATCATTTTCAGGTACAACGATATTACTTTGAGTAACAACTATTGGCATAGTTGCTTCTCCGTCTGCCGTGTTAATATTTATAACTTCAACTTCATAGATACCATCTCTGTTGTGATCTTGCGGATTTTCAAAATCGGGTGGATTTATAAATGAAAGATAATCATTTGAATCTTCTGATTTACCACCACCTTTTGTTCTACTTTTGACTTCAAATAGGTGTGCGTCGTTTCCTCCAGAAATTTGTTTTTTAATTTTCCACCTTCCTACGCCACCTCTAGCTGCTTTTGGATTATAGTATCTGTTATGGTCTACTTTAGCACCAGCTACTTCGTTTGCGACATTGAATACAAGTATATTAAAGATTGATCTTGTAAATGAATTTGGTATGTCACCAACCATTAAAAGAATACCACTTCGACTACTAATACCCAAGTTATTTGTAGCCTCAAGGATAACTGAATGGAATGTATTTGTTTCATAGTCTAAACCAGATACCAAATAAAGATTTCTACCCTCTAATCTAAACATTTTAGAATCATCTCCATCCACAATTCTTAGCTGAACATCGTTCTCTAAGGGATTGGTTTGTTTGTTAGTATCCTCTACTAGTATTTCACCTAGTTTGATCTTTAAATTTGAGACATCATCATCACGTTTATTTTCAATTTGATTGAAAGTATGTGCAAATATTTTTGGTGCTTTGAATGTACATCCGTCTTTATCAACAGATGCTCCAGGAGGTGTTCCAGGGCACAAATCTAGTTCATTTCTTACCCCATCTTCATCATCATCCTTAATTAATTGAGTTAGTTCGCATCCAAAATCATCAACAGTAGCTTTTTCAGGAGTATCAGGACATCTATCAAGATCATTAATAACTCCATCTTTATCCTCATCTAATTGACCTTTAGCACAACCTGTGTCGTCAACCTGGTCTTCAAGATTTGTTTTAGGACAAAGGTCAAACTCATCTGGAACCCCGTCCATATCCCTGTCTTGACTTACTTGTTTAGGAGAACACCCGTATTGATTTACAGGATCACCAAAAGGAGTATCAGGACACCTATCTTCTTCATTGGGAACCCCATCTAAATCCAAGTCTTTTATTTTTTGGCTTTTTGAACATCCATTCACGTCAACTGGTTCTCCAATTGGTGTGTTAGGACAAAAATCAATTTCATCGGGAACTTTATCGAAGTCTGAATCCTTTTGATCAATTCTACAACCGAACGCATCAACCTGAACTCCTCTTTCTGTGTCTGGACACAAATCATCTTCATTTGGTACCCCGTCTAAGTCCGAATCTGTACTTATAATCTGATCAACTTTTACTTGTGAACACCCTGAAATGTCTACTATAGTACCTGCTGGTGTATCAGGACATCTGTCAAGCGGATTTGGAACTCCATCTCCGTCGTCATCCAGCAAGTCCTCTAACTCTTTTCTTTGCTTTTTACTACACCCTTTATCATCAACTAAAACGCCAATTGGTGTGTCTGGGCACTCATCAAATTCATTTAAAACTCCATCTAAATCTTCATCGTCTGGGTTTAGTGCACATCCTTTATCGTCAACTTTAGCTCCCGGAGCTGTATCAGGACATCTATCATCTTCATTTGGAACTCCATCGAAATCTTCGTCATTGTTTTTTATGGCACAACCTGTATCGTCAACAATCCTTCCCTTTGGTGTGTCGGGACACAAATCGTCAGCAACATGAACACCGTCTCTATCTGGATCCGATTGTTCTCTTGAACATCCATATCCGTCAACTTTCTCTCCCTTAGGAGTACCAGGACAAATATCTTTATCATTGGTTACACCATCTTCATCATCATCTTTTTGACTAGGTGAACAACCACTTGCATCCGCTGATTCATTCGACGGTGTACCTGGGCACTGATCTAAATAATCCGGTACGCCGTCATTGTCTCCATCGAACTGACTTTGAGAACATCCACTTGCATCTACTTTTTCACCAGCAGGTGTACCAGGACATTTGTCAAGTTCGTCTTTCACTCCATCACCATCTGAATCTACTTTGAGTTCAATAGTTATACTAGATACTTGTGCTAAAGTCACATTTCCAGCCATGTCGTAAATATTTTTTCCGTTAACTATTGTAAGAGTTTGACCCTTTGAAGGGGTGCCTGTAAATCCAAATCCAATATCAACTATATTATCTGTTTGCGCTACCGTTGTAGGGATTGAATTACTAAGAGTAAGAGATCCTTGCGATGTGCTTAAAGAAAATGTTTCGGGTACAAGAATGGTATTTGTTGTATTGGCAAGTTTAACAGGTTTTTCATTAAAAGCAAGCCTGACTAGTGAGTCATTAACTAATTTAACTTTTTCGATAAAAGGAGCAATGTTATCAATAGCGTAATAAATTTCGGTTTGATTTGATCTCAAAGATTGATTTCCTTTCAAATCAGTTCCTTCCACGCTTGCAGTTACCGTCCCGTTAAAATCTTGTGGAGTGGTCCACTGATAACCCCAAGTGTTTGTACTATTATTATTTGGAGTCATTGTTACACTTGTAAGTCCAGAGAAAGAGAGTACTGGATTGGACGACAGTAATTCGTCTGATTCGGCCATGAAAGAAACTGAAGTCCCACCTTTAAGAAGAACAAATTGACCTTGCTTATTATGCGTTAAAATTAAATTTGGGTTTTTAGTATCTCTTAGTAAAACCGAATTATTTGTCTGAGTAACAACAAGTGAATTTCCATCTACATCAAAAAGGGAATTAGCTAAAATATTTATTGTTACAGACTCCTGACCAGATACATCTCCTGATAATGGTAATTCCATAAGGAAGTTTCTAGCATCATTTTGAACAATTGAAACAGGCACTGAAGCAGTAAGACTGGCTGTTCCACCACTTATAGAAAGTGATATAGCATCTTTATTAAATCCACTTC
>JBELIL010000056.1:0-3579 GCA_042090925.1 Flavobacteriales bacterium
AAAGGGAAATATAAACAACTTGTTGAAATGCAAACATTTCATAAATAAATGTGAACAAACGTAAGAGAAAAAAAAATAATTAGTTCTTTTCAGGAGCTAAAATAAATTAGATAAAATGTATTTTTGATTGTAAACGAAATTGAATGATTGAATTTTTCGGTAGTGAGAAAAAAAAGGTATACGTAGTTCAATCAACTTCTAAACTCGAGATATTTGATTTAGATAAACTTCACTGGTTATTTAATAAAGAGCGTAAAATTGAAGTCTTAGAAATTAAGGGAAGGTTTTACGGTCCAAGATCTTCAATGGTTTCACCGTGGAGTACAAATGCCGTTGAAATTACCAGAATAATGGGAATTGAAAAAATTTTGAGAATTGAAGAATTTTTTAGTTTTCAGAATAATAAAAATTTTGATCCAATGCTATTTACAGAATATCCAAAACTTGATCAAAAGATTTTTGAAAACAGGACAGCTCCAGAAAAAATAAAGGAAATAAACAATATTAATCTTTTCAATGATGAAGAAGGCCTAGCGTTAAGTCTAGAAGAAATAGAATATTTAGAAGAACTATCTATAAAAATGAAAAGGGAATTAACTGATTCTGAGGTTTTCGGTTTCTCACAAGTCAATTCTGAACATTGTAGACATAAAATATTCAATGGGCAGTTTTTGATAAATAAAAAGATTAAAAGCTTAAGTTTATTTGAGATGATAAAAAAAACATCTAAAATAAATCCTAATTCAATTGTTTCTGCATATAAAGATAATGTGGCTTTTATAGAAGGACCTAAAATAGAACAATTTGCTCCTATAAAAGGGAGCTTACCAAGTGACTATACAAAAAAATCCTTTAAATCAGTAATTTCTATAAAGGCAGAAACGCATAATTTCCCCACAACTGTTGAAGCATTTAACGGTTCTGCAACTGGAAGTGGAGGTGAAATTAGGGATAGACTAGCTGGGGGAAGAGGTTCCTTGCCTCTTTCTGGTAGTGCGGTATATATGACCTCTTACACAGGATTACAACACAAAAATTTATTTAATTCAACATTTAACAGGAAATGGCTTTATCAGTCCCCAAGGGAAATTTTAACTAAAGCTTCAAATGGTACTTCTGATTTTGGTAATAAATTTGGCCAACCTTTAATAAACGGATCTATTTTAACTTTTGAGCATAAAGAGAATAAAATATTTTATGGATATGACAAAGTAATAATGCTAGCCGGAGGTATTGGGTTCGGTAAAGCTGATCAGTCAAAAAAATTTAAACCTAAAAAAGGTGATAAAGTTGTAATTATTGGTGGTGACAATTATCGGATAGGTATGGGTGGAGCTGCAGTATCTTCATCAGATACTGGAAAATTTAAAACTCAACTTGAACTAAACGCGGTTCAGAGATCAAATCCGGAAATGCAAAAAAGAGTTTCCAATGCAATTAGATCAATGGTTGAGAGCTCAAATAACCCGATAGTTTCTATTCATGATCATGGTGCTGGAGGACATCTTAATTGTCTGTCCGAATTACTTGAAGAATGTGGAGGTAAAATAAATATTGATAATTTACCAATCGGAGACTCAACACTTTCATATAAGGAGATTATTGGAAATGAATCTCAAGAGAGAATGGGACTTATAATTTCTTCAAAGGATATAGAACTTGCTTCCAAAGTTGCAAGTAGAGAAAGAGCCCCTTTTTATGTAGTTGGAGAGGTTACCGGAGACAATAATTTTTCTTTTTTCTCTAAAAAAAATAATCATACCCCTTTGGATTTAAAGATAGGAGACTTAATTGGCAATTCTCCAGAAACTGTGGTTAAAGATGAGACTAAAAAAGCTTCCTTTAAACAAATAGTGTATGACAAAAATAAAATTGAAGAAAATATTGAAAAAATATTTCAACTTGAATCAGTAGGCTCAAAAGATTGGCTTACAAACAAAGTTGACAGATGTGTTACAGGAAAAGTTGCTCAACAGCAGTGTATTGGCGAACTTCAACTACCATTAAGCAATTGTGGGGTAATGGCATTAGACTATAACGGGAAAAATGGAGTTGCTACTTCAGTTGGTCATTCCCCGCTTGCAGGATTAATCGATCCCAAAATTGGAAGTATTAATTCAATCGCTAAATCACTTACAAACATAATTTGGGCTCCTCTAGAAAAAGGACTAGAAAGTGTGTCTTTGTCAGCAAATTGGATGTGGCCTTGCAAAAACAAAGGTGAAGATGATAGACTCTACAGAGCAGTTGAGGCATGCTCAACTTTTGCAATTAATTTAGGAATTAACATACCCACTGGAAAAGATTCATTATCAATGACTCAAAAATATGATGAAATGGATGTTTTGTGCCCAGGTACTGTAATTATTTCCGCAGCAGGAAATTGTTCTGATATTAATAAAATTGTATCTCCAGTTTTAAATGAAAACGGGGGAGATATATATTACATCGATATGTCTAATGATAACTTTTATATAGGGGGATCTGCATTTGCACAAATTCATAAATCAATAGGTAAAAAAGCACCAACAATAAAAGATGATTTATATTTCAAGAAAGTGTTTAATATAATTCAAAAATTAATTTGTGATAAAAAAATATCTTCGGGACATGATATTAGCTCAGGTGGATTAATAACTACACTTATGGAAATGTGTTTTCCTAGCCTAAATATTGGTATGGATTTAGACTTAGACTATTTGGAAGAAAAAGATACATCAAAACTATTTTTTTCTGAAAAAATAGGATTAGTAATCCAATCAAAATTTAACATTGAATCGATTTTAAAAAAAGAAAACATCAAATGCATAAGAATAGGTATAGTTGTTAAAAAACCTGTTTTAAAAGTAAAAAACCACTCTCAATTATTTGAACTTCAAATATCTAAATACAGAAAGAAATGGATGGAAATTTCTTCCAAAATGGAAGGATTTCAAACCAAGACAGAGTTTGCTAAAGTAAGGGCAGAAAATGTTGTAAAACAACCTCTAAAATTTAAGTTCCCTTCAAAATTTAGTGGCATTTACCCAAAGAAAAAAAATATAACTATTAATGCCGCAGTTTTAAGGGAAAAAGGTAGTAACTCTGAGAGAGAGATGGCATATATTATGGATATGTGCGGTTTTAAAGTTAGAGATGTTCATATGACAGATATAATTGAAGGAAGAGAAAGTTTACATGATATTAATTTACTCGTTGCAGTTGGTGGGTTTTCAAATTCAGATGTTTTAGGTTCTGCTAAAGGATGGGCAGGTGCATTTAAATACAATTCGAATGCAAAAAAGATTATATCTGACTTCTTTAATCGTTATGACACCCTAACTCTAGGAGTTTGCAATGGATGTCAACTTTTTATTGAGTTGGGGATGATCAACCCTGATGATGAAAAAAAACCTAAAATGGAATTTAACAATTCAGGTAAATTTGAATGTATATTCTCATCAATACAAATTAAAGAAAGTAGTTCTATAATGATGAAAAGTCTTGAAGGATCTATCCTTGGTATTTGGTCAGCTCACGGAGAGGGAAAGTTTTCTTTTCCGTATAAAGAAGAAAAATATGAAATTTCAGGGAAATATT
>JBELIL010000056.1:3679-11517 GCA_042090925.1 Flavobacteriales bacterium
AAAATTAATATTTTTAAATTGTATTGTGAAAAAACCAAAACGACTCTTTGATTTTTTGGAGTGCCAGCTAGAAAATCCACTTGATAAATCAATTAACACCAAATATAATGGAGAATGGGAGTATCTGAGTACTAACGATTTTTATGAAAAAGTTCAAATAATTTCAAGAAAATTAATTGAAATAGGAATAAAAAAGGGAGACAAAATAGCTTTAATCTCAACGCAAAACAGAACTGAATGGTGTATAGCTGACAACTCAATTTTACAAATTGGAGCAGTAACAGTCCCCATATACCCAACGATTTCAAAAAATGAATTTCAATATGTTTTAAACCACTCCGAAAGTAAAATATGTTTTGTCTCTGATAAAGAGATATTTGAAAAGGTCAATCAAATAAAGAACAAAACCAAATTGGAAAAAATTTATTCTTTCGAGAAATTTGAAAATTGTCCAAATTGGAATCTATTATTTGAAAATGACAATAAATCTTTAAAAGGTGATGTGATTTTGAGAATGAACAATGTTTTACCTGATGACTTAGCCACAATAATATATACATCTGGGACAACAGGCATACCTAAAGGTGTAATGCTCACACATAGAAATATAGTTTCAAATATATTATCAGCATCTAAAAGATTACCTCCTATGGAAAACAAAAATAAGGCGCTTAGTTTTTTACCTCTATGTCATATTTTTGAGAGAATAATTATCTACATGTATTATTACAGCAGAGTAGAAATTTATTTTGCAGAATCATTAGAAACTATATCAGAGAACCTAAAGGAGGTAAAACCGTTCTATATGACAGCTGTTCCTAGACTAATTGAAAAAATATTTGATAAAATAGAAAGTAAAGCAGAGGACTTTATAGGAATTAAAAAAAGTTTATATAAATGGTCTATTTCAATTGCTGATAGATTTAGTATTGAGAAAAAGAACGGTATTTTTTATAACTTTAAACTTGAAATAGCTAAATTTTTTGTTTTCTCAAAATGGAAAAGTGCATTGGGAGGAAGACTCGAATTAATTTGTTCTGGTAGTGCACCTCTTCAACCACGACTTGCAAAAATTTTCACAGCTGCAGGAATCCAAATCATGGAAGGTTATGGTCTCACCGAAACATCACCAGTAATATCCATTAGCGAGGCTAAAAAAGGTGGAACGAAATTCGGATACGTAGGTAGAATCATTGAGGGTATAGAAGTAAAAATAGCAAAAGATGGAGAAATTTTATGCAAAGGACCTAATGTGATGAAAGGATATTTCAAGGATTCAAAATTAACATCAAAAACAATCAAAAATGGTTTCCTTCATACAGGTGACATAGGGGAAATAGACAATGAGGGGTTCTTAAAAATAACAGATAGAAAAAAACAACTTTTTAAAACATCGGGGGGGAAATACATAGCTCCTCAAGTAATTGAAAATAGAATGAAAAGATCACCATTTATAGAACAAATAATGGTAATTGGTGAAGGTGAGAAAATGCCAAGCGCATTAATTCAACCAGATTTTGAATACATTAAAAATTGGTTACTAAAAAATAAAACTAATACTTTAGATGACTTTAGAAATATTTGTGAAAACAAAGAATTGTTAGTTAAAATTGACAAAGAGATTAAAAAAATAAATGAAGAATTTGGTGATTGGGAAAGAATCAAAAAGTTTGAACTCACTCCTGAGATATGGTCAATTGAAAATGGTCTTTTAACTCCTACTATGAAACTAAAGAGAAAATCCATTATTAAAAAATTTATTCATTTAAAGGAAAAAATTTATAAATAGCTTTTTCGTTTTTTTTAAAATAAATTATTCAAGAATATTATTCTTGCATAATAATTTTTATTATATTTAAAAAAAAATTTTTGAAAAAAAAAACGATAGAATTCGCTTTAAGAACTACATGGCAACAAATAACAAACATGTATAACGAGAAAGCTTTAAAATATGGTGGAACAATGACAATGGCCTTCACACTTTTAAGCATTGATGCTGAAGGAACACCATCGACGACTTTAGGACCCAAAATGGGTATGGAGAGTACAAGTCTATCAAGACTCCTTAATACAATGGAGGAAATAGAACTTATATCAAGAAAACCAAATCCTGAAGATGGCAGAGGTGTACTTATATTTTTGACTAAAAAAGGGAAACAAAAAAGGGACCTTTCGAAAAAAATTGTTTTAGAATTTAATAGTGGTCTAGGAAAAAAAATTGATAAGAAAAAGATAGAAAATTTTTATGAAGTTATTGCGGCCATTAAAAATCAAATTGAAGAAGAACAAGCCTTAAATTATTTTTAACAAATTATGAAAACGATATCCAAAAAATCAATCAAAGGATCAGAATTTATTGTAAAAGAATTAATTCCTGAAATAATTTTTACACCTGAGGATTTTAGTGAAGAACAAATCTTAATGAAAGATTCTGTTAAAGAATTTGTTGATAGAGAAATAATTGCTAGTAGATCTAGATTCGAGAACAAAGACTATGAATATACAAAAGAGGTAATGCAAAAAGCTGGCGAATTAGGTTTTTTGAGTGTTGGTGTACCTGATGAATATGGTGGAATGGGTATGCCTTTTACTTCTTCAATGCTTGTTTGTGAATATATATCTGGTGCCAATGGGTCATTTTCAACAGCATTCGGAGCCCACACTGGAATTGGTACAATGCCAATAGTTTTATATGGAAATGAAGAACAAAAATCAAAGTACGTTCCAAAGTTAGCTTCTGGGGAGTGGTTTGGTTCCTACTGTTTAACAGAACCGGGCGCAGGTTCTGATGCCAATTCTGGAAAAACAGTGGCTAAATTGTCAGACGATAAAAAATATTATTTGATTACTGGACAAAAGATATGGATATCTAATGCAGGTTTTGCTAATCTTTTTATAGTTTTTGCTAGAATAGGAGATGATAAAAATATTACTGCTTTTATTGTTCCAGTTGATTTAAATAATGGTATTACTTTAGGCGAAGAGGAAGAAAAGTTAGGCATAAGAGCATCTTCAACTAGACAAGTTTTTTTTAATGAAACCAAAGTTCCAGTTGAAAATATTCTTGGGGAAAGAGGAGGAGGATTTAAAATAGCAATTAATTCGTTAAATGTGGGAAGAATTAAACTTGCTGCAGCTACAATTGAAGGACAAAGACATGTAACAACCCTTGCAGTTCAGTATGCAAATCAAAGGGTACAGTTTAAATCACCTATTTCAAGCTTTGGAGCTATACAAAGTAAAATTGCTACTATGGCAACTTATTGCTTTGCTACAGAATCCGCTGCTTACAGAGCTGCAAGTGATATTGAAAATAAAATTCATGAACTTAAAAGTAGTGGGGCTTCTTCTCAGGAGTCAGAATTAAAAGCATTTGAAGATTTTGCTGTAGAATGTTCTATATTAAAAGTGGCGGGTTCGGATAATGGTCAAAATTGTGCAAATCACGGCATCCAAATTTTTGGTGGAATGGGTTATTCTTGCGATTCACCAATGGAAATGGCATGGAGAGATTCTAGGATCGCGCAAATTTATGAGGGTACGAATGAAATAAATAAAATGCTTTCTATAGCAATGATTTTAAAAAAGGCTTCAAGGGGTGAAATAGATTTAATAACGAAATCATCAGAAATATTAAATAAATTAAAAAAGAATGTAAATTTTTATGAGTTTAATTCATCTCAAGAAAGTAGTTTAGATCAAGAGCAACACCTTATTAAAAATTTAAAAAATACTTTTTTAATTTTAATTAATTTAAGCTTTCAAAAATATGGGACTAAACTAGAATATCAGCAACAAATACTGATGAATATGGCAGATATACTTATTGATATCTACCTTGCTGAATCAGTTTATTTAAGGGTTTCTAAAAACTTAAAAGAATTAGATGATGAAAAAGTTATAGTTTATGAAAGTCTAGCTAAACTTTATACATATGAATCTATTCAAAGGGCTATTTCATCTTTTAAAGAAGTAATATTAAATATCACAAAAGATGGCGAACACGAAGATATGATAGAAATAGTTAATAAACTTTTGTCATACAAAGATAATCCTGACGTTATTGAATTGAGAAGAATTATTGCAAAAAACGTAATACAAAACAATAAATATCCATTTTAAATTTTTTTAAAAGTAATTATCAGTTTGTAACCTATTGTATTGACCCCTTCTATTTCTTCTGTATATACTGAAGTCGAAGGTTACAAAAAGTTCAAAGATGCTTGGAGAAAAAACAGCACCAGGAGACTGAAAAGGGAAATTATATAAAATCCCAAAATCAAAATTTTCAACAGCTAACCCAATTGAAACACCAACATTATTCAGAGCAAATGTGTTTAGAGAGGATGCTTGCTGACTAAGACCAAGAGAAAACTCTCCTAGTTGGAAATCTTGAGATAGATAAATTAAAACAGAATCACCGAACTTTGTGAATGATCCATAAGCAAATAAGTAAGAATATCTCGGTAAATATCTTCGTTCATATGGGTTGATATTGAATTCATAAGCCCCTTGAACGGATATTTTGATTGGTTTTTCAAAAGGTACTTCTTTATTAAATGAAGTGTTTGGTTTATTTAAATGTTTTAAGGTTAATCCAGCCATAAATTTTTCAGAGTGAAGCATAAAAGATGCTCCTAAGTCAAGATAATTAACATTACTTATCACTGGTGCTAATCTGTCAATAGATTCTGTATTTATAAATCCTGTAGTTGTATTTAATTGATCTTCAAAAATTAAATTCCCGGGGTTTACTGAAGAACTTCCAAAACCTAAAGAAACAGCAGGTAGAAAGAAAAGATCGTTGTCAAATTGTAATTTATATACATATGAAATATTTGCTAGATTAATTGTTAATCCTGTATTTTGAATTTTAAATGAATTAATATCCAACCCAAGACTAAAATCTAAATTATCAAATGAAATTGCTCCAAAAACATATTTATTATCCATTTTATCAAATTCATTTAATTTCATTTGGTTATATAGAACACCAACTTTGTTTAGGCTGTTAAAACCAAAGTAACTTGGATTTGTTTTTTGCATAAACTTAGAATGATTAACAATATAATCCTCTTGACCATAGATACATGTCGCGTTAAAGACAACAAATGAAATAATTAGTAGGTGTTTTATTTTCTTGATTTTTATCATTTTATTAAAATAAATGTTCCACTTTTTTCTACTTCTGTCTCACCATCTAAAAGTAATCCTTTTGCAGTATATATATAATATGGAGAATAGGGAGCAAAGTTGCCGTCCCATCCCTCAATAGAGAAACCTTTGATGTTATTTATATCGGCTTCTTCTTTGTATTCATTGTAAATTACATTTCCTCTAAAGTCATAAACAGTAAATGTCATATTACTGAATCCACTAAATAATGGTCGGAAGTAGTCATTAACAAGATCTTTATTTGGAGTGAATACATTTGGTACCATTATATTATAACCTTTACCAACTGAAACCGGTATGGTTATTTCCTCTGAACATTCTATATCATTGTATATCCTCAGTGTTGCAAAATAAGTTCCAGAAATTCCATAAGTGTGACGTACAGTAATTACACTATCAACTAAAGTAGGAACAATTTCTGGAGCTGAGTTATCCCCAAAAATCCATTCAGATTTAACAAACGGATCAGTGGATGTGTTTTTAAATGTTACTTCTTCTCTTGCAAGAATTACAGACGATGCATCATAATTTGGAGATGTATATTCAAAGTTTGGATCTCCAATACCTCTATTGACCTCTGTTGTTATCCAGCATCCCTCCTCATTAACAATTCTAAAGTCTGCCGTTTCAATTGCATTTACAACTGCCACCGACCATGACCTATCACTTAGCCTTACAACATCTGAAGCGGGAATTAAAATATTATTATAATAAAAACTTAGATTACCTTCATTGTTATCAAAAATATCGATTGTTAATCTACCTTGTTGACCAACACACAGATCTTCATCTACAAACGGACCATTCATTATATACAACTCTCTGTTAGGTGAAACCTGAATAATTTCTTCATAATATGTGTAATTAGTGGTATTTGCACATCCAGTTAATGATTGTGAACTAATAATTACTTTATAATTTCCAGGAAGCAAATCGTCTAACGATGTTCTATTGTCATACTCACTCAGTGGTCTATATCCTGGACTTACAGGGTCATTTAAGTATCGGGGGTCTTCAATATACCAATTGATTGATCTTGGTAATTGACCACCAGCAACTTGAATTCCAATTTTACCATTTAGTCCCCCGCCAGTACAGTCAGGAGGAAGCGCTTTAAGGAAATTACCAACATTATTTGGATCAGCTAAAATACCCTCAGTAGTTATAGGTTTAACTATATCCTCTACTTCGATACTTACTTTATTTGCTTCAGCAGCATCACAAGAACAGTATGAATGTGAATTTTGATCTATAACTCTCAAGCAATATGTTCCTGGATACGCTGGATCAATAGTAGCTCCGTAAAATACTTGAGTACTTGCAGATGGGTCAGTTGGAGTATACGTCCATTCAAATTCATAAGTAGGTACCCCATCTACAATGTATGGAACCCCTCCAATTGCTGAAGCAGTTATCCCTCCATCAACTGCACCAGTACAGATGTCAGTTTCAAAAACGGTATCACCATCGTATTGAATTGGTAAAAATTCTTCAATACTGAAGAAGAAAACTTCCTGACATGGAACGAGAGTTCCAGTTACGTTTTCAGTGATTGTAAGTGTATACTCACCAGATGGTAAATTTCTGAATCTGTAAGTATATCCTGGTCTCTCTAAAGATGGTTGAGTTGCTAGTCCAAATAGGTTTGTATTTCCACTTAAGTCAACGTTTGATCCGTCTGGACCAATCAATGCAATATTGAATCCGTTGTATGCAGTAGTTCTTCTAACACTTGATGAAATACTAAAGAATATATCATTGGTGTAGCCTCCATCAGTAGACAACCAGTCAATTGTACCTGAGGGTTCAGGATAATTTTTACATGCTCCAGAAGATACTTCAGGAATATTTTCAGTTGTTCTGAAATTAGAGACAGAAAGTGTGCTTTCTGAAATCACAACATTTCTTGTAATGAACTCATTACCTTCACATGAAGAAACTCTTCCGTCAGTCGCAATAGCTCTGTAAATACCAGTTGGTAATCCAGTTACAACAGCATTTCCTCTCTGAGCTGTAATTTCAACCCAACTATCGGTAGTAGAAGTTGCTGTTTGGACAATTGTACCTGAAGCAGTAGAAGAATAAACAGCTGAAGTGGTTATATTCTGATTTTCATACCACTTTATCTCAAGAGGTGGAATAGCATTTGTTATAGTTAATGAAATTTGACTTTCACTATTTCCGCATCCAGGCTGTATAACTCCTAGATCTAGAATTAGTTGTTCATTATTTTTCTCCTCAATTGTAAATGATCCATTTGCAATTTCACATGTAGTTGTATTGTTGACAGAAATTACATATTGATATGTATCTGCCTGTGTTATGTTAGTAACTGTAATAGGTCCATTTCCAGTTAGTGTTTGATAATATTCATATGGTCTACCGTTAGCTTTAATATATAGTTGAGCTGGATTGGTAGAGGATAAATCTCCAGCTACATCACTTGGATTCACTGTAAATGTAACCTCCCCTGAAGTATTAGCGGAACAGTCAATATCCTTACTATCTACATCTACTGTATATGTGTAAACTTCGGGGAATTGATAAGTAAACGTGACCTGTTGAGAACACCCAAAATTATCGACTATCTCAGCAGAGGTAATACTTCTTTGAAGAGGATTAGAAATATTTATATTACTAAATATTACTCTAGAAGAAGCTCC
>JBELIL010000057.1:0-11471 GCA_042090925.1 Flavobacteriales bacterium
ATCAAACCTTTTTTTATAAAAGAGTTAAAGGGATTGTTTTTTAAACTCTATCCAAACGATAAAGTGTATTTAAAAGTTAGAAGGTTTTACATCATTTATTTAGTTATTTATTTTGGCTTATTTATTTTGTATTTAAAATCATAACTTTAAAAAATGTTATGAATAAAAGAGAGTTTATTCAAAAATTTGGTTTAGCAGGTTTGGCAACCTACTCTTTGTCCAATGACATCATTTACGATAAATATAAACTTAATTTACCACCCTTTAAGGCCGAAAACGATTTATGGGAAGTCGTTAGAAGTCATTACTCTCTAAAACCAGATTATATAAATTTAGAAAATGGATATTACAATATCATCCCCGATCCAACACTCTATAAATATATTGAATATGTTAAAACTATAAATTTTGAAGGTTCCTATTATATGAGAAACAGCCTTGAAGATGATAATCTTAAACTTAGAAAAAGGATTTCAGATTGGTTGTCGTGTGATAAAAAAAATATTATAGTTACCAGAAATACAACTGAATCATTAGACTTAATAATAGGGGGTTATCCATGGGAGAAAGGAGATGAAGCAATTTATGCACAACAGGACTATGGTTCTATGAAATTAATGTTTGATCAGGTCACTAAAAAATATAATATAAAAACCAAAGTGATTTCGATACCTAATCATCCATCATCTGATGAAGAAATTGTTCGTCTGTATGAGAGTCAAATCACAAAAAAGACTAGATTGCTCATGGTTTGTCACATGATAAATATAACCGGACAAGTGCTTCCAGTAAAAAAAATTTGTGAGATGGCTCATAGTTATGGTGTTGAAGTGATGGTAGATGGAGCTCACTGTATTGGGCATTTTGATTTTTCTATTGAGAATTTAAATTGTGATTACTATGGGTCTAGTCTTCATAAGTGGTTGTCTGCTCCATTAGGTGCAGGGTTACTTTATATTAAAGAAAAACATATTTCAAAAATTTGGCCTTTGCTTGCTGGACATTCAAATGATTTCAGTGGGATAAAAAGATTAAATCATATGGGGACCAATCCAGTTCAAATACATTTAGCCATAAACAATGCTCTTGATTATATCGATTGGATAGGAATCAAAAGAAAAGAAAAAAGGCTCAAAGAGCTTCAAAATCACTGGATTCAAAATTTGAAAAATGTGTCAAATGTTGAAATAAATACCCCTTTATCATTTTCAAAAAGTTTTGGTATTGGCAACATAGGAATTAAGAATATGCCCCCAAAAATTATGGCTGAACAACTTTTAAAAAAGTTTAACATCTTTACTGTTGCCATCGACTATGCGAATGTGAAAGGATGTAGAATTACTCCAAACATTTACAATTCAATCGATGAGATTGATGTTTTTATTGACGCCGTAAGAAAATTAGCTTCTTGAAATTTGTATTTGATTCGTACTGGCTCACTTTAAATTTTATCTTTTTAGTTGTGCTTTTATTTACAAATTTTTCAAATGCACAAGGCGGGGAACTATTAATTCAACAATACCAAAAAAACAGTATTGATCTCGAGTTTTATAGGAAATTAAATTTTGAATTTTTTATAGAACCCAATTTGACTAATACAGCTGATAGAGAGACAAAAGGCAAATTAAATTTTAATTTTGGTTCCAACATTCACTACCGCTTTACAAGAAGCTTTGGCTTGTCAACTGGTATTTATATCAATAAAATTGGTTATCAAAATAATATGGAAACAAATAAAAGTATTAACAACTTAAAGTTTATTTCGATTCCATTTTTTATTAAACTTTACCCACTAAAAAAAATTAATTTCTTCCTTGGTGGAGCATATAATTTTTATCAAGATGGGTTTAATCAAATAGATAAAAATACAGAAAAAGTTAAAATCCTCGATGGTGTATTTGTCAACTCTATGGGTGTTTTTACAGGAATAGAATACACAATTAAAAAAAGAATATCTTCTTCAATTAGTTATAAAATGCAAAAGAGAAGTTATAGAAACTATCAACCAGAAACTCAGAACTTTAATGGGGTTTATTTAAGTTTAAACTTTAAAATTTTAAATCCAGAAAAAGCCAAAAATAGATTCAATGGAATTAGCAATTGATTCAATTTAAACCATTAGTTAAAAAAGTAAGAAACAGATAACTTGTTGTAATGGTGCTGTTTTACTGGTTGAATATAATTATCAGGTGTGCGATTTTTATAAATGAAAATGAACTTCCAGTTTTTAATTTTGTAACTAAATCCCAAATCTACTGTGAGTCTGAGTGTTTTGGATTTAGCAGTGAATAAGGCTTCTTCTTTTTGAAATCCTTGACCAGAGAGCATAAAATCGTGTAAAACAAATGAAGGGTTAACTCCAAAATATATTCCTAATCCCTTAGAGTTTAGATATAAGGGATTTGATATTTTATCATTTACATTTACCCCGTAGTTTAACCCAAAATTAGTTTCAATGGCGATTCTTTGAGTACCTAATATACCTTTGAATTTTCTAAATAAAAATATTTTTGGAGTTAGTGCAGTTTGAAAATAGTAGGAAGTGAAGAAATTAAAATGCAACGCTTTAGGAATTTGACCTCCCCATGTTGATATATCTGCATTTATAATTTTTTTGTGATAAAAATTTTGCATTCTATCAGCTAGAGACCACTCCCCAGTCAAACCAAATTGAAATCCATATTCGATAAAGTGATTGTTATTTTTCTCTATTTGCAAGATATATTTTAAGAATGTCCAACCCCCAAACGGATAATCATAATTTTGAAAATCTTTAGAATCAGTCTCTGATGGTGTATATATTTCTTGACCTAGCTCCCAAATTTTAAATTTTTTTATGGAGTCTTTTTCAACTACTTTACCTACTTCAATAAATATCCCGCTAGAGTAATATTCATCCGTGAGAAAGTATAAATCGTTCTCAACATCTAGATTTAGATAACTTGATTGAGCTAATGTTAAATTACTTATTACAAAAATAAATAAGAATTTAAACGGACTAATTATTGGTTTTTTAAAAACCAAGATCTTCAAGATCTTCATCAGTTCCAATTAATTTGAACTTATTTGAATCAAATTTATCACAATCTAGCGGTATTGTAACTTTTTCAGGTGCCTCAAAATCATCTTGAGATATACCTAAATTTTCATTTTCATAGACATCTCTCATGTATAAAGCCCATATAGGGAGAGCCATAGATGCTCCTTGACCAAAAGCAATATCTTCAAAGTGAATTGCCCTGTCCTCACCTCCTACCCACACTCCAGTGACTAAGTTAGGTACAATACCCATAAACCATCCATCTGATTGGTTTTGAGTTGTGCCTGTTTTACCAGCTATAGGGTTTGTAAATTGGTAGGGGTAGCCTGTTACAACTGTTTTGTAAGCATAGTTGTTTTCATCAGCCCCGCTATGCCTTAATCTCTGACCCGAACCGCTTTCTGTAACTCCCTTCATTAAACTTAGGGTGACGTAAGCTGTTTCTTCACTTAGTACATCTTTTGTCTCAGGGATTACTTCATAAACGACTGTCCCATTCTTATCTTCAATACTTGTTACCATAATAGGTTCGATATAAATCCCTTTGTTTACAAATGTCCCATATGCTCCAACCATTTCAAATAAACTTATATCTGGGGAGCCTAAAGCGATGGATGGAACTTTAGGTAAGTATGATTTTATTCCCATTTTTCGAGCTAGACTTACAACAGGTTGTGGGCCTACTTTGTCCATTAGTCTTGCGCTAATTGTATTAACTGAGTTAGCCAAAGCATTTTTTAATGTTCTCATTTTCCCATATTTATCTCCAGAGTTTTTTGGACACCAAGCTTCTACATTACCATGTTTAAACGGCTCAATACAAAATAATGCATCAGGGAGAATTTCACATGGAGATAATCGCAACTGGTCGATTGCTGTAGCATACAAAAAGGGTTTAAAAGTTGATCCGATTTGTCTTCTCCCTTGCTTAACCTGATCATATTGAAAGTGTTTGTAGTTAAAGCCTCCAACCCACACTTTTACATGACCAGTTGATGGCTCCATAGACATCATTGAAGCTCTTAAAAAATGCTTATAGTATCTAATAGAATCTAAAGGAGACATTATTGTATCTCTTTCTCCAGTCCAATCAAATACAGTCATAGATGTTGGGTTTTTAAATGATTCTTTTATTTCTTGTTCGGATTTCCCGTTTAGTTTCATCACCCTCCACCTTTCAGATCTTTTTGCTGATAGATTAAGCAAAGTGTCAATTTGACCTTCTCTTAAGTCTAAGAAGGGTGCTGTGGGATTTAGCTCATTAGTGTTTTGTCTAAAAAATTCTTTTTGTAAGTTACTCATGTGTGTATTAACAGACCTTTCAGCAATATCTTGAAGTCTAGAATCTATTGTTGTATAGATTTTAAGTCCATCCCTGTAAATATCATATTTATCACCATCTTGTTTTGGGTTTTCTTTTACCCATTTTTGCATAAAATTTTGAATGTAAGCCCTAAAGTATGTGGCCAGTCCCTCCCTATGTGAGTCAGGTGTAAATTTGATGATTAATGGTAGTCGTCTTAATGAATCCAACTCATTTTTTGATAAAAGTTCATTTCTAAACATTTGATTAAAAACAATATTTCTTCTGTCAGTGGTTAATTTAACTCTTCGCCTAGGATTATAAAGTGATGAGTTTTTAAGCATTCCAACAAGAGTAGCAGATTCCTCTAACAACAAATCCGATGGTTTTTTGTTGAAATAAATCTTTGCTGCTGACTCAATTCCGTCAGCTTGATATCCAAAATCATAAATATTCAAGTACATAGAAATTATTTCATTTTTTGTAAATCTCCTTTCCAGTTTTACTGCCAAAATCCATTCTTTTAATTTTTGTGTTATAGCTTCTATTTTGTTTCTCGAACGAATACCTACGAATAATTGACGTGCTAACTGCTGAGTAATTGTGCTAGCACCTCCTTTTTTTCCTAAATAAAAAATTGCCCTTAAAGTCCCTTTAAAGTCAATTCCTGAGTGACTGTAGAATCTCTCATCTTCTGTCGCAATTAATGCATCAATAATATTTTTTGGTAGTTCAGAAAAATTAATTGGTGTTCTATTGTCATTCAAATAAAATTTCCCTAGAACGATACCATCCGAGGAATAAATAGTTGTTGCTAGATTTGTTTTGGGGTTTTCTAATTGTTCAATTGACGGCATTTCACCTAGTTCCCCTTTTGCAGCTGCTATAAAAACAATTATGACAAATGATATTGGGATTAAATATAAAATCCACATTGCAGCTACGTATCCTGTATAGTTTCTATCCTTTCTTAACTTCTTACTCATTTGATGTCTTCTCTATTGACAAGCCAAAGGATAAAATCCCAAATAACTTTTTGTCTCCTTTGTTTTGACCAATTTTTCTGTTTGCTTGTTTTATTTCAAAAAAATAAGGAGGTGAAAAGTTTGATTTCCAACTTCTTTTCCATAACAACTTACTCTCTTTAACTCCAGAAAACCCCTTCCCAAGCCATTCACCCTTATTATTAGCCATCATATATTCTAATGTGTCTATTTCATATATGTTTTGGTTTGATTTTAAACTTGCAATCAGGAAAATATTCGAAAAAGGGTAATCATTATTATTTCTTATATAAAAGAATATATTAGAAGGAAAGTCAATTGTGTCCTTTATCTCAAATTTTATTGATTCTTCAATATCCCACCCATTTAAAATATCTTTATCAATTCTTATTGAATTGTTTTCAATACAGCTAATTAAGCTGCAAAATATTAGACTCGATATGACCAATTTAATCTTATTCATACGGTGTATAATGATTTTAAATTTTTTTAAAAATTCTTTTACTTGCTTTTTCTCCCTTCCTTAAATTTTTTTGTTTCTCTGGACTGAGATTATTAATTTTTTGACATTCAATAGAACAACATCCTCTAAATAATTCATTACAACTTTTACATTGTATAAATAAAAGATTACAAGCAACATTAGAACAGTTTACATGACCATCTGATTTCGTTCCACATTGGTGACAGTTTGAAATTATATCATTTGTTATGTTCTCAGATAAACGATTATCAAAAACAAAATTTTTACCAGTAAATTTATTTTTATAATTATTATTTTTTACTTGATGAGCATAGTTAATTATTCCTCCATCCAGCTGATAGATATTTTTAAATCCCTTAAATTTTAAATAGGCTGAGGCTTTTTCACATCGAATTCCACCAGTACAGTAAAGAAGAATTTTCTTTTTTTTATTTTCATTTTCAAATTTCTTATCTATAAATTTTATTGATTCTTTGAATGAATCAACATTAGGGGTAATAGCTCCTATAAATTTTCCTATCTCACTTTCGTAATGGTTTCTCATATCAACACAAAGGGTTTCTTTTTCAGACAAAATATTATTAAATTCTATTGCGTCAACATGTTTACCAACATTGGTAGGATCAAATTTTTTATCAGAGATACCGTCGGCAACTATCTGATTCCTTACTTTAATTTTTAGCTTAAGAAAAGATTTTAGATTGTGTTTAATAGCAAAATTTAATCTCATCCCCTTCATTGGTTCAATTTCATCTAATTTAGTTTCAAAAGAACTTAATTGTTTCTTTGGTAATGATAACTGGGCGTTTATTCCTTCGTTAGCAACATATATTCTGCCTAAGACTCCTATTTTTGAAAATGATGAAAATAAATAATTTCTAAAAATGATCAGGTTATCAATTTTAAAATATTTATAAAAAGATAATGTAAGTCTGTCTTCTTTAGACTTATTCAGAAGCTCTGTGCTTTCCAAGTTACTGAGTCTGTTATACAGATTCATTATTTATAATTTATTACAAATTTAATTAAATTGATAATCTTTAAAAAGTAACTCATATTGTTAATAATACATTGATTTGCTAAGTTAGGAAAAGAAGATAAATTGTTATTTTTAAAAAAAAATTATGGGTCAAGATAAATCTGCTAAATTAAAATCTCTACAACTTACTCTAGATAAACTCGATAAAACTTACGGCAAAGGTGCAGTAATGAAGTTAGGAGATGAGGTTGTAGAACAAGTAGAGGCAATTTCATCTGGCTCTATAGGTCTAAATATTGCATTAGGAATTGGAGGTTATCCAAGAGGTAGGGTAATAGAAATTTATGGGCCTGAATCATCAGGTAAAACCACATTAACTTTACACGCTATTGCTGAATGCCAAAAAAATGGAGGTATTGCGGCATTTATTGATGCTGAACATGCTTTCGACAGATTCTATGCAGAAAAATTAGGTATTGATATAAGCGAATTAATTATTTCACAGCCTGATCACGGAGAACAAGCTTTAGAAATTGCAGATAATTTAATCCGATCCGGTGCAATAGATATAGTTGTCATTGACTCCGTTGCCGCCCTTACTCCAAAAAGTGAAATCGAAGGTGAAATGGGAGATTCAAAAATGGGACTTCATGCAAGACTTATGTCGCAAGCCTTGCGAAAACTTACTGGATCCATAGCAAGAACAAATTGTGCAGTTTTCTTCATAAATCAGTTACGGGAAAAAATTGGTATAATGTTTGGTAACCCTGAAACAACAACAGGGGGAAATGCTTTAAAATTTTATGCATCTGTTCGTTTAGATATTAGAAGATCCACACAAATAAAAAGTACAGAAGGTGAAGTTTTAGGAAATAGAACGAGAGTAAAAGTGGTTAAAAATAAAGTTGCTCCACCGTTTAAAACAGCTGAATTTGATATTTTGTACGGTACAGGTATATCAAAAATAGGTGAGATAATAGACATTTGTGTTGAAACCGAAGTAATAAAAAAATCAGGTTCTTGGTTTAGTTACGGAGAAACAAAATTGGGTCAAGGCAAAGAGGCTGTAAAAAAATTATTGGAAGATAATCCCGAACTATTAGAAGAACTTGAGAACAAAATTGTCAATTCAATTGATTAATTTTTAATCTTGTTTCTTTTCCTACAGCTTTTTCATGACTTTTTAACGGATCTTGTTTGAGTCCTTCAAAAATAATTTCCCACACATCCTGTTTGAAATCGTTTAATTTATTAATATCCTTGGGGGGATACATTTTTTTAAAAGTTCTTACTCTTAATTGCCCAGGATATCCAAATCTAGGATACCAAGGGAATTTACGCTTACAATCTAAAAAACACATTGGAATTATTGGAATTTGATGATCAATAGCAATCTTAAAGGCTCCTCTTTTAAATTCATTTAAAAAAATAGTGTCATCGGTATATTTAATTTCAGGGAATATACAGATACTGTAACCGAGAGATAATTTGTTATCTACCCTCTCATAAACTCCCCATCTACTTTTTTTTGAGCTTCTGTCAACCATCACAGCAGCTCTCTTGTATACAAATCCAAAAATTGGAATTTTTAGAAGTTCTTTTTTACCAACAAAAACAAAAGGGTTTTTTGAAATCTTAAACATTACGAATGGGTCTATATAACTGGTGTGATTCGCAACCAAAATGAATGATTCACCTACAGGTAACTCCTCTTCAAAGGAAACTTTTGTTTTGAAACCTGAGAAAAATAAAACAAAAGGAGACCAAATATATCTGGCACACCAAAAAACAAAATTATATCCTTTTGGGTGAATAGCTGATATTGCTAAAAAAGGAAACAACAAGATTACAGGAATAGTAGTTAAAATATAAAACCATATACGCCAAATAAATAAAACTAATAATCTCATTTTCTAGAATTTGAAAATAAAAAAATTTATTTAAAAAAATTAACTTTGTCAAAAACAATTCTAATGGCTAGAATATTAACTGGTATCCAAAGTACTGGTATTCCTCACTTAGGAAATATCCTGGGAGCAATCATTCCAGCTATTAAAAAGTCAGAAACAAAAGGTAATGAATCTTTTTTATTTATTGCTGACTTGCATTCGTTGACACAGATAAAAAACGCTGATGAACTAAAGAAGAATACTCTGTATACAGCAGCAGCTTGGTTGTCTTTTGGATTAGATACAAAAAATACTGTTTTTTACAAACAAAGTGATATCCCAGAAGTAACTGAATTAGCTTGGTATCTAAGCTGTTTTTACCCTTACCAACGTCTCACATTGTCTCATTCTTTCAAAGACAAATCACAAAATTTGAAAGATATAAACTCCGGATTATTTAATTATCCTGTATTAATGGCTGCAGATATTTTACTTTACGATGCAAACATAGTCCCTGTAGGAAAAGACCAACTGCAGCACTTAGAAATAACAAGAAATATTGCTTCGCGATTTAACAAACATTTTGGCGATACGTTCATAAACCCAAAGGCAGATCTTGAACAAGATTCTAGTTATGTTATTGGGACAGACGGGAACAAAATGAGTAAATCTAAAAATAATATTATAAATATTTTTCAAGATGATAAATTACTTGAAAAACAAGTGATGAAAATTAAAACTGAATCTATAGCTATTGATGAACCTAAAAATCCGGATAATTGCAATGTTTTCAAAATCTTTTCTTTAGTTGCCAATGAAAAAGATATAAGTATCCTGAAAAAAAGGTATGCTTCTGGTAGTGTCGGATTTGGGGAAGCAAAGAAAATTCTTTTAAACGTTCTAAAAAATAAATTTAAAGTTGAAAGGGATAAATTCAATTTATTAGTTAATAATCCAGAGCTCGTTGAGAAGGAACTTAAAGCTGGATCGAGAAAAGCTAGGAACTTTGCAAATAATGTTTTAAATAGGGTTAGGCTAAAATTAGGATATAATAAATAATTCTATTAATCGATAATTTTATTTATTATCTTTAAATGTGGATTTGGTTAAAGAGATAGAACAATTACTGTACTTTCACGAATGTGTAACGATTCCTGATTTTGGTTCGTTTTTGGTTAGTAAAACGAAGGCAAAAGTTGATTTCAAAAAAGGGAAATTCTTATCTCCAAAAAGAAAAATCTCATTTAATGCTCTAATTAAACAAAACGACGGAGTTTTAGCAAAATATATTTCATCAAATCTAAATATTAGCTATCAAAATGCCCTAGAGGTAATTGATAAAAGAATAAAAAAATGGTCTGAGAACATAAAGGTTGATACCTTGATTTTCAAAAATATAGGTGAATTTTATTTAAATACTGAAAACAAAATATGTTTTCAAGCATATAACACAAAAAATTTTTCATATAATTTTTTCGGACTTGAGGATTTTAGAAGATTACCCATAAATGAGATTGATTTAAATACAATTATAAATAAAGAAACAAATACTAAAAAAATTATTATGGACAATGATAAAAAAGAAAACTTGGCATTTGAACCTGAATCAAAAGATCCAGCTAAAAAAGGGAGATTTAAACTTGTGGCTATAATAACGTCCTTGATTGTTTTGTCAGTTATCGGATACTATTTTGGGAATGATTATATTCAAAATGAAAGAATACGTTCTACTGAAATTGCACAGAAAAAAATTAAAAATACTGTGCAAAAAGCTACATACGATATAGGTTCAATTGCATCTTTAGAATTAAATATTAAAGCTAATATAGAGACGGTTGAAGATGACGTTGATTTGGTTGAACAGGGAGATTTCTACAGTGTAATTGCTGGAAGTTTTAGAGATGAAAGAAACGCTGAAAAACTTTTAAAAAAACTAAAGTCCGAAGGTTTTGATGCCTCTTTTGCAAAAAATAGTTCTTCAGGGCTGTTTAGAATAGCTTACGGAAGACTGGAAACAAAAAGGGAGGCTTATCAATTATTAAATTTTGTAAAATTTACTCTAGAACTTGACGCCTGGTATCTAGTAGAGTAAGTTTATAGCCTGTAAATCCATCCCTTTGGATTTAATGGAGTACTTGATTGAAAAATGCTGAATTTGAGTTCTGTCTTACCCGTGTTGGGATTTGTAAATACTTTACCAATTTTTTCTTTTGGACTCAAGGATTGTCCTCTCTTAACATAAACACTCTCTAAATTCGTGTAAGCTGTAATATAATTACCGTGCTGAACCAATACTGTAGGATTACTACCTTTATAACTTAAAACTGTCATCACAATTCCTTTAAATATAGCTCTAGCGTCAGCAGTTTGAGTTGTAGCTATTGTAATTCCATTACTTTTTATTTTTGTGGTCCTAACAACTGGATGAATTTGTGTTCCAAAGTTTTGAATTACTACGCCTTCTTCTACTGGCCAAGGAAGTTTACCTTTATTAGCGTAAAAACTTTTCCCAACTAACTTTGCTTCTGGTGTAATACTAAATTTTAAATTGCTAGGAGCTGATGTTTTTTTGTTTGCATTAGCAATAGCTGCCCTAATTAACCGTTCAATTTCTTTATCAAAAGCTGCAATTTTTTTCTCTTTTATTCCAATTCTGTATTCTAAATCTCTCTGTTTTTTTATTAAGTCCCCGATCATTAACTTTTGATTATCTATTTCTTTCTGGTAAATTAATTGAGAAACTTGATTTTCTTTAATCAAAGATTCTTTATT
>JBELIL010000058.1:0-11235 GCA_042090925.1 Flavobacteriales bacterium
GATAGGGCTGTAAGACCAGAAGCTATTATTTTGTTAATATCTGTAACTGCTATACCTGTTCTTTTCTCACCATAATCTAACGCTAGAAAAATTCCCATCCACAAATATATTCATCCTAAGCTTGAAATGAAAAACTTAGCTTGAAAGTAATTTAGATAATGTAAATTTGTAAAAAAAAGTATGGATTCAATTATTGAAAATGCATGGGCTAGTCGAGATCTTTTAGAGAAAACAGAGACACAAAAAAAAATTAGAGAAGTAATTGAAAATCTAGATAAAGGAAAACTAAGGGTTGCTGAGAAAAAAGGTGATAAATGGATAACACATGAATGGATAAAAAAATCTGTTATTCTTTATTTTGCGATTCAAAAAATGGAGACAACAAAAGCTGGACCACTAGAATTTCATGATAAAATAAATTTAAAAAATAATTATTCGGAAAGAAATATTAGAGTGGTTCCTCATGCTGTAGCTAGATATGGATCATATATTTCAGAAGGTGTTATTTTAATGCCCAGCTTTGTAAATATAGGTGCATATGTTGATAAAGGAACTATGGTGGATACTTGGGCGACCGTTGGAAGTTGCGCTCAGATAGGGAAAAATGTCCATTTAAGCGGTGGAGTTGGAATAGGCGGGGTTTTAGAACCTTTACAAGCTTCTCCAGTTATAATAGAAGACAATGTTTTTGTTGGTTCAAGATGCATTGTCGTGGAAGGTATACATGTTAAAAAAGAAGCCGTTTTAGGAGCTAATGTGGTCCTCACAAAATCAACAAAAATATTTGATGTTTCAAAAAAAGAGGCGGTGGAAATAAAAGGTTTTATTCCAGAGAGATCAGTTGTAATTCCAGGGAGTTACAAAAAAAAATTTAATGCTGGTGAATTTAATGTCCCCTGTGCATTAATAATTGGGGAAAGGAAAGAAAGTACCGATAAAAAAACTTCTCTAAATGACGTACTCAGAGAACACGGAGTGTCAGTGTAGTCTGTAATGCAGGATAAAATAAATAAAGCTAAAGAAGTTATACTAAAAGGAGGTGTTATTCTATACCCAACTGACACTATTTGGGGTATTGGGTGTAGTCCAAAAATTGAATCAGCCATAACGAAAATATTTAAAATAAAGGAAAGGAATAATAATAAACTATATATATGTCTAGTATCTAGTATAGAAATGCTTGAAAGATATGTGGAAAAAGTACCTGAACATCTTTTAAAATATATATACGATGATTCACCCACAACAATAGTTTATCCAAAAGTTAAGGGGTTGAATCATCTTTTATATGGAAAAAATGAGTCAATCGCAATCAGGTTAATTAAAGACAATTTTTGTAAAGCATTAATTGGTGAAATAAATACTCCTTTAATTTCAACGTCTGCCAACATAAGTGGTAGTCCATTTCCAAAAAAATTCAAGGAAATTGATAAAAAGATTATAAATGAAGTAGATTATGTTGTTAATTTTGATGACAGTAAGATAAAAAATTCAAAACCTTCTAGAATTATTAAAGTTTTATTAAATGGACAAATTGAATTAATTAGGGAATGATTAATACAAATAAAAAAATTCAAAAATTAATTAAACAAGAGGTTATTGATATTGTTCACAAAAGCAGTACTTCAATATCTCAAGAAACATATCTTGTAGGTGGAGCTGTAAGAGATCACCTAATAGATAGAAATATAAAAAATTCTGATTTTGATTTTGTTACGCTTGGGTGTGAAATAACTTTAGCTAATGAAATAAAAAAAAAACTAAATAAAAACTTAAAAATAAGTAGGTTCAAGAACTTTGGTACTGCACATCTTAATTTCAATAAGATTAATATTGAAATTGTTAAAGCTCGTAAAGAATCCTATCATTCATCAAGTAGAAATCCAGATGTTGAGCCAGGAACTCTTCTTGATGACTTAAGAAGAAGAGATTTTACAATCAATTCAATGGCTATAAGTTTAAATAAAAAAAAATTTGGTAAACTAATCGATCCTTTTAATGGATTGAATGATTTAGAAAACAGAATCATCAAAACACCTACAAACCCAGAAATAACAATATCTGATGATCCACTGAGAATCCTTAGGGGGATTAGATTTTCCGCTGAATTAAATTTTGAAATTGATAATTCCTTATTAGACTCTATGATAAAAAATTGTACAAGGATTAAAATAATTTCAAAAGAAAGAATAGTAGACGAAATAAATAAAATTCTCATGACAGATAAACCGTCAAACGGATTTAAATTATTAGATAAAGTAGGTTTAATCGAAATATTAATTCCCTCTTTAAATAAACTTAAGGGGATTGAAGAAATTGCGGGTATTACGCATAAAGACAACTTTTACCATACTCTTGAAGTTCTTGATAATATATCTAAAGTGACAAATAAAATTTGGTTAAGATGGTCTGCGCTTTTACATGATATTGGAAAACCAATCTCTAAAAGATTTGACAAAAAAATTGGTTGGACTTTTCATGGTCATGAGTACATAGGCTCAAAAATGGTATTTGAAATTTTTAAAAAATTAAAAATGCCCTTAAATAGCTCATTAAAGTACGTTCAGAAGATTATTTTTTTAAGTTCTAGACCAATAATTTTATCTGAAAGTATTGTTACAGACAGTGCAGTAAGAAGATTAATTTATGATGCTGGAGATGAAATTGACGATCTTCTGATGTTGTGTGAAGCAGATATAACAACCAAAAACAAAAGTAGATATGAAAAATATTTAAACAATTTTAAAATTGTAAGACAAAAAATTAAATTAGTTGAGAAAAGAGATAAAATTAGAGATTTTCAACCTCCTATATCTGGAAAATTTATTATGAATATTTTTAATCTAAAACCCTCCAAAGATGTTGGAATTTTAAAAGAAAAAATTAAAGATGCAATTCTAGATGGAAAAATTCCTAATGAATACAACTCTGCTTTTGAACTTTTGCTAAAAGAGGGAATGAAAATGGGGTTAAAACCTAAAATTAATGAGGAAAAGATTTAATTTCTGGATTAAAATGTCCATTATACTTGTATACTTGGTTATTGCCACCGGAGGTGTTGTTAGAATGACAGGAAGTGGTATGGGTTGTCCTGACTGGCCTAAATGCTTTGGATACTATATACCTCCAACTAACATTGCCGATTTAACCTGGGTGTCACAAAAGATGTTTAAAGAAGGGGAAATGATTATTTATAAAAATGAACTTAAATTATCTAAAAAAGACTTTATAAGTGGCTCGGATTTTAATCTTCAAAATTGGGAAAATTATACCAAACATGATTATTCAAAATTCAACCCACTTCATACATGGGTTGAATTTATAAACAGATTGATTGGTGCAATTTGTGGTATATCTGTATTGATTTTGGGCTTTTATTCTCTTCAATACTTTAAAATAAAACCAATTATAAGTGTTTTAAGCATAGTAACAATATTTGCAGTTGGATTTCAAGCATGGTTGGGTAAAATTGTAGTGGACTCAAATTTAAATCCATATAGTATTACCATACATATGCTTATGGCACTCTTAATAATTTCAATTTTAATTTTTATATACTTTTTAAATACTAATTATAAAAAAAATAATGTTAAAAACATAACGCTACAAAACATAGTTTTACTATCACTTATTTTAACAATAATTCAAATTGTAATTGGAACACAAGTTAGAGAGTTTATTGATGAACAAATAATAATGATAGGAGAAGCAAAGAAAAATTTGTGGCTATTTATGCTTCCTTCTATTTTCTTAACACATAGGAGTTTTTCACTATTAATTTTAACAGTCAATTTTTATATTATTTATTTGTCCAGGAGGATAAATTTGAATTCAAAGATTATTTTTTGGATTATAGCAATCATTGCAATTGAGATTATTTTGGGGATTGTAATGTATTACGCTCACTTTCCATTTAGTTCTCAGCCAATTCATCTATTATTGGCAACAATACTTTTTGGGGTGCAGTTTTATTTTTATATCTCAATTAGAAATAAAAACGAAAACAATGTTATTGCCAATCTTAAGTAATTAATTTATAAAATAGGTTTTAGAAAAGTAGACAGTATTGAGTCAAAAAGGGCTTTTATTTATCAAATTTGACATATTTAAGTTTTCATAATTGTTTCTAACATATGAAAATGAAGCAGACATAACATCTCCCATACTTTTAACTTTTTTAAATGATATGTCATTTGTGAATTTGTAAATCTCTTGAGATAGATTTTTAAGGTACTCTGGTTTTGATAAAGTGTCTTTGGTCATAATTTCAACTAGAGTTTCCAGTCTGGAACCTGAACTAATTATTCTTTTTGCAACTATCGACCTTTCCTCAATTTTATACTGAATTACTGAATCTTGATTTAATCTATTTTTTACAATCTTAATTATGGGAAAATTTTCCTTAAAAAACTGTGGCCTATAGACTTTAAAACTTCCTTCGTAGCATTGCTGATCAAAGTCAATAGCTCTAATTTTATAAACTACCTGGTCGAAATCATGGATTGGTATAACAACATAGTTATATGATCTCATATCTCCCAATAATCTTATCATACACCTTTCATTAAATTTAACATATTCCTTAGCAATCTGTGCTTGCTGACTGATTGAACATTTTTTTAATAAATTATCTATAAAAAAATCACCAGGTATACCTGAAATATGTTCTTCAATAAGAGTTTTCTCATTAACTAAAAAATTTAAATTATAAGGGGATAGCATATGCTCAAACTCTAATCCATAAACTCTTGAAGCATCCGTACATTTTATATAAAAATATGTAAAATTATCATTAAGTATATTTCTGACTTTTATTCTAAATGGTTTAGAATTACCAAATGTACAGTAATCAATAGCATCAATACTTAAATAAGGTAAGGAAGACTCATTGCCGTCCGAGTGAAGAAGAGTGTATACTTTTTTTAAATTATGGTCGATATCTCTTCTTTCGGTTTCGCTATAATATGCTCTAACCCATAGTGTATCTTTATCTGTTTCGTCATATACTGCAACTGAACCAGCAAATCGTAGGAGGTCTTGATATGAAATTGGAGTGTAAACCCACCTATTATACTTTTTAAGATAAATACTTAAATTTTCTATAATAGGAAAAAAGGGCTTTTTTTTTGATATAAGTTTCTCTTCCATATAATTTTCAAATTTAGCTTCTTTTAAAAAGAAATCGAGTACTTATAAACTAAATATTCAATAATTTTGTCCCAAATGAAATTCAAAATTACATCTAGCTTTAAACCAACTGGGGATCAACCTGAAGCTATCGAGGAAATCTGTGAGGGCTTTAAAAACAACCTAAATTATCAAACCCTTCAAGGGGTCACGGGGTCTGGAAAAACATTTACAGTCGCTAATGTAGTTGAAAGACTTCAAAAGCCAACCCTTGTACTTGCGCATAATAAAACATTAGCAGCTCAACTTTACTCTGAATTTAAGTCTTTTTTTCCAGAAAATGCAGTTGAATATTTCGTCTCTTACTATGATTATTACCAGCCTGAAGCTTATATACCAAGTTCTGGTCTCTACATTGAAAAAGACTTATCAATTAATGATGAGATAGAAAAATTAAGATTAAGTACTACATCTTCACTTTTAACTGGCAGAAGAGATATAATCGTTGTGGCTTCTGTTTCATGTCTTTACGGAATTGGAAATCCAAGTGAATTTAAAAGTAATATGATACAAATAAATGAAAAACAACTTTTTCCGAAAATGAAACTATTAAGAGACCTGGTTAAAGGACTTTACTCTAGAACAACAGGTGTATTTTCAAGGGGTAATTTTAGAGTAAAGGGAGACATCGTTGATGTTTATCCTGGTTATTCTGATGTTGCATATAAAATATATTTTTTTGGAGATGAAATTGAGGAAATAGAGGTCTTTAATCCATTAGATAATTCAAATCTAGGAAAAGTAGAAGAATTAAGAATTTTTCCAGCTAATATTTTTGTTACTTCTGAAAACCAATTGGAAAATGCCATAAAAAACATCCAATTCGATTTAAAGGATCAAATAGATTTTTTTAAAGATGTAGGTAGAAATTTGGAGGCAAAAAGAATAGAGGAAAGAACTAATTTTGATTTAGAAATGATCAAAGAACTTGGATATTGTTCAGGGATAGAAAACTACTCAAGATATCTTGATGGAAGAAATCCTGGAACACGACCATTTTGTTTATTAGATTACTTCCCCGATGATTATATGATGGTTGTTGATGAAAGTCATGTGACAATATCACAAGTACACGCAATGTACGGGGGGGACAGAAGCAGAAAAGAAAACTTAGTCGAATATGGCTTTAGACTTCCAGCAGCTATGGATAACAGACCGTTAAAATTTGAGGAATTTGAAAAATTACAAAGCCAAGTACTATATGTAAGTGCAACGCCCTCTGATTATGAATTCAAAAAATCAAATGGTGTTTTCATTGAACAAATTATAAGACCGACAGGACTATTGGACCCAATCATAGAGACTAGAAAAAGTAAAAATCAAATTGATGATTTAATTGAAGAAATACAAAAAAGAATTGAATTAAAAGAAAGAACTCTTGTCACGACATTAACAAAAAGGATGGCCGAAGAGCTTACAAATTATCTTGCAAAAATTAGAATAAAAACGAGGTATATCCATAGTGACGTAGAAACATTAGAACGAGTTGAAATTATGCAGGGACTAAGAAAAGGTGATTTCGATGTTCTTATTGGAGTAAACCTTTTAAGAGAAGGATTGGATTTACCAGAGGTTTCTTTGGTAGTAATATTAGACGCTGATAAAGAGGGTTTTTTGAGGTCGAATCGGTCTTTAACTCAAACGATAGGTAGAGCAGCAAGAAATATCAACGGAATGTCAATACTTTATGCAGATAGAATTACAAGTTCAATGAAAAAAACTATTGATGAAACAAATTATAGAAGGGAAAAACAGAAAGAATACAATGAAATTAACAATATTGTTCCAAAACAAATAGAAAAAACTATAGATAATGCTCTTGCAAAAAAAGTTGATTTGGAAATTGAAAAAAAAATAAATATTGATGAAGAATCTATATACATGCTTCCTAAAAAAAAGATTGATGAAAAAATTAGAGAAACAAGAAAAAAAATGGAACAGGCTGCTAAAGAACTTGATTTTATGGAGGCAGCTAGATTAAGAGATAAACTAAAAAAACTAAAGGAAAATAATATATAATAGCAATGAAAAGACTTTTAACTTTTTTGTTTTTCTTAAAAATTATTTCACTACAGGGGCAAGAAACATATTTACAGATAATTGACAACGTTACAAAAGAATCAGTACCATTTGCAACTATATTAACAAATTTCAATTATAATACAATTTCCAATGAAGAGGGTTTTTTTCGTATTTTAAAATCATCAGATTTTTCAAAAAAAGATTCATTATTTATAAGCTGTATGGGATACAACGAATATAAAACCCAAATTTCTGAATTGAAGGTACCTATAATAGGGCTCACCGAAAAAACAATAGAACTTAATTCAATAATTCTAACATCTCAAAATTTAAATGCATATGAAATAATTAAAAAAGTTAAGGAAAAAATAGATAAAAAATATTTAACTAGTTATTCTAAAAAAAAATATTTTATGAGAGAATCTTTTTTTCAAAATTGGGATCAAATGAAGATGGAAATTGAAAAATCATCTATTACTGAATTAAATAGAAAATTTTGGGATTCAATATTTAAATCAATACCCAAAAATGACTCGTGGCACACGGAATCACTTGGTGAAATTTATGGTAATTGGAGCAAAGAAAATCAAAAACTTGAAATTAAAAGAGCTGTAGATCTGGCAGATACAGTTAACAAAAAAGGGTATGAACAAATTGAAAAAAAAATTGCTGAGATTTTAGAAAAAAGAACAAAAGAGGATTCTTATTTTAAGTTTAAATCAGGGATTTTTAGCACAAAAATTGATAGGAATGAGTTGATTGAAGAAAACATAGATAGTGTTAATAAAGACTCAACGACCCTTAAAAAAGAGTTAGAAAAAAAGAATATTGAAAATGAAAATTTTTATAAAGACAGAAAAAATAGAATATCTAGAATATACGATGGTATTTATAAAAATGGATTCAGATTGGAATTTTTAAAAAAATCTTATTTATATGAATTTGATATTATTTCGTATTCTTACCAAGGAGAGATACCAGTTTATAAAATAAAGTTTAAGCCCAAATCCTCAAAAGGGAAATATAATGGTAATGTTTGGATTGATTCTGAAAATTTTACTATAATAAAGGTTGAGCAACAAAATAACAAAGTGTTAAGAGATTTTTCATTATTTGGAATATCTTTTGAATTATACTTTCATAAGACTACTTTGGTTTTTGATGATTTTTCTAGTGAAAAATACCAACTTCAATTCTTGGAATCTGAATTCAAGTTTAAATCTGGAATCAATAGACCAATAAAAATCGTCGAAAAAAATAAATATGTTCGAGGAAGAAGGAAACAAAATGAGCTACTAGCAAGAATTAATTTTAACTTAGACCAAACCTCAAAAACCACTTTAATTGTCTTTGAAGATATGCCAATTAATGAAGAAGAATACAATAAATTGGATGAGCAAAAAAGGTTTAAACAAGACAAACTTCATTCTTATGATCCAAACTACTGGAAAAATTATTCTGTAATAGAACCAAACCAGGTCATCAAATCATTTAAAATTGATTCCAACTAAGTTAGTATTTAGCAGCTTTAGTGCCTGGTAAAGTTTTAAAAATAAATTCTCTTAAATCGTCGTTCGCTTTTTTCAAGTCCTCTTTTCTGAGATACATCATATGACCACTTCGGTATCCTTTAAAGTGCATTCTGTTTTTTAGCCTACCGCTAGGATCAATTTGCCATTGAGTATATTTGGCAGCAAAGTAAGTCGTTGCTCCATCATAATAACCTGACTGAGTTAAAATATTTAAATAAGGGTTTTGGGCCATAGCTTGCCTTAGGTCTTCTCTTGTATTTAAATTATCATCTTCCCAAGGATGAACTGGTCCAAACATATTATATTTTATATCTGTTTTAAATTTTAGTTCGTTAGAAATATATTGGTTAATTGCAGGAGTAAATGAGTGGAGCCAAGAATCTAATTCTGAATTATAATCTGGATTATCACCAGATTCCTTTCTATCAATTCCTTTATATCTAGAATCAAGCCTACCTATAGTAAATCCTTTTTCTCTTAAAAGTTCCTTCCAAAAAAAACTAGTAGGTAAATCAAGATTATGTTGGAGAATAACTTTTTCTGAAATTCCAGAAAAATATGACATTTTTTCAGCAATTTCTTTTTTTTCATTTGAAGATAAGAATCCTCCTTTAGAGATTGCTGGTATCAATTTGTTAATAGCGTAATCCTCTGAAAGAGGTAAAACATCCAAAAGGTCTAAATTTTGCAAATCTTTATTTAATTTATTGTGATACCATGATGCGGCTGTATAATAAGGTAAGTTTAAAGCTGATGAAACTGGGCCCCCTACTCTAAGTGTTTTGTAATCTGCTGGTGAAACAAGAATAACACCATTCAAATACATCCACTGTTTATTTTGTAATGCTAGGGATAGTCCCATTACTCTTGTACCTCCGTAACTCTCACCAATTAGATATTTTGGAGAATCCCATAAATTTTTTCTTGTAACAAATGTATTTAGCCATTCAGATAAATAAGAAATATCTGCACTAATACCAAAAAACTTTTCTCTTTTAGGATATTCACCATTTATTTTATGCATTCTGGAATATGCTGTGTTTACTGGATTTATAAAAACTATATCTGCTGTGTCTAAGATAGAGTAAGGGTTGTTTTTATAACCATAAGGTTGAATTGGAAATCCTTCATCATCAATCTTTAAGATCCTTGGTCCAGTATAAGCAACATGCATCCAAACTGATGCTGATCCAGGTCCTCCATTAAATGAAAAAATTATTGGTCTATAATTGTCACTAACATCAGTTCGTCTATAAAAAGTGTAAAAAAGTGAAGCCTCTGCTACCCCATCCTCATTCCAAACAGGTTGTGTCCCAGTCTCAGCAGTGTAATTAATTTTTTTACCATTTATATATGTCTGGTGGTTTGTTTTTACAATTGTATCTACTGGCAAAGATCTATTTTGTGAAAATAAAATATTCAAAAAAAAGATAGATATTATTGTAAATAAATGTTTTTGATTGATCATACTTTTTTTCAAATTTAAAAAAAAAGCGGCTTGTATTAAAGCCGCTCACATTATTTACTTATAATAATTTAATTTACATCCACTAGTTTTCTAGATTTTGAAATTATTTCCTTTAACTTTGGTAGAGTAATTGTTAAAATACCATTAGAATAAATAGCCTTTACTTTACCTTGGTCTACCTCTTTAGGTAATGAGAAAGTTCTATGAAATGAATTAAAATTAAATTCTTGCCTATTGTAATTAAACCTGTTTTTCACCTCTTTTTCTTCTTTTGTAGTTGAAGAAACAGAAATTAAATCATTGTCAATTTCAATTTCAAAATCCTCTTTATGCATACCAGGAACGGCGATTTCAAGCAGATATTGATTTTCCTTTTCAATTGTGTTCACAGCTGGAAAAGTATTATTAAAAGTATCGAGGTTTAACCATCTATCATCAATTAATTCGTCCAATAATGAAGGTTTCCATCTATTTAAATTTGTTGTAATTAAATTCATAATATTAAATTTTAAAGTTCAACTAAATATTAGCAAAACATATACCAATGTTAAAAGTATGTCAATTTGGCATTCTTTTTAGGAAAATTAATGTCAGATTGTCTTAATTTATAGCTTTTTGAACTTTATCAGCAGCTTCTTTAAAATCAATTGCTGAAAGTACGTTTAAATTTGAGTTGTCAATAATTTCTTTAGCTATATCCGAATTTGTTCCTTGAAGTCTTACTATAATTGGGATATTTATATTCTTAATGTTTTTGTAGGCCTCAACAATACCGTTAGCCACCCTGTCACATCGAACTATTCCTCCAAAAATATTTATAAGAATTGCTTTGACACTCGGATCTTTAAGAATAATTCTAAATCCTTTTTCAACTCTTTCCGCGTCTGCTGTACCACCGACATCAAGAAAATTGGAAGGAGAACCTCCAGCTTGTTTAATTAAATCCATTGTTGCCATTGCAAGACCTGCCCCATTTACCATACAGCCAACATTCCCATCTAAATCAATATAATTAAGACCCGCTTT
>JBELIL010000059.1:0-11055 GCA_042090925.1 Flavobacteriales bacterium
GATTCCGATAGAATTTTATTTGCCTCTCCATTCAGGTTTAAATCAAACCCATTCCTAATTTTTATGTCTGCTGACATATTCTACTATTTAATTCAAATCGCTTGTAAATTTAATAATTTAATATATCTATTAAAAGATATTTTTAAACTAAATCATATAATTTTCTTATAGTCAATAATGCTTTTAAGATAGACAAGAAATTATCATATTTTAAACTTGATTTCATATATTAGTTAAATGAAAGTTAGGGTAATTTTTTTCTCATTTTTTTGTTCACTAACATTCCTGTTTTCTAAATCAGAAAAAAAATCTGAAAAAAACCCATTTATCAAAACAGTAATCTTTTCTGGTGGATCTTTTAATTCCCAGTTCCCAATAATAAAAATGAATCAAAAACTGTTTTTATCTTTTGATGACGTTAGTGGTGAGGAAAATTTTTATTATTATAATATTATTCATTGTGATTTTGATTGGAACAGAAGTAAACTTTTAAAATCTGAATACTTGGATGGTAATGATAATAATTTAATTGAAAATATTAAAAGTTCTTATGGAACACTCCAAAGATATACAAACTATAAATTATCACTCCCAAATAATGATGTGAATTTTAAAATTTCAGGAAACTTTATATTAGAGATATTAGACTCAGATAATACTATAATTTTAAAAAGAAAATTTTTAATACTAGACGAAAAGGTTAGTCTAGATTTGAATGTTTATCCATCTCAAAATAAAGATAGATTTTATACCCATCAAAATGTTCAATTTATTATAAATACCGTCAATTATAAAATCCGAAATCCAAATAATGATATAAAAGTCACTCTTCTTCAAAATGATCAGTGGGATAATTCTAAAACAATTTTAAAACCACAATTTATTGAAAAGGACAGATTAATTTATAGGTACGATGAGGAATCTGAATTTGAAGGAGGAAACGAATATCTTTTTTTTGATACTAAAGATTTAAGATCAACTAATCAAAACATCAGTTTTGTAAGAAAAGAGAATGTTTACCAACATTTCTTATTTACCGATAATCCAAGAAGTAATTTAAATTATTCAAATTATTCTGATTTAAATGGAGATTTTGTTACCGCTACAACCCAAGGTGAAAATCCCAATAATGAATCTGATTACAGTATTGTGTACTTTAGCTTAGCAAGACAATATGAAATTGATAGTTCAAAAATTTATATATATGGAAAATTTAATAATTATAATTTGATGGATGAAAATGAAATGATTTATAACCCAAGTTTAGAAACCTTTGAAGGTATTTTGTTGTTAAAGCAAGGATTTTATAATTATAAATATATAACCAAAATAAATAATGAAATTTCAAAAAATAAAATTTCGGGTTCATTTTATCAAACTGAAAATAGTTATACAGTTCTAGTATACAAAAAAGGTTTTGAAGATTTATACGACAAACTAATTGGGGTTGGTAGAATTAATTCATTCGAACTCAAATATTAGTAATCAATTTATTTCTTTTTTTTGAACGTTTTTTTTAGTTAACTTGAAATAAGATTTTATTATGTTTCGACAAATAACAAAAGGTATTAGGATTTCAGTAATTACCCAATATAACGGTGATTTCTTAAATGAGGGTTTGATTAATTACGCTTTTACCTATACTGTTAAAATTGAAAATCAAAGTAATGATGTTGTTCAGTTGATAAATAGAAACTGGAAAATATTACAAACAAATAGAAGACCATACTTTGTTGAAGGAGATGGTGTAATTGGACAAAAACCTATTTTGAAATCAGGTATTTCCCACACTTACAGCTCTAATTGTTTGTTAACCTCACCAATCGGATCTATGAGCGGTTTCTTTACAATGATTAATTTTTCTAATGCTAAAGAATTTGAGGTTGAAATTCCAGTTTTTGATCTAGCAGCCACTTTTACACTCAATTAAATTTTAAATAATGAAAAATAGTTTTATTAAAAGTCCAAGGGTAGAAAATGAGGAAATACTTTTATACACACCAGGCAGTAAAGAAAAAGAAGAGGTTCTCAAAACTTATGATGATCTTTATAATACAAAAATCGATATAAAACTTAAAATTGATGGTAAGGAAATAGAAACAAAAGAAAAAAGTGAGATGTTTCCCCCTCATGATTACAAACATAATATAGGAACTTACTCAATAGCGGATAAAAATCATGTTGATTTAGCTATTAAAAGTGCACTAACTGCAAAAGATAAATGGAATGACCTTGGGTTTTCAGAAAGGGCAAGTATTTTTTTAAAAGCAGCTGAACTTATCTGTGGTCCTTATAGAAAAATCATAAATGCATCTACTATGATTGCCCAATCAAAAACAATTCACCAGGCAGAGATTGATGCAGCTTGCGAATTTGCAGATTTTTTGAGATTTAATGTAAAATTTGCTGAAGAGATATACAATGAACAACCCGTTTCTTCAGATGGAACTTGGAACAAATTATCTTATCGTCCGTTGGAAGGCTTTGTTTACGCAATTAGCCCTTTTAATTTTACCGCAATAGGCGGGAATTTGTGTGCTGCACCGGCACTAATGGGCAACACTATTGTTTGGAAACCAAGTGACTATCAGGTTTTTTCTGCGAAAGTAACTATGGATATATTTGAGGAAGCCGGTCTTCCAGACGGAGTTATAAATATGATTTTTGGTGATCCAGAAATGATTACAAATCAAGCTTTATCCTCAAAAGAATTTGCTGGTCTACATTTTACTGGGTCGACTTCTATTTTTAAAAATATTTGGAAAAAAGTGGGGAATAATATTGACCTTTATAAAAATTACCCCAGGATAGTTGGAGAAACAGGAGGAAAGGACTTTATAATGGTACATCCATCAGCAAATGCTGAAGAAGTTTCGACAGCTATAATTCGTGGTGCGTTTGAATTTCAAGGCCAAAAGTGTTCTGCAGCATCAAGAGTTTACCTTCCAAAATTAATTGGAAATGAGGTTTTAAGTATGATTGGAAATAAATTAAGTGAAATTAAAATGGGTCCTCCAAGTGATTTTCAAAATTTTATAACAGCTGTAATTCATAGAGATGCTTTTGATAGATTAAAAAATGTAATTCAAGATGCAAAATCCTCAAAAAAGGTTGAGGTATTGTATGGTGGAAATTGTGATGATTCAGTTGGTTATTTTGTTGAGCCTACAGTTTTCGTTACCACAGATCCAAAATATATTACAATGGAAAAAGAATTATTTGGACCTATTGTAACAGTTTACATTTATGATGATAAAGATTACAGCAAAACCTTAAAATTAGTTGATACAACTTCAGAGTATGCGTTAACAGGTGCAATTTTTGCAAAAGACAGATATGCCATTAAAGAAGCATTGCAAAAATTAGAAAACAGTGCTGGAAATTTCTATATAAATGATAAACCAAGTGGAGCTGTTGTTGGTCAGCAACCGTTTGGGGGGGCGAGAGCCTCGGGAACAAATGATAAAGCCGGTTCAAAATTAAATTTACTTAGATGGGTTTCTCCAAGGCTTATAAAGGAACCCTTGCTAACTCCAAAGGATTATAAATATCCTTTTCTGGGATAAATTTTTAAAAATTATTTTTTGGTATAAATATGATTTTTTTTGTTTCAAAAAAGTTCGATTTAAACATTTCTTTTAAATTATATATTTTAATATCTGGGAATGTTTCCTCTTCGTAGGCAAGTTCACCCCCTTTTAAGTAGATTATTCCAGATTTATCTTTTTGGATTAAAATATTTTTTTTTACAAGAGGAATAAATTTTTCCATTTTTGTAACGGCACGACCTAAAACATAATCGAATTTGTATTTAAAATTTTTTACGTCTCCAGCTATAGTTTTGACATTTTTAATTTTTAAATCTTCTTTAATCGAGTCTATAACTTTTATTTTTTTTTTAGTTCTGTCAATTAATGTAAATTGAACATCTGGAAAAAAAATTGCAAGTGGTATACCTGGGAAACCACCACCAGTTCCAACATCTAATATTTTTGTTGAAGTTTTAAATTTAAAAAAAAATGTGATTGCTAAGGAATAAGAAATATGCCTTTCAATTAAAAAATCTATATCCTTCCTTGAAATTAAATTTACTTTATCGTTCCAGTTTTTAATTAATTTTTCAAACAAAAGAAACTTATCAATCTGTGAGTTTGATAGTACAGGGAATTTTTTTTTTAGTTCCACAAATTTTAAAACAATTAATTTATTTTTGCATCTTTAATCTACAAATTTAACCATAATGAATAAACTTTCGAAGCGAATTGAAAATTTGCCAGCTTCAGCTACACTTGCCATGGCAGCTAAAGCTAGAGAACTAAAAAATAAAGGAGTAGATGTAATAAGTTTAAGTCTAGGTGAACCTGACTTTAATACACCAGATTTTATAAAACAGGCAGCTATAAGAGCTATTGAAGAAAATTATCACTCATATCCTCCAGTTGACGGATATTTAGAATTAAAAAAAGCAATTTGTGAAAAATTTAAAAGAGACAATAGTTTAAATTATGAACCTTCTCAAATAATAGTTTCTACAGGAGCTAAGCAATCCATAGCTAACGTTTGTATGGCTCTTTTAAATAAAGGAGATGAAGTTTTATTACCCGCTCCATACTGGGTTAGTTATTCTGCAATTGTAACTTTGTCAGAGGCAAAATTCAAAATTATTCCGACTTCAATGGAAAATGGTTTTAAAATGACCGCAGCTCAGTTAAAATCTTCGTTAACGTCGAAAACTAAATTAATAATGTTTAATTCACCAAATAATCCTAGTGGAATAGTTTACTCTGAAAAAGAATTAAATGAATTTGCTAAAATACTTGAAGACTATCCTTCTGTTTACGTTTTATCAGATGAAATATATGAACATATTATTTATGGAGAAAAACACTTTAGTTTTGCAAATCTTCCTAACATGTTCGATAGAACGATAACAGTAAATGGTCTCGCAAAAGCTTTTTCTATGACTGGATGGAGGATTGGTTATATTGGAGCACCGGAATTTATTGCTAAAGCTTGTAATAAATTTCAAGGTCAAATAACCAGCGCTGCGAATTGCATAGCTCAAAGGTCGGCAATTACTGCTCTTAAAGCTCCAATATCTGACATAAAGTATATGATTGATGAATTTAATTCTAGGAAAGAATTGATCTTTGGTTTGATTTCAAAAATCCCTGGATTTAAACTTTTAAAACCATCAGGAGCTTTTTATCTCTTCCCTGATATTTCATTTTATTTTGGAAAACAAATAAATGGTAAAATAGTTAACGATGCAAACGATTTTGCAATGACAATCCTTGAAGAAGCTAACGTAGCTACTGTTTCTGGAGACTCATTTGGGAATAAAAACTGTTTGCGAATTTCATATGCAGCTTCCAAAGAGGAAATAATAGAAGCTGTTTCTAGAATCAAAAATCTTTTAGCAGATAATTAAATCATTTGACAATTACTTTTTCCTGATGATTAATTGATTCTTGATGAATTGCTTTAAATAATTTTAGTACAAATTCTTCAGATAATCCGTGGTTTTCTCCATCAAGTACCATTTTACCGAGTATTTCATTCCACCGTTTGTTCTGAAGAACAGCAACATTATTTTTCTTTTTCAACTTTCCTATAGAATCAGAAACTTTCATTCTTTCTCCAAGAATTTGAAGTAGATTTTGGTCAGCAATATCAATTTGAGTTCTTAAATTCTCTAATTCATTAACATAGTCCTTCTGATCAATCGTTGTCTTTCGCATTTTTAAATCTTTCATTATTTGTATCAATCGATTTGGAGTTACCTGCTGTGCAGCGTCACTCCATGCATTATCAGGGTCTATATGAGTTTCGATCATCAAACCGTCAAAATTAAGGTCCAATGCCATTTGACTAAGATCAAATATTAAATCTCTTCGCCCTGAAATATGAGATGGATCACAAATAATTGGTATATCAGGGAATTTATTTTTTGCTTCAATTCCAATTTGCCATTCAGGATTATTTCTATACTTCGATTTTCCTTGAGATGAAAAACCTCTATGGATAAAACCTAACTTACTTATGTTTGCTGATTGGAGCCTTTCAATAGCTCCCATCCACAAGGAAAGGTCGGGGTTAACTGGATTTTTTACCAAAACAATTTTGTCAGTCCCATTTAACGAATCTGCTATTTCCTGAACTATAAAAGGACTAACTGTTGATCTGGCTCCGATCCATAATACATCAACATCATGTTCTAAAGCTAATTTGACATGATCTTTATTAGCAACCTCAGTAGCTGTTAATAGTCCAGTTTCTTTTTTAACCCTTTGAAGCCATTTTAAACCAATTGATCCAACACCTTCAAAATTCCCAGGTCTAGTTCTGGGTTTCCAAATCCCAGCTCTGTAGACTGTAACGTCTGTTTTTTTTAATTGATGAGCTATTTTTAAGACCTGTTCTTCAGTTTCGGCACTGCAAGGACCTGCAATAACAAGCGGATGGGATAAATTAAATTTTTCTAGCCAATCGTTTGTTTTTATTTTTCTTTCCATTTCGATTTAATTTTTAGGTTTAATTGTATCAAGTATTTTCTTTAATTTATTTGTTTTAATCATTTGATTTTTTAAATCAGAATAATTTTCATTTTCAATTTTGAACTTAAATTGTTTTAGGTTTTCAATATATGCGTCTAAAATTTCCATTATATTTTTGCTATTATCTTTAAAAATAGAAGTCCACATTTCAGGTGAACTTTTTGCCAATCTCACAGTAGATTCAAACCCACTACCAGCAAAATCTAATATATTTTGATTACTTTTTACAGATTCCATGACTGTCTTACCAAGCATGAAAGAGCTTATATGAGAAAGGTGTGAAACTATCGCCATTTTTTTATCATGCTCTTCTGGGTCCATATATCTAATTTTCATACCCATCGAATTAAAAACTGACTCGGCCCAGTGTAATAAATCAAGTCTTGTTCTATTGGTTTCACAAAGAATCTGTATTTTTCCATTGAAGAGGTTTTCTTCACTTGCCTCAGGACCAGAAAATTCATTACCAGCTATTGGGTGAGTGGCTAAAAATTGGTCTCTTTTAGAATGTTTTTCTACTGATTTACACAAACTCAATTTTGTAGATCCAACATCCCACACTAGAGCATCTTTACGTAAATTGTCAAGAATAAAGGGTAAAATTTTTAAACTTTCACTTACAGGAACAGATAAAATCACCCTATCAGCAGTACTTAAATTTTCTAAACAGTCAATGTTATCAATAACTCCAATATTCTTTGCATGTTTAATATTTATTTCATTCTTGTCAATTCCATGTATTTGAATTTTATCTAAAAGATTCCTTAAGTCTTTCGACATGGAGCCTCCTATTAGACCCGTTCCAATTAAAAAAAATTTCATGATTTTAATCTTTTTAAAACTTCCTTCATTTTTTTTGTTTCTGTACATAAAGAAATCCTAACATATCCTTCCCCTTGAGATCCAAAAATTGATCCAGGAGATATAAAAAAATTGTATTTATCCAACAAATAGTCAACAAACTCCTCGGATTTTAAAGAATCATTTAAAATTTTACACCATACAAACATCCCAACACCATTTTTAGAATACGAAAGATTAAGTTTACTCGCAATTTGCTCTGCTAATTTTCTTCTTTTAGAATACTCTTTATTTAGTTTTTCAAACCATTTTTGACTACTCCCCAGAGCTTTTATTGCTCCATGCTGAACACAATAAAACATACCTGAGTCAAAGTTTGATTTGACTTTTAACACAGCATTTATATACTTTGATTCACCAACCATCATTCCAACTCTCCATCCCGCCATATTGAATGACTTACTAAGGGAATTTAGTTCTAAGGCAACTTTTTTTGAACTTTTTAGGGACAAAATACTTCTAGGTTTTTTATTTAAAATAAAACTATATGGATTATCATTAATTAAAATGATATTATTTTTCTCTGCCCAAGAAATTAACTTATTTAATTTTTTTTCATCAAAATCTGCACCTGTTGGCATATGGGGATAATTCATCCACATTAATTTGATGTTTTTTGTGTTTAAGCTTTTTAAATCATCTAACTTAGGATACCAATTATTTTCCTCTGACAAATTATAATAAAATAGCTCTGCTCCTAATAATTTTGATACTGCGGCGTATGTTGGATATCCTGGATTTGGAATTAACACCCCATCACCCTCATTAAGAAAAGCCATAGAAATGTGCATAACACCCTCTTTTGAACCCATTAGGGGTAAAATTTCATTGATCGGGTTTATTTCAACACCATATTGTTTATAATAAAATTTTGAAATGGCCTCCCTAAGTTCTGGCAAACCAATATAACTTTGATACATACTCGATCTTTGATCACCTATGCTTTCTGATAAAGCCAGTTTTACTTCAAGACTAGGAGATAAATCAGGGTTTCCAATAGCCATGTTTATTATAGGCCTTCCAGAAGAAATATAATTATTTATTTCTCTCATTTTTTTTGAGAAATAATATTCATCTACATATTTTAATCTTTTGGCTTTAAACATTATTTTTTGTATTCTAAGTACTGGCCAATTATTTTAAACTCTAGTGCCATAATTTTAAGGATTGAAACAGCTTTTTGAAAAAAATCTGTATTTTCAAATTTTACATCAACAAAAAAAGCATACTTACCCGGTGTTTTTATTACTGGAAGAGATTGGATTTTAGTAATATTTAAAAGACAATCACTTAGAACATTCAGTACCGCAGCCAAACTCCCTCTTTGATGGTCCAGAATAAATTTAAGAGATGCCTTATTAAAAGATTCTTTTTTGAATGGCTCAAGGTTATTTTTTAGAATAACAAATCTCGTCACATTATTGTTAATTGTCTGAATAGACTCTGATATAACATTTAGATTATAGGTTTTAGCAGCTTCTTTTGATGCAATGGCTGCAATCCCCTTTAATTTCTTCTTTGAAATTAGTTGAGCAACTTTTGCTGTATCAGTTGCCTCCACCAAACTAATATGATTAAAATCATTAAAAAACTTCTTACATTGTAACAATGCCATTGGATGAGAGTGTACTTCTTTAATATCCTTCAATGTCTGGTTTTCAAAACACATCAAATTATGATCAATGGAAAAATTATATTCCCCTATTACATGAATATTTGAATCATCAATCAAAGCATAATTTGGTAAAATTGACCCTGCAATTGAATTTTCAAGAGCCATTACTCCCCTTTGAGCCTCCTTTTGATTTAACTTATCAATAATTTCTTGAAAAGTAACACATTCAACTATATCAACCGTTGGTCCAAAATAATTCCGAGCAACCAAGTGGTGAAAAGAACCTCTTATGCCTTGAATAGCTATTTTCATTTCATTTATTTAAAAAAAAAGTCCTGAAAATTCAGGACTATTATTTTATTTACAATTGAATACTATAGTCCTAACTATTGTTAAAATAAGAGTAGAAATAGTAAAAAATATTTGTAATATTTGTTTTCATTAAGCTGCAAATCTACTATCCTAAGAGATAAAAACAAAATATTTAATGTGTTTATTAAATAAGTATGATTAAATTAAAAAATAAAATTAGAACATAATTATGTGCAAATTAAAACTAAAAATAACTTTAATATTATCTTTTTTTATCATTCACGGCTGTCAAAAAACAAATAAAATAGAAAATTTAAATGACTTTATTTACTTGGAAACAACAATCGAAAATCTAATTGACGGTTACAAAAATGGAGATATTAAAGCTGTCGAGGTTATCAAAGAATATATAGATAGGATTAAAAAAATTGATATGGCTGGTCCTAATCTTCGATCTATAATACAAATCAATCCGGATGCTGTTAAAATTGCTTCTGAACTTGACAATCTATTGGCTAAAGGTAAACTAAAAGGTCCCTTGCATGGGATCCCAGTAATCTTAAAAGATAATATTAACACCGGTGATAAAATGAATACACCTGCAGGTTCAAGGGCGTTAATTAATTCAAAAGCAATTGAGGACGCGTTTATAGTAAAAAAGATAAGAGAATCAGGTGCTATAATATTGGGAAAAGCAAATCTAAGCGAATGGGCAAATTTTCGGGGTCAAAATTCAACAAGTGGATGGAGTGGTATCAACGGTCAAACTAAAAATCCTTACGTATTGACAAGAAACCCCTGTGGTTCTAGCTCTGGTTCAGGAGTTGCTGTTTCAGCTAATTTGACCGTATTAGCTATAGGTACTGAAACTAATGGTTCAATAATGTGTCCATCAAATGCCAATGGGATAGTGGGAATAAAGCCTACAGTTGGATTAATCAGCAGAACAGGAATTATACCTATCTCATTTACCCAAGATACTTCAGGTCCAATGGCAAGAACACTAACCGATGCAGTTATAACTTTAAATATTATGATAGGAAAAGACTCTTTGGATTCTAAAACACTATCTAGTAAAAGTAAAAAGTTAGATTATACAAATTTTTTGAGATTAGGAGGAATAAAAAACAAGAGGATTGGAGTATACAGTTTACCATTAGGAAATAAATCTAGAAGGAAAGGATATAATGCTGATGTTGACATTTTATTCAAAAGGTCAATTAAATTAATTCGTTCACTAGGTGCAGAAATAATCGAAATAGATACAATAAATCACAGAGATAATGGTATTCATTCATACAACGTAATGCTTCATGAATATAAAGACGGATTAAACAAATATTTTAAAACTTTAAAAAATGACTCTCGGATAAAAAATTTAGATGACTTAATTGAATTCAATGAAAAAGATTCAATTGAACTGAAATATTTTAATCAGGCATATTTAAAATTGGCAAATAAAACAGGTGGAATGAAAAGTGATAAATATAAAAATTCACTTTTTTTACTTAATAAATATAGTAAAGAAGAAGGTATTGATAGGGTAATGAATAAATACAACCTAGATGCGATTATATCACCAACAGGTAGCCCTGCTTGGAGTTCTGATCTTTTAAATGGTGACAATTATCATATTGGAAGTTCTTCCCCAGCAGCCAGGGCTGGTTATCCAAATATAACAATCCCTATGGGAAATGTTCATGGACTTCC
>JBELIL010000060.1:0-6432 GCA_042090925.1 Flavobacteriales bacterium
CTTTGCATCGCTGTACCAATATCTTGAGTTATGTAAACAGAAGTTCCATCTGACCTAATTAGTATTTTTTCATCAAGTCCATTTTCGGTTAAATCAATACAAATTGAACTGTCTTCCTTTTTGTAAAATATACCCTGGGACATACCCTTTTCGACAATTTTCTTTCCCTTCAAATATGTTATACTCTCGTAATAATTTTTATCAAATTGAATTCCTAAAGACTTATACGTTTTATCAAACCCTTCATAAACCCATGAGTTCATTTTTGTCCACAATTTAATTGTTTTTTTATCTCCTGATTCCCATTTTTGAAGCATTTCTTTAGCCTCTAAAAAAATTGGTGCTTTTCTCTCAGCATTAACTTTTTTATATCCTTTGTCAATAAGTATTTTTATCTGCTTTTGATGCTCTTTCTCAAATAAAACATAATAATTACCTACGAATTTATCTGGTTTAATACCTGTGTCTTTCGGAGTTGAACCTTTAGCAAATTTTAACCACGAAACCATTGATTTACAAATATGTATCCCTCTATCATTTATTATTTGGGTTTTAATAGTTTTGTACCCGTTAGCTTTTAAGATTCTGGTTATTGAATCACCTAATAAATTATTTCTAATATGTCCTAAGTGAAGTGGTTTATTGGTATTGGGTGAAGAAAACTCAACAAGTGTAGTACCTTTTTCTTCATCAATAGGTTTATGTCCATATTTTGGATTTTGATCTATCTCTTTAAGAAAATTTACATAAAAAATATCGAGGATATTTAAATTGAGAAATCCTTTAACGATATTAAAATCACAAACCCAAGAAACATTATCAACAAGAAAAGAGCCTATTTCTTGAGAAAGAGATTCTAAATCAATATCTACTTTATTTTGAAGTGGGAAAACTAACATGGTAATGTCGCCTTGAAAACCATCTCTGGTCTTGACAAAGTCAAAACCATCAATTTTAACGCTATAATTATCTTTGAAAAACTCTCTTAAAAAAGGTGAAAACTGTTCAGAATAAAATTTCATTTTATTATTTATTTAAAGATAGTTATAAAGAATAAATTCAAATACAGAAATAAATACATTAAAATAATTATTTTCATAAATGAAAATGAATAAAAAAGTATTAAACATCTTAGTTACGGGAGCGAATGGTTATATAGGAATGCGTTTAATTCCAAAATTGGTTGAAAATGGACATAGAGTCTATTGTGTAGTGAGAAACCCTGAAAGGTTATCTTTAAATCCAGACCTCTTAAAAAAAGTAAAAATAATAACGATTGATTTCCTCAATAGTCCAAAACAAAATTCTATTCCAAAAGAAATAGATGTAGTTTATTATTTAATCCATTCCATGTCGTCAAAAATAGACAGCTTCTCTAAAATGGAAATTGATTGTGCAAAAAACTTCAATTACTTAATAAAAAGAACGTACGCTAGACAAATAATTTTTTTAAGCGGAATTGTTAACAATAACAATCTTTCAAAACATTTAGAGTCAAGAAAAAATGTAGAAAGAATTCTTGGAAAAAATCAAATTAAGTTAACAGTTCTTAGGGCAGGTATAATAGTTGGATCCGGAAGTGCATCATTTGAAATCATAAGAGATTTATGTGAAAAACTACCAATTATGATAACTCCAAAATGGGTTAAAACAAAATCCCAACCAATAGCGATTAGAAATGTTATTGAATTTTTAACTGGTGTTTTACTACACCCAGACTGTGTTGGGAAAGCTTTTGATATTGGAGGCTTAAGTATTTTAAGCTATAAAGAAATGCTTTACAGATATGCTAAAAACAGAGGATTAAAAAAATTAATAATTACAGTTCCAATAATGACTCCAAGATTATCTTCATATTGGCTATATTTTGTAACGTCAACTTCATATCCGTTAGCTGTAAACTTAGTTAAAAGTATGAAATCAGAGGTGATAGTTAAAGGTGATGAACTTCATAAAATACTCGGTATAAAATTATATTCTTATGATGAAGCCATAAAGATGGCTTTTATAAAGATCGAACAAAACAGTGTAGTTAGTAGCTGGAAAGATAGTTTGGTTAGTGGATTAATAAATAACGAACTCAAAGAATACATACAAGTTCCAAAATTTGGGATTTTATGGGATAAAAAGGTTGAAAAGAATATAGACGCTGAAAAAACTCTAGATTCATTATGGAAAATTGGAGGAGATACAGGTTGGTATTATGCTAATTTTTTATGGAAAATAAGAGGGTATCTCGATCAACTATCTGGAGGAGTAGGTTTGAGAAGAGGAAGAACACACAAAAATAAAATATTCACTGGAGATTCTTTAGATTTTTGGAGAGTATTATTGGCAGATAAAAAAAATATGAGATTATTACTATTTGCAGAAATGAAATTACCTGGTGAAGCTTGGTTGGAGTTTAAAATTGAGAAGGATACCATTATTCAGACTGCCACTTTCAGACCGAAAGGATTATGGGGACGGGTTTATTGGTATGCGTTGAGCCCATTTCATTATTTTATTTTCAAAGGTATGTTAAAGAATTTAACGATTAAAAATATCACCTCTTATTAATAGGAACAAAATCTAAATCCGTTTTTCCAGTGAAAATTTGTCTTGGACGCCCAATAGGTTCATTATTTTTCCTCATTTCCCACCACTGAGCAATCCACCCAGGTAATCTACCGAGTGCAAACATAACTGTAAACATTTGAGTAGGAATTCCAAGAGCACGATAAATAATTCCAGAATAAAAATCTACATTTGGATACAATTTTCTTTTAATAAAATAATCATCCGTTAAGGCTAATTTTTCTAAAGATTTAGCAATTTTTAAAACTGGATCATTTACACCAAGATCATTTAAAACTTCATCAGCAGCTTTTTTAATAATTTTTGCTCGAGGATCAAAATTTTTGTAAACTCGGTGTCCAAAGCCCATAAGTCTAAAAGAATCTTTTTTATCTTTTGCTTTTAGAATATATTTTTCAAGATCACCACCGTCATTTTTTATTTTTTCCAACATTTCAATCACAGCTTGATTCGCTCCTCCATGAAGTGGACCCCAAAGTGCTGAAATACCAGCAGATACTGACGCAAATAGACCAGCATGGGAGGAACCAACAATTCTAACAGTTGAAGTTGAGCAATTTTGCTCATGATCAGCATGCAAGATTAAAAGTTTATTTAATGCATTGTTAATAATTTTGTTTGGTACATATACCTCGGTTGGGTGACGAAAAAACATTTGAGCAATATTTTCTTCAAAACTTAGTGATCTGTCGGCATAATTCAATGGTAGTCCTTTAACTTTTCTATACGTCCAAGCACATAAAATAGGGAGTTTTGCCATTAGGTTAACCACTGCGGAATATATTTCATCTTCTGATTCAACATCAACTGAATCAGGATCAAATGCTGTTAAAGCAGAGGTTAAAGACGCTAGAGCACCCATAGGATGGGCACTTCTAGGAAAACTTTTTAAAATGACTTTCAAATCCTCATCTACCAATGATTCTTTATGTATATCAATTTGGAATTTTTCTAATTGTGATTTAGTTGGTAAAAACCCAAATATTAATAAGTAAGAAACTTCTAAAAAACCTGCATTTTGTGTTAAATCTTCTATAGTGTAACCTCTATAACTTAGTTCACCTTTTTCACCGTTCAAATAAGTAATTTCACTTAGACATGATCCTGAGTTTTTGTAACCTGGATCGATAGTTATTAATCCAGTTTCTGATCTAAGTGTATTAATATTAATAGCAAGCTCGTTTTTTGAACCCTTAACAACTGGGAACTCATAAGACTTACCTCCGACCAGAATTTTTACATTTTCACTCATAGTTCACGTATACTAGTAAATTTATTGAAAATTAAACTATAATTGAAATTAATTGAGAAATTAATGTATGCCTAGAAGTTTATATTAAATGATTTTTTTTGAAGATAAATAGATTTATCAGACAGTCTTTCTTCTATCCTAAGTAATTGATTATATTTTGACATCCTATCGCTTCTTGATGCAGAGCCAGTTTTAATTTGACAAGTTTTCATTGCTACAGCTAAATCAGCTATAGTCGAATCTGAAGTTTCACCTGACCTGTGAGACATAACTGCTGTATATCCAGCTTTATGTGCCATTTTTACTGCTTCAAAGGTCTCTGAAAGGGTTCCTATTTGGTTAACTTTTATTAAAATTGAATTTGCTATTGATTTACTTATTCCTTTGGATAGTCTCTTTACATTTGTAACAAATAAGTCATCACCAACCAATTGAACTTTATCACCAATTTTTTTTGTTAATGTCTCCCATCCTTCCCAATCGTTTTCATCCATCCCGTCTTCAATAGATAAAATTGGATAAATTTGAGTTAACTTTTGAAGATAATTAACCTGTTCATCTGAATTTCTTTTAATTCCATTGACACCTTCAAAAATAGAATAATCATATATCCCTTCTTTAAAAAATTCTGAAGAAGCACAGTCTAGGGCAAGCATAATTTCCTTTCCTGGTTCATATCCTGCCATTTCAATTGAGGATAAAATGGTTTCAATTGCATCCTCTGTCCCTTTTAATTTTGGAGCAAAACCACCTTCGTCACCGACAGCAGTACTTAATTTTTTTTTATTTAATATTTTTTTAAGACAATGAAAAACTTCTACACCCATATGGAAGGATTTGGAAAATGTTTCACCAGCTATAGGCATAATCATAAACTCTTGAAAAGCAATTGGAGAGTCTGAATGTGAACCCCCATTAATTATATTCATCATCGGAACAGGTAAAATTTTAGCATCTTCACCTCCTAAGTATTCATAAAGGGGGATTTTTTTTTCACTAGCTGCAGCTTTTGCTGTTGCAAGTGAAACCCCAAGAATTGCATTAGCTCCAAGATTTGACTTATTAGAGGTCCCGTCTAAGTTAATCATCAAGGAGTCAATTTCCTGCAAATCTTGAACATTTTTCCCGATAATATTTTTAGCTATCGTTTTGTTTACATTATTGACGGCATTCATTACGCCTTTCCCTGAGAATTTTTCGTCGTTATCCCTAAGTTCAACTGCCTCATGTTGTCCCGTTGAAGCACCTGAGGGAACCGCTGCTCTTCCAAATCCGTCTTCATTAGTAAACACTTCAACCTCTACTGTTGGATTTCCCCTAGAATCAAAAATTTGTCTTGCTTTAACATTTTTAATTTTCCCCATCTTATATAATTAATTAGATAACATTTTTTTAAAGTTTGTAAAAAGATAATTTGCATCATTTGGACCCGGAGCAGCTTCAGGATGGTACTGAACAGAAAAACATTTTTTGCGTTTCATTTTTAATCCAGCTACTGTATTATCATTTAAATGTGAATGTGTTATAGTGATATTTGGATCTAATTCCAATACTTTTCTATCTACAGCAAAGCCGTGGTTTTGAGAAGTTATTTCACCTTTTCCTGTTTCATGGTTAATCACTGGATTGTTAATACCTCTGTGTCCATTAAACATTTTAAATGTAGGAATTCCATTGGCTAATGCAATTATTTGGTGGCCTAAGCAGATGCCAAACAAGGGATAGTTTTTTTCTATTATTTTCTTGGCAAGCTCTTGAACCAAAACTAAAGGCTCTGGATCTCCGGGGCCATTCGATAAAAAAAACCCATTTGGTTTCCATTTTACTATGTCAGAGAAAGCGGAATTGTATGGAAACACTTTTACATATATATCTTGATTAGCAAGATTTTTCAAAATACTTTTTTTTATACCCAAATCTATTGCTGCTACTTTAAATTTTGATTTAGGGTTACCAAAGAAGTAAGGCTTTTTCGTTGAAACCTTTGAAACCAGCTCCATGCCTTTCATTGATGGTATTTTTTTTAGTTCCTCTTTTAAACTATCTATTTTACCCAACTCAGTAGTAATTAAAGCATTCATAGCTCCGTTTTCTCTAATGTACTTTACTAGAGCTCGCGTATCAATATTTGAAACAACAAGTTTATTTTGATTTTTAAAAAAACTTAACAAATCAGATTTTTGGCCATATCTGCTAAAATTAAAACTAAAATTCTTGCATATTAAACCGGCTATTTTAATTGAATCTGATTGATTATCATAATTATGAGTGCCATAATTACCAATATGAGCGTTTGTTGTTACCATTATTTGTCCGAAATATGAGGGATCAGTGAAAATTTCTTGGTATCCAGTCATACCAGTATTAAAACAAATTTCTCCAAACGAAGTTCCAGATATACCGACAGATTTCCCAAAAAAAACAGTACCGTCTTCAAGTAAAACTATTGCTTTTGGTCTTTCAATGTAACTCATATGCTATTCTACAAAGAAATATAAAAAAGGGTAAACATAAAATAGTAATCCTTTCATATTTAATTGAATTATTAACAATTTGAGTTATCCAAGTGGTTTTTTATATACTTGTTTTTTAGGATTTAATTT
>JBELIL010000060.1:6532-10898 GCA_042090925.1 Flavobacteriales bacterium
CCTCTTTTTCGGGAGCTTTTTTATCCTCTTTTTCGGGAGCTTTTTTATCCTCTTTATCGGGAGCTTTTTTATCCTCTTTTTTGGGAGCTTTTTTATCCTCTTTGTTGGGAGCTTTTTTATCCTCTTTTTCGGGAGATTTGTTCTCTTCCTTTTCGAGAAGGTTGTTGTCATCCTTTTCTAGGTCTGAATCTTCTATCTTATCTTTTGGACTGATTTTAGGAGATTTTGTGTTAATGTCCAAAGTTTCACCTCCTTTTGATTTTGATTTACTTCTGCCTCTTCTAGTAGACTTTTTTGGAGTATCCGATTTCGAATACAATTCATTGAAATCAACAAATTCAATCAATGCCATATCGGCGTTATCACCCATCCTTTTTCCTAGTTTAATAATTCTTGTGTAACCACCTGGTCTATCTCCTATTTTATTGGATATTGTTCTAAATAACTCAGTTATGGATTCTTTATTTCTTAAATACTTAAAAACCACTCTTCTATTATGAGTAGAATCATCTTTTGTCTTCGTAACTAGAGGTTCAATAAATCGCTTAAGTGCCTTAGCTTTTGTGACAGTTGTATTTATTCGCTTATGCTCAATTAGCGAACAAGCCATATTTGCAAGCATGGAGCTTCTATGGGCTTTTTTTCTACCTAATTTTATTTTCTTATTTCTATGCCTCATAAAGAGTTGTTTTTTTAATCTTTATCCAGTTTATACTTTGATAAATTCATTCCAAAAGACAAACCTTTTAGAACAACTAATTCTTCTAATTCAGTTAATGATTTTTTTCCAAAGTTTCTAAATTTCATTAAATCATTTTTATTGAAGGAAACTAAGTCCCCAAGAGTGTCAACTTCTGCAGCTTTTAAACAATTTAAAGCTCTAACAGACAAATCCATATCTATCAACTTTGTTTTTAAAAGCTGTCTCATGTGCAAAGATTCTTCATCATAAGTTTCAGCTTGAGCAATCTCATCAGCTTCTAAAGTTATTCTTTCATCAGAAAATAATAAGAAATGATGAATTAATGTTTTAGCCGCCTCGGTTAATGCATCCTTAGGATGTATTGACCCATCTGTATTTATTTCAAAAATCAATTTTTCATAATCCGTTTTTTGTTCAACACGGTAATTTTCTATACTAAATTTTACATTTTTTACGGGAGTGAAAACTGAATCAATTGAAATAACTCCCAACTCTGAGTCAATTTTTTTATTTTCTTCAGCAGTTACATATCCTCGTCCTTTTTCAATTGTTAACTCCATGTTAACTTGAACACCTTTTTCCAAATTACAAATTACTAGATCTGAATTTAAAACTTGAAATCCAGAGATAAATTTTTGAATATCCCCTGCTTTAAACTGATCCTGTCCTCCTAGAGAAATTTTAAATTTTTCATTTTCAAGATCTTCAATTTGCCTTTTAAATCTAATTTGTTTGATATTTAGAATTATTTCTGTGACATCTTCAACTATACCAGGTATAGTTGAAAATTCATGATCTATGTTTTCAATTTTTACAGAGGTTATTGCAAATCCTTCTAATGAGGAAAGTAATACTCTCCTCAATGCATTTCCAACTGTCAAACCATAACCGGGTTCTAAGGGACGAAACTCAAATTTACCTTCAAACTCTGAAGAATCGATCATAATTACTTTGTCTGGTTTTTGAAAATTTAATATTGCCATATTTGTGATATTATATTAGTTATTTATTTAGAGTAGAGTTCTACTATTAATTGTTCTTTTATATTTTCTGGTATTTGAATTCGTTCTGGAACACTAACAAAGGTTCCCGTCAAAATATTTTCATCCCAAGAAAGCCATTCGTATACAGAAGAGTTATTATGAAGAGATTCTTGGATTGAATTAATAGATTTGGATTTTTCACGAACTCCTACTTTATCTCCTGGTTTAACGTGACAAGAGGGAATATTTACGATCTTATCGTTTACTATTATGTGTCCATGTGAAACAAGTTGTCTTGCACCACTTCGAGATGATGATACCCCGAGTCTGTAAACAATATTATCTAATCTGGACTCACATAGTTGGAGTAAAACTTCACCTGTTACTCCTTTACTTCTTGAAGCTCTATCGAAAATTATCCTAAATTGTTTTTCTAAAATACCGTAGGTGTATTTAGCTTTTTGTTTTTCCATCAATTGAATTGCGTACTCTGACTTTTTACCTCTCCGTTTATTGTTACCATGTTGTCCAGGAGGATAGTTTCTTTTTTCAAAGGATTTGTCAGAACCAAAAATTGGTTCTCCAAATTTTCTAGCAATTTTTGATTTAGGACCTGTATATCTAGCCATTTTATTCTTTTTAAATTATACTCTTCTTCTTTTAGGGGGACGACATCCATTGTGAGGTAGAGGTGTAACATCAATAATTTCAGTTACTTCGATTCCACTGTTATGAATTGTTCTAATAGCGGATTCTCTTCCATTTCCAGGACCTTTAACAAAAACCTTAACCTGTCTCAGGCCCAAATCTTGAGCTGTTTTTGAACAATCTTCAGCTGCAACTTGAGCAGCATAGGGGGTGTTTTTTTTAGAACCTCTAAATCCCATTTTTCCTGCTGATGACCAAGAAATCACTTCTCCTTTTAAGTTTGTCAGTGAAATAATTATGTTGTTAAATGATGCATTAATATATGCTTCACCAACAGCTTCTACTGATACTTTTCTTTTTTTGTTTGTAGATTTAGCCATATTTGATTATTTAGTTGCCTTCTTTTTATTAGCTATTGTTTTTCTTTTTCCCTTTCTTGTACGAGAATTATTTTTTGTTCTTTGCCCTCGAAGAGGAAGCCCTGTTCTGTGTCTAATTCCTCTATAAGAACCTATATCCATCAACCTTTTTATATTGAGTTGAGTTTCTGAACGTAATTCTCCTTCCACTTTATATTTTGACATAGCTTGAATAATTGATTTTATTTCAGAGTCTGTCCACTCAGAAACTTTTTTATTCAAATCTACTTTTGCTTCATTTAAAATTTTACATGCACGGTTTTTACCAACTCCATAAATGTAAGTTAAAGCAACCTCGCCTCTTTTTAATTTGGGTATGTCTACACCTGATATTCTAGCCATATTATCCTTGTCTTTGTTTAAACCTTGGGTTTTTCTTGTTGATTATATACAACCTCCCTTTTCTTCTAACGATTTTACAATCTGAACTTCTTTTTTTTATTGATGTTTTTACTTTCATAATTATAAATTAAAATCTAAAAGTTATTCTTGCCTTAGTTAAATCATAAGGACTCATTTCAAGCTTTACTTTATCACCCGGTAAAAGCTTAATGTAATGAAGTCTCATTTTACCTGATATGTGAGCAGTTACAACATGCCCATTTTCGAGCTCAACTCTAAACATAGCGTTAGATAGAGCTTCAATTATTTTTCCTTCTTGTTCAATCGCTTCTTGTTTAGGCATTTATATTGAAATTTTTCTATTAGCACTTGTTTTCATAAGTCCATCATAATGTCGATTTAACAGATATGAATTTATTTGTTGAATTGTATCAATAGCCACCCCAACCATAATTAATAATGAGGTTCCACCGTAGAAAAGAGCCCATCCTTGCTGCATTCCCATTAGTTTAACAACTATTGCAGGAAAAACAGCTAAAGCAGCTAAAAATAAGGATCCAGGGAAAGTAATTTGAGACATTACATTGTCCAAGAAATCACTAGTTTCATTCCCCGGTCGAATACCCGGAACAAAACCTCCACTTCTTTTCAAATCATCTGACATTTTATTTGTGGGTACTGTAATTGCGGTGTAAAAAAAAGTAAAAATAATTATTAACAAACCAAAAACAATATTATACCACAAGCCAAAAATATCTGAAAAATTTACTTGAATCCATTGACCTAATTCGTTATTTCCAATTAATCTCCCTACATAACTAGGTGCAAACATTATAGCTTGAGCAAATATAATTGGCATAACCCCTGAAGCATTTAATTTGAGTGGAATATATTGTCTTCTGCCAAACATATTTTGATTATTGGCAGCTGTTTGTGCTCTTCTTGCATACTGAACAGGTATTTGTCTAACAGCCAGAACAAGAAGAATTGACAATAAAATTATAATAATCCATAATATCATTTCAATTAGAATAAGAATTAATCCTCCATTATTTTCTGATACTCGTGAAACAACCTCTTGGGTAAAAGACATTGGTAAAGTGGCAATTATTCCTACCATTATTAGTAGAGATATTCCGTTTCCAATTCCTTTATCAGTAATTTTCTCCCCAAGCCACATTGCAAATATTGTTCCAGTGACCAAAATGATAACTGATGGAACCATAAAAGAGAAACCCTTACCTAAAACAAAAGCTGAATCCGGGACCCCT
>JBELIL010000061.1:0-10767 GCA_042090925.1 Flavobacteriales bacterium
TACCCATTTGATTTAACTCAAAAAGTAATTTCCTTTTTACAAATAGAAAATCAAGTTTTTCTATTTGGATCTCATGGAGATGAAGCAAATAAATTAAAAGTTTGGGAGAGAGCCTACTCAAATGTTTACTCATTAGCAGGGGAATACTCGCTATCTGATCAAATAAAAATAATTTCGAATTTAGATATAATGATTTCAATGGACTCAGCAAATGGCCATATTGCGACAAACTACAACATCCCTGTTATTACTATTTGGGGGATAACCCATCCATATGCGGGTTTTTCTCCTTGGAATCAAAATAGCCAGAGAAGTATTCTATCTGATAGAAGCCTTTACCCTTTAATACCGACGTCAGTATATGGAAATGTTTGCCCTGAGGGATACGAAGATTGTATGAGAACAATACCTCCTGAGAAAATCATAGAAGTTGTAAATAAAACAATATTTCAAACATCATCATAATCAATTTCAAGAGATGAAGACTTAGGATACGCTTGACAAGTCAAAATTAATCCTTCGCTAATTTCCTCTTCTGTAAGGACTTGATTTTCTTTCATCTCAGTTTCGCCACTTTTTACCTTTGCAATACAAGTTGAGCAGATACCCCCTAAACACGAATGTGGTGCGTCAATATTTTCATCTAGCAATATTTCTAATATGCTTTTGTTCTCATCTATACTAACATTGTAGACTTCAAAATCTAAGTTTACCTTAAGCCCATTTCCTTTTTTTGGAATTGATTTATTATCCATTTAGTAATTATATTTTTAATTTTATTTAATATTAATAATAAGTTTTAAAAAATACGAATAGTTTATTGTTGAATAAACACTAAAACTTGACTTTTAAAGTTATATAACAATAAAAACAATTAAATAGGTGCATTTAAAGTTTCATTTATCCCAATTATTGATAATAGGTTTTTTATTTAGTTGTTCAACTTCAAAAGATAAATTTTTAAATAAAGAATATCACAAACTGAATTCGAAATACAACGTGATTTTTAATGCTGAACAAGCATTAAGTTTTGGAGAACTATTGATTAAACAAAACAGTGAAGAAGATTTTGGTAAAATCATTTCCTTCGAATCTCTTGGATTATATGATGAAAATCTTGAAAGATCGCAAAAAATCCCAAGTTTCAGTCTAGCTGAAGAAAAAGCTACCAAGGCAATACAAAAGCATTCAATGAATTTTAACGGTTTACAAAAAAACTCTCAAATTCAAAAAGCTTATTTTCTTTTAGGTAAGGCAAGATATTTTAATCTAAGATTTTCTCCAGCACTGGAGGCATTTGAGTACGTGTTGAAAATATATGATGATAAAGAAACGTTTTTAAATGCAAAACTATGGAGGGAAAAATCAAATATTAGACTCAATAACAACCAAATTGCAATAAAAAATTTAAAATTATTGATCCCTCAAGCAATTAAATTTCAAAAGATTTACTCAGAAATAAACGCATCTTTAGCGCATGCATATTTGAATATTAAAAAAGAGGATTCAGCAAGATTTTTCATCTCAAGAGCAAGTGTTTTTTCTAAAAATAATGATAAAAAAGCAAGATATACATTTATTCATGGTCAGCTTTTAGAAAAAATCAACATGTTGGATAGTGCGCAAAGAGTTTATAACTCAATATTAGACCTAGGGAGAAAAATTCCTAGACTTTTTTGGATTCATTCAAAGTTAAAGACCCTAAAAATTCAAACTACCATATCAGAAATAAATCCAATAAGAATAACTCGAAAGCTTAAGAGAAACTATGAAAATTTTCCGTATGTACATTTAATTGACCAATTTGAGGGGCGTTATTATATTGACAAAGGGCTCGATAGCTTAGGGATATTGTCCTATAATAAATCGTTAGAATCAAAGAGTGCAGATGTTATTACAAGAAAATCTAATTACCGAGAGTTATCCGATTATTTTTTTAAAAAAGGCGTTTTTATTAAATCAGGGGCATATTTAGATAGTTTAATTAATTTGATGGATAAAGAATCATTCATTAAAAAAATGACTGAGAGAGAGAGAAGGGGATTAGACAGAATCATAAATCTGGAAACCATAATAAATAATAATGATAGTATTTTATCTATTGTATCTATGAATGAAAATGAAAAAATCAAGTTTTTTAATAGATATATTGATAAAACAATGAAAATCGATTCTTTGAAACAAAATAACTCTTTCATAAGGAAAGGTATTTTCAGAAGACAAAAAAAATCTCAAGTTAAATTTTATTTTTACAATGAAAATCAATTAAATCGCGGTAAGGTTTTTTTTAAATCATTGTGGGGTAACCAACTAAATGTAGACAATTGGAATAGCTTATTACCAGCGATGTCAAATCTTATTAGTGAAAATTTTAAAGGAAAAAATCCTGTTAAAGCTAAAGCCCAAAAAGTTAAAACGGCAGCATATTACATTAACCTTTTACCTGTGAAAATGGAGAGTATAGACAGTTTAAAAAAAATAAGAAAACAAGCTTACCTTGATGCAGGGCTATTATATAAAGAGAAATTTTTAAATAAAGATATGTCAATAAAAAGATTATCAAAACTATTGAAGCTGAGCCCAAATGAAAATCAAGAAATCCTTGCCCTTTATAATCTTTATAAACTTTACCAAACTAATGACTCTATCAATGCCTTAAAGTTTAGATATATGTTGATTCAAAAATATCCTCAATCAGTTTATACATCTTACTTATTTGAAAATACAAATTTTAAAACAAATAAAAGCCTAACTAATTTCTATACTTTTTTGCATAAAAAATTTATGCTACAAGAATTTCTTGATATAATTGAAAATAAAAATGAGTATAGAAAGAGGCTAATAGGGACTGGACTAGAATTAAAATTTGAGTTATTAATAATTAATTCTATTGGAAGGCTTAGAGGCATAGATGAATGGAAATATGAGTTAGATAAATTTTTAGAAAAGTATCCAAACTCAAAGGAATCCTTGGAGGTGAAAAAAATATTATCAAACATCAAAACAAATGTAATAGACCCAAAAGCCATTACCAAAAAATTTAAATGGATCATTGTTTTTTCAAATTCAAGTGAAATAGATCTCTATAGATTGAGGGGAGAAATGATTTCAGAACTAAATAAGAGATCAGAAGAAATAAAAAAAATTTCTGTAGATTCTTACAGCGACAAATACAGTTTTATTGTAGTACATACTGAAAATCAATACCCTGAAGTAAACTTTCTATTAAAAATCTGGTCGAATTTATCAGGTTTTCAAAACAATTTAGATAATTTTGTAGCTTTGTCGTCCGAATATAGACAAATACAAAAACAAAAAACCTGGAACCCAAACTCAAATTGATTTGATAAAATGAAAACTAACGAAATTAACGGACAACCCAATAAAATAGAGGCCTCGACAAGAATAACAGGGGAAATAAAATCAAATGCTGATTTTAGAATTGATGGATATTTAAACGGATCAATCACAACTACAGGAAAGGTTGTTATAGGTAAAGAAGGGGTCATTGAAGGGAACATTAAATGTTTAAACGCAGATATTGAAGGTAAGTTGAATGGAATAATAGAAGCAAGTGAGATTTTGAATTTGAAAGCAACAGCTATAATTGAAGGAGAGGTCAAAATTAGTAAACTTATTGTCGAAGCAGGAGCGAGCTTTAATGCCAAATGTTCTATGAAAAACGTTTCAGAAGTAAAGTCAATTATGGGGAATAGTGAAAAAACAGCCTAACAAATGGCTGATATTTTCTGGTCTATTTTTTCAAATAGCAATTATTATGTATTTGTCATATATTTCTGGAAAAGAGGTCAAAATAAAATTTAACATCGATTCTGATTTGCCACTTTTAGCATCTTCAATAATCGGGATGTTAATCATTGTATATTTTATAATTAAACAATCTAAATTCCTGTAAAATTGACTCCAAATAAATTTATAATTTATTATTCATCAATTTTGTTTTTATTATTTCAAGCCCACAATTTTTTTTTGCATACTTCAGAAGTCAATCCCAACCTGATTTATAAATCATATGCTTTTTTTTATTTGTTCTCGATTTTTTTCTTTTTATTAATTTATTTTAAGACAAAAAAAAACACTCAAATATCAAATATTTTTTTTGTTGGAAGCTCAATTAAATTAATTGTATTTTTTTTGATTTTTCGACCATTCTTATACCTAGATAATTTAGTTGGAAAACCGGAAATAAGTATTTTTTTGGTCCCTTATATTTTCTCCTCAGTATTCATAGTTTATTACTTTAGTAAGCATTTACTAAATTCAAATTAATTTTCAAAAAATAGAAATAAAAGAGTTTTTTTAAATTAAAAAAATTAATTTTACAGTCCATAAATACTATCTAGATTTTGATAAAATCAGCAATTACATTTCTTTATATTTTTGCAACATCAATAGTTTCGTTCACAACCTCATATATGGAAAATGAAAGTGATAAAAAAAAATTAAAACAAGAAATTTCCGAATATATTCTTCATCATGTTCAAGATTCTCACGATTTTGGAATCCTTTCATACAAAGACAAAAAGACCAACAGAAAAGTTTACATTGGTTTCCCACTTCCAATAATTATTTATGATGAAGGATTCAAATTTTTTATGTCTTCAAAATTTGATCACGGCCGAAAGGTTGCGAAAATAGACAATTCTTATTATGTGCTATTTCATGATAAAATATTTAAAAGTGATTCAAAGGGAACTATTAATTATGATAAAGAGGGTCATCCTTTAAACCTAAAACCCTTCGATTTATCAATCACCAAAAGCGTTACAAGCATAATTTTAGTTTCAATATTAATGTTCTTTCTTTTTAGAAACTTGGCTCACTCCTACAAAAGAAACGGATTGGTGTCTTCTGGAATTGGAAGATATTTTGAGCCTTTAATTGTCTACATAAGAGATGAAATTGCAATTCCAAATATCGGATTAAAACACCACAAAAGGTTTATGAGTTTTTTATTAACTATATTCTTTTTTGTTTGGTTTTGTAATATTCTGGGGCTAACACCCTTAGGTGTAAATATTACCGGAAATATTGCAATAACTTTTTGTTTAGCACTGCTTACGTTTATAATTACCACAATAAGTGGTACTAAAGATTATTGGATGCATATTTTTTGGATGCCTGGAATGCCTTTACCAATGAAAATCATAATGGCTCCTATTGAATTATTAGGCGTATTAATAAAACCATTTACATTAATGATAAGATTGTACGCGAATATTTTAGCAGGCCATATCGTTATGATGACTTTGATTTCAATGATTTTTATTTTTAGAAATTTTATTGGTTCGGGGTTGTCATTTTTATTGGCTTTTTTTATTTCAATAATTGAAATTTTAGTTGCACTTTTGCAGGCGTATATATTTACAATTTTATCAGCATTATATTTTGGTTTTGCTGTTGAAGAACATGACCACTAGGTTATTTTTAAAATGAATGTTTAATTAAATTATTATAAATTATGGAAATCCCAGCAATAGTAGGAGGAGGTTTAATAGTCATTGGAGTAGGAATTGGAATAGGAGGTATCGGTAGGGGCGCTATGGAAGCAATAGGCAGACAACCAGATGCTTATGGAAAAATTCAGACAGCAATGCTAATTGGAGCAGCTCTAGTTGAAGGAATTGGTTTTGCAGCTATGTTTGTTTTGTAGTAATATTTTAAAACTTGTAAAATATAGAAGTAAATGGAAAAATTAATTAACGAGTTTTCTTTTGGCTTATTCTTCTGGCAACTTTTAATTTTTATTGGCCTTATTTTAACTCTTAAGAAGTTTGCATGGAAACCTATTTTAGACACACTCAATGAAAGAGAAAAATCCATTAAAGAATCACTAGAGTCAGCTCAAAAAGCCAAAGATGAATTTTCTAAAATTAAGGCTGACAATGAAAAGATATTAAGTGATGCTAAAAAAGAGAGGGATCTTATAATTTCAGATGCAAAGAAAACAGGCAGAGAAATTATTGAAGATGCAAAAAACGTTTCAAAGCTTGAATCAGAAAAAATAATCGAAAATGCAAGAGAGTCAATAACACAGGAAAAAGATTTAATATTGAAAGATTTAAAATCTCAAGTAGTTGATTTATCTGTTGAAATCGCATCAAAAATTCTCAAAAAAGAATTGAACGAAAATCAGAAGCAAGTCGATTATACCCAAAAATTAATCGATGAAATTGAAATAAAATGATCAAACAAGTTGCTGCTATTCGATACGCAAAAGCTTATTTCGCATATTGCCAATATACAAATTCCATAGACGAAGTTGTAATCGAAAGCGAAAACCTAATAGAAATTTTATCAAATAACTCCAATTTATATAAGACCTTAAAAAATAAAATTGTACCCAATCAAACGAAAAAAAAGATTCTGCTCTCCATATGTGGTAATGTTACTGAAAATTTAGAAAGTTTCATAGAAATGCTAGTGAGAAAAAATAGGCTGGATCTTTTTAATGACATTTTAAATCAATTTATAGAGCTTTATAAAACGAGTAGTGGAATTGAGACATGCTATTTAACATCAGCGCATAAGATAACTAGTAATATAGAAGAAAACTTAAGATTTCTTATTAAGAAAATAACAAAAAATAAAATCAAGATTATCAATATTGTCGACAAAGATTTAATTGGAGGGTTTATTATAAAAGCTGGAGATGTTCAGTTTGATAATTCTGTAAGTTCAACACTTAGTAAATTAAAGACAACTCTGAAAAAAGAAAATACATTTATTTAATATTAAAATATGACATCAATTAAACCATCAGAAATATCATCTATAATTAAAGAAGAACTATCTAATGCAAACCTCTCCGGATCCTTAGAAGAAACAGGCACTGTTTTGGAAGTAGGAGACGGTATAGCAAGAGTATACGGTCTTTCCAATGCACAGTACGGCGAGCTTGTTAGTTTTGATTCAGGTCTTGAAGGAATGGTTCTAAATTTGGAAGAAGACAATGTTGGAGTTGTTTTATTTGGTTCTTCAGAAAAAATTAAAGAAGGAGATAGATTAAAAAGAACAAAAAAAATTGCTTCAATTAAAGTAGGAGAAAAAATTATTGGTAGAGTCGTAGACACGCTAGGAAATCCTATAGATGGCAAGGGGCCCATAAAAGGAGAATTGATTGAAATGCCACTTGAAAGAAAGGCTCCAGGGGTAATATTTAGACAACCAGTGAGTGAACCGCTCCAAACAGGAATTAAAGCAATCGACGCCATGATTCCAGTTGGTAGAGGGCAAAGAGAACTTGTTATTGGTGATAGGCAAACAGGTAAAACGACCGTTTGTATAGATACGATACTTAATCAAAAAGAGTTTTACGATGCTGGTGTTCCTGTTTATTGTATATATGTAGCTATTGGCCAAAAGGCTTCTACTGTAGCAGCTATATCAAAAGTTCTAGAAGACAAAGGCGCTTTGGAATATACCACAATCGTTGCTGCTAACGCTTCAGACCCTTCACCTATGCAAGTCTATGCTCCAATGGCTGGAGCTGCCATTGGTGAGTTTTTTAGAGACACTGGAAGACCAGCTTTAATTATTTTTGATGATTTATCAAAGCAAGCAGTGGCATACAGAGAGGTTTCTCTTTTATTGAGAAGACCCCCAGGAAGAGAAGCATTTCCAGGTGATGTTTTTTATCTGCATTCTAGACTTTTGGAAAGAGCCGCAAAAATTATTTCGGATGATAAAATAGCCGAACAAATGAATGACCTACCCAATATGTTAAAATCTAAAGTTAAAGGAGGGGGATCGCTAACAGCTCTCCCAATAATAGAAACTCAAGCAGGAGATGTTTCAGCTTACATTCCAACCAATGTAATTTCAATAACTGACGGGCAAATTTTTTTAGAATCAGACCTATTTAATTCCGGAGTTAGACCCGCTATAAATGTTGGGATATCTGTTTCTAGAGTTGGCGGCTCAGCTCAAATTAAATCAATGAAAAAAATCGCGGGGACTTTAAAATTAGATCAAGCTCAATTTAGAGAGCTAGAGGCTTTTGCAAAATTTGGTTCTGATTTGGACTCAGCTACACTTAATGTAATAGAAAAAGGTCAAAGGAATGTTGAAATTTTAAAACAATCTCAAAATGATCCATTTAAGGTAGAAGATCAAATAGCTATTATCTATGCGGGGACCAAAAATTTATTGAAAGAAGTACCGGTTGATAGGATTAAAGATTTTGAGGAAGCGTATATTAAAGAGTTGAATAAAAGCCACAAAAAAGTTTTAAAATCTCTTAAGGAAGGTGTTTTAAATGACAGTGTTTTGAAAACTTTAGATGAATTATGTTTAAAGATATCTAACCAATTTAAATAGTGTTTTGGCAAATTTAAAAGAAATAAGGAGTAGAATTTCATCTGTTTCATCGACGATGCAAATCACACAGGCCATGAAAATGGTATCCGCCGCAAAATTAAAAAAAGCTCAATCAGCCATTGTTTCTATGAGGCCATATTCAGAAAACTTATTTAATGTTATCACTGATATTTTGAAGTCAATGCCTGGTTTTTCCAGCCCTTTGGTGGGAGAGAAGATATATCCTAAACGACTTATAATTTCAGTTACATCCAACCGTGGGCTTTGTGGGGGATTTAATTCAAATATAATTAAAGCAACAAAAAACTATTTACATAAAAATAAGGACAAGGAAGTTGATCTAGTAACTATTGGCAAAAAAGGAAACGATGTCTTGTCTAAAACTTTTAGAATAACTAATGATCATAGCAATTTATTTGAAAATCTTGATTACGAATCTACAAGTAAAATCGTCGACATATATATATCAAAGTTTATCTCTGGAGAATATGATAAAATAGAATTAGTTTATAATAAATTTAAAAATGCAGCAACTCAAATTATTTCAACTGAAATTTTACTACCCTTCAGAATAAATTATTCCGAAAAAACAGAAACTTTAAGTGATTACATTTATGAACCTAATAAGTCTAAAATACTTGAAGATATTATTCCCAAAGGAATAAAAATCCTGTTTTATAAGGCTTTGAGAGAATCTTTTGCAAGTGAGCACGGCGCAAGGATGACAGCTATGCATAAAGCAACTGATAACGCAGCTGAACTCGTTGATCAATTAAAATTAACTTATAATAAAGCACGCCAAGCGTCAATTACAAATGAAATATTAGAAATAGTTGGGGGTGCAGAAGCTCTCAAAAAGTAATTAGGATACTAACTTATTTCAAAAAAATTTTTTTCTCATCAGTTTTAGAAATTAAGTTTATACTTTTAGGTAAAAAATGATTGATTTACCAGTTATAAACATGTCTCCTTATGAACTTCCAAGTTACGCAACTTCGAGTTCGGCAGGATTAGATTTAAGAGCTAATATAAAAAAACCGATATTTTTAAATCCTTTCCAAAGAATCCTAATCCCAACTGGCTTAAAAATATCTTTGCCAAAAAAATTTGAAGGTCAAATCCGTCCAAGGTCTGGACTTGCACTAAAGTACGGGATAACTGTTTTAAATTCACCTGGGACAATAGATGCAGATTATAAAGGTGAAGTGGGTGTGATTTTAATTAATTTATCAGATAAAAAATATGAAATTAAACCAGGAGACAGAATTGCCCAAATGATCATTTCAAACTTTTCAAATGTTAATTGGAAATTAGTTGAGGACTTAGGTCGTAGCAAAAGAGGTAACTCGGGATTTGGAAGTACGGGATCAAATTAAATCGCATGATTAAATTTTTTCAATGTTTATTAATTTTATTAATAGTAAATGGATGTAAATCTCTAACGGTCTTACCAAGTAAAAAGCCTGTAGAATCTATAAAGGTGAAAAGGCTCATTGAAAACCTAGAAAAATCTGAGGAAAAAATAAATACATTTAGAGCACGAATTAAGGCAACCTATACAAGTAAGAAAATTAAACAAACCGTAAGTATTAATCTTAGATTTAAAGATGATAAATTTTTATGGATGAGTGCAAATATTTTTATCCCTGTAGCAAAACTTTTAATGACAAACGAAAAAATATTTTTTTATGAAAAATTTCAAAAAAAATATTACGAGGGAGATTATGAATTCTTAAATTCTATCTTAGGTACTAATTTCAGACTTCAAGATATTCAAAATATACTTATTGGTAATCCAATTGATAATCTTAAAAAAGTAAAAATAAAAAGAATAGAAAATCCAGAATATTATGTTTTTATAAATGCTAGCTCTAAAAAGTATAGAACCACATACTTTTTTGACACCGAGAATTTCAGAATTAGAGAACAAAGATTCCTTTTGCTAGATAAAAAAAATAGTATATTGAGTATAAAGTATCCATTATACCAAAAAACAAATGGGAAAATTATACCAAAGCAAATTCAAATTAGTTCCTTTATTAATGGTGAGTTTGTCTCAATATCTTTAGAACTTATTAGAGTGGATTATCCAAGTGAGCTTACAATTCCTTTTAAATTCCCAGAAGGTTACAGCAAAATAAAATTATGAAGAAATATTTTTTTCTATTTTTTTTACAATTTTTAAATCTAAATTTTTGCTTATCCCAGCAAGAGACACAAAAAAGACTAGAAAAAGAAAAAGAAAAACTGGTTAGAGAAATAAAACAGATTAATTCTATTTTATTCTCTAATAAAACCATAAAAAAATCTGCATTTGATGAAATTCAAAATTTGGACGTTAAAATTCAAGTTCGTAAAAAATTAATAAGGGTTACAAATCAGGAAATCAACTTAATTTCCAAACAGATAAATATCAATCAAAGAGAT
>JBELIL010000062.1:0-10633 GCA_042090925.1 Flavobacteriales bacterium
CTCATTCTCTCAGGAATGGTTAATATTAAATATTATAAGTCAAAACAGTAAAGGAATTAAATACGAGGTTGATAATGGCGAGAAAATCTCAAAAAAAAACACCAAAAACCCCTCGTTGGTAAAATTAATTGAACAATTTAGACAAATGGGCTATGATTTAGATAAAATTACTCAAATCAATCAAATTGATTTAAATGGAGTTTTTCCCTTATTTAATAACAACTCTAATTTTAATTTTCAAACAACAAATCTTAATTTGAACAATAATTTAAGAACCAATCTATGGTTTAGAAAAGAAAATAAAGAAGAATAAATATGAGAAAAAGAGATATAACAATTTTAATTTCAGCTTTTTTAAGCTTTTTATTATCTGTTTACCTATGGTTTTCAGGTGAAAAAGAAATGGGCCAATACGTTTCTATTTGGGTTCCCACAATCTTAATTTATGGAATTTATTTTAATACAATCCCAAGAAAATGACAGATGTACAATTATTTGTTGCAGGTTGTGTCTTATTTTCACCGGTACTAATTGTTCTTTATAGTACTTTCCAAGAAATTATCTCTGGGCACAGCAATAAAAGTATAAACAAACCAGTTAATAAATATTTATCTCAAATTGGATTTTCTTTTTTGGTGATTTCTGTTTGTTTCCTTTTAGGTATTGTAATTTTCTTTTAGGATTTAAAATAGTATACATATTTTTAATTTTAGCTTATGTCACATGAAATTGATAAATACATTCTCTTCCATAGTAAATACGGTGGTACAGGTAAAAAGTTTGAATTTGACTTTATTGATTATAAAAAAAATAATTTAAAACTTGAAGGTCGATTTTCCAGAGATATGATAAATCCTGGTCCACAGGGTTTCGTTCAAGGTGGCCAGATAACTTCTATGTTAGATGATGTTACAAGTCTTTTGTTAATCTTTGAATCTAAAGGAGAAATATATCCCTCCTCAACTAATCTTCATACTATTTTTCATCGTCCAATTAACACAGGAAAGTACCTATGTGAAGCTACTTTAATTAGTAAGGGCAAAAATATAGCTACAATTAAAGGAGAAATTTACAATCATAGTGGTAAAGTAGCGGCTACTTTAATTCATAATGCCTTTTTAATTTCAACTAAACTGAATTTAAATAATTAATTTCAATGCATAGCGTTTCCTGTAGTATCAAAATAAAAGGTCAAAGCGAAGATATTTGGAAAGTTATATCCTCTCATGGGAATTTAAATTTTTTTCATCCGTTTTGTAAAAAAAATAAAGTAATTGAAGGTGATAAGAAATCTATTAAAAAAGATATTTTGATCTATTTAAATGGTGTTGCTTTTGAAAGGGATTTTTACCAGTGGCATGAGATGATAGGATATGAGCTAATGATTGGAAAGAAAAATGGGAAAAAATCAAAAGTTGTATGGAAAATATCTAAAAAAAAAACATCACTCTTTGTTAAAAATTGACGTATACCCCTACAAAACAGATAAGATAAATTCACTTTTATACCCAATTGTCTTCTATTTATACATAAAACCTAAGTTAAAAAGCTACCTAAATAGTGTTTTAAAGGGATTGAAGTTTTATTTATATAATAATAAAAACGTTGTTAAGAACCAGTTTGGTAAACACAGATGGTTTTCTTAATATTTAAATTGCTCTGTTTTTAGGTTTTTTGTCAGGGATTCTTCCATAATTACCAGAGCCATCATAATCTGTTATATCAGTCTCAATTTCATCCAATTTATCATCATTTTTTTCTTCATTACTGTAAAAAATACCAACAATAAATAATAAGACTACAAAGAAACCGAAACCAAAAATTAGTAAAAGGCTCATTATTTGTTGTTTTGTTTGATGTATGCACCTGCAGCTAGGATTGATGGAACCCATAGCCCAACATACAAACCCTCGTCTTGTTGACCGCTAAACCACAAATAAATTGAAAACACAAAACTTAAAAATGCAGACGTCAAAATAAAATAATCTGATTTTTTCATAAAATAAATATAATAATAAATTAACCAATTTAATCTTTTAAAAATTTCAATGAAGTAGCATTAAATTTTTCCGGATTCTCAATGTTTACAACATGACCACAATTTTTAAAAATTTCTAAAATTGCGTTGGGCTGTCTTTTTACAATTTTTTTTATAGACGATAAAAACATGTAATCTTTATTTCCCATTATGTATAGTGTTGGTATATCTGTCTTTATATTCTTAAAAAATTTTAAAAGTCTTAATACTCTAGGGGTAAGTTTGAACCATCTTACTACTTCTTTTTGATTCATTCTTTTCGCTTCTTTGATAAAAAGTTTTCTTGATTCTCTATCAGTTTTAGATGGCATAACAATAAATGCATAAAGCTTATAAAGCCACATGTAAGGAACTATAGATTTTGTTGCATAAGCAAAATACATCATAAACCTGGACATGAAATTGAGTTCTAGAGTGGCTCCACCTAGAACCATTTTTAAAATTCGATTTGGTTCTTTTAATACCAATTGGTTTATTATTACAGTCCCTAGCGAAATTCCAATAAAATGTGATTTCTTAATATTTAAATTATCTAAAACTTCTAAAACATCATTTAAAATTGATTCAAATGAAATTTTATCTTTAGATTTTTGAGCATAATTTGTTACTGAATAACCATGTCCACTTAAATCTACTAGTAGTAAATTAAATGCTTTTGAAAAGAAAGGGATTTGTTTTTTCCAAATTGCACTACTTCCACCCGCACCATGAATAAATGTAATCCACTGTTTTTTTGAATTTTTAATGGAATATTTTTTATAATGTATCATTTAAATAAATTTTTTTAAGTAAATATATTTACCTAATATCCATAAAATTAAAATTTTTATATTAAATAAATAATATTTCAAAAGTCTGTAAAATTGTAGTTTGAATTTTAAATATGTTTGTTCAGTAGACTTATGCATATGTTCTATAGCTCGGTAGGAGGGGAGATGTTACTTTAAAGATTTTAGACTTTTTATTACAAAATATTTCAAAACTATCTGTTTGGGAAATAGTTAAAAATGTCCCTTTAAAATTCTTTTTATTTTCTAATTCAATTTCACCATCCAATATAAAAATGGAATGTACGTTCTTTTTTGAAGCGTTAAAAAAATGAGACCCTTTTTTCAAATCAAGAAGGTGAATAGTTATTCCTTCTGTTTCCATTTTCATTGGTGATCCTTCACCTTTAATAATCGTAGTTGTAGATGTGTTGTTTTTATTTTCTTTGAACTGAGAAAAACTATAATCGTCATAGCTTGCATTATTTTTCAAAGTAATTTCTAAGTTTGGATCAAACCAAATTTGAAATATTTCAGAATTTTTTTCCAGTTCCTCTGCATGTGAAATACCGTTTCCTGCACGAATAATTTGGACATCTCCTTTTGACAACTGTATCCATTTATTTTGTTTTGTATCAAAATGATTTATTTTTCCTCTTAAAATAAAACTGCAAATTTCAAATCCTTGGTGGGGATGCAAACCAATTGTACTTTTTTTATCGCTTGTCCAAGCGTGAGCCCAATAAAAAATATTCGAATATGATTTTAATTTGCCTCCGTCATGGGGGAAACCAATTGGCTTGTTTTCAAGGATTTCACCATTGTTAAAATTTCCCTTTGCTTGTTCGGATTTATCGTAAATATTTAATGTCATATAATTAATTATAGTTTAATAAAATGATATATAATTAAAACATAATATGTTATTTCCTTTACTATGATAGTTTTTACTAATATTATTTTAAATTAAAATTTATGATTGAACATTTTTTTCAATGTCCATATTGTTGGCAACAAATTTCGATGCTAATTGAGCCTTCAGATGAAATTACTATGTATATAGAGGATTGTGAAATTTGTTGCAATCCTATAAATATTGAATATAATTTTTCAAATTCTGAGCTTTTAAATTTTAACGCATTTTCAACCGATGAAAACTCCTAATTCTACGGTTTTTTTTATATTTGAAAATAATATTTAATGTAGTTTGATTTATGTTTGGTTTGCACGATATACAATATTTCTATGAATTTCTTTTCTGGGTTATAATTTACTTATCCTTACGTTTAGTTTGGCATTTACCTAAGGTACGTCTCGCTTACGGTATTTCTGTTGCGGTGTTCAATTTTGCAGCAATTGTAATGTATACTATTTCCTCTCTTTCAGGGCAAATGGGTGCATTGGATGCTTTTGCTTTTGCTTTCCTTCACTCGATGGTATCAATTGTAATGTTAACACTTATTCATAAAGAAAATAAAATAGATAAAGAAAAAAGAGATTTAAAGCAAGAAAAGATATTAAAATAAAAAAAGCTCCGTTTAGGAGCTTTTCAATTATCTTTCAGCGGCAATAAGCGTCAAGATGTGGGTATTATATATGGTCCGTAACTCTTCATATTCCTTGAATGTTGACATTTGGGCTTTTGATAGTTTATTTGTAGTCATCCTGGCATCCATAATTTCATCCATAGAGTTATAAAAATCAAATGTTAGGTATTGAACATTTTTAGATGATCCAAAGTGATTAAGAATTTTTCCAAATCCCCATGCAGCTCTTCCATTTTGTTTATAACTTTTACCCGCATTTTTTTCCAGTTGCTCATATTCATAATTCTTTAGAAAATCTACACTCATATAATTGATTACCATGTTTTTCGGTGGCATGTCTCCTGGTTTAATACCATATGAAGCCTTAATGCCTAAAGTCAAGCCGCCTTCTTTTACAACTCTGCTTTGATAAGCTTTTCGATGTGCTTCTATTTCATGAGCTGTAAAATTAGAAGACTTTTGAGTGTCGTAATTCGCATCAGGGTTGTTAAAATGTACATACAAAAAAGTTGTTGTAGGTTCCCCATAAGTACTGTTTGAGACCATCCACATATCCCACGCAAGTTTATTTCCCTTATCAATTTGTTCCTTATGTAATTTGGAATGAACGTTTTTTTCAGCTTCAATGTGTTCTTTAACGTCAGAATTTTTCACAGTTACATAATGCATATAAGCAATTTGTGAATAAGTATAATTAAAAATTACACTTAGTAAGAAAATGTATATTATTTTTTTCACTTTAATTTAATTTATGATTATAATTTAAAATTAAGCATTAAATTTTATTAATTAAAATTAGACTTGTTTAAATTCAAATTTTAGATCCGCATTTTTTTCAAGACGACTTAATAGGGGAGCACCTAAACCAGTCGAGGGTGTCAAAATTCCACTATTATTTGGTAATCTATCAATTGCTAGACAGATAGCACTTTCTGCTAGCATTTTAGAGGTTGAACCATATCCGGGACATCCACTACCACTGACAAATACTACGGCCTTTAATTTTTTATCGAAAACATAAAAACTAAATTTAAAATAACCGTTTTTTCTACTACTCTCTGTTGGACCTTTTCCAGGTTTAGGCAGGATCAACCTCACTAACAAGTTAAACGCCTTATTTTTTATTTTACCTATTAAATAAATTGGAATAAGTTTTAAATATCCTAAAAATTTGCTGAAAATACTTTTTCCAACTATTATGGCTTCATTATAAATAAAATCTTTACCATACTTAAAGTTTAATAAATAATTACTTCTTCGAACAATTCTTGTATTTATAGAAGCCATTATAAATGGACTAATCCATTTTTTGCATGTTTTATCATAAATAATTTTTTTTAAATCTGCTTCATCACTTTCAAAAAAATCTACATTCGGACTAAGGCTATGAGGGTTATTAACTATTTTTCGAATGGTCTTATTTTTTCTTGCTTCCTTTAGGATGTTTAGAAAACTGTATATGGTCCCACCACTAACTCCTCCTTTCATAGCTATTACTCTCATGTAGATTTTACTTGCATATTTTCCAATATTTTCTTTCATATTATTTTGTGCATAGAATATGCCAAGGTCAGAGGGAATTGAGTCAAATCCACAGGAATTTATAATCTTAACTTTATTTTTTATAGCTTTTGTGTGGTACTTATTAATAATCTTTCTTATCCAATGTGTTTCACCGGTTATATCACAGTAATTAGTTTTGCTCTCAATGCATGCTTCAACCAATAAAGTACCATATTTAGAATAGGGTCCTACTGTAGAACAAATAGTTTTAGTCATTTTAGTCATATCTAAAAGACTATTTTTATTGTTGCTGTCAGCAATTAAATAAGGAATACTAGTCAAATTAAGCGAGGAAATTAAACTTTTAATTTTTGATTTGTCTCGTCCACTCAAAGCCCATTTTAAATTTGTGTTTTTATAGTTTTTGAATATGTATTCACAAACCAATTTTCCTGTGTAGCCAGTTGCTCCCCAAATAATAAGATCAAATTTCTTGTTGTTTCTATGAACCTTATTCATTTGTTATATATTAAATTTCTAATCATAAATAAAAACTCAGTGGTCATCAGAAAAATGAAGAATAAACCAAAAAAAATTATAATGACTGATATTAAAATAATAAGCTTTCTAATCAAAAAAATTAATTATTTATATTAATAATTCCGATTCCATCTTTGAATTCAATTTTAGTTCCAAACGGTTTTGAACGTTCAATTAAATCATCAATTATTTTCCTGCTTAATTTCTTATTAGCTAGCATAGGTCTTCCCCTTATTGTTCTTTTTTTCTTAAATCCTAGAGTGATAGGATAGAGTTCTATTTTAAATAAACTCTCTTTATTCCATTTAGGAACGGCAATAACAGATTCCCAAATTTCTCTTTCGGTTGGAAAACCTCTTGTATCTTTGGCATATCTTTTAGAATTCCAGTCATTAATCTGTGCATTAACCCCTAAGTTGTATCTAGCATAATTCTCTTCAGGCACCCTTAAAAGAGTTTCATTTTGAAACATAAAATTGGCTAGACTATAAAAAATGGGTTTTCCATTATGTATTTCGATGCCTCTCAAAACGTGGGGTCCGTGACCAACTACCACGTCAGCACCAGCATCGATCATTTTTCTTGCAAATTCAATTAAGAATTGCGCGGGCACTGATTTTTTTTGATTTGATTCATGAGCATGAATTGTAACTATTGTGTAATCTGCCATATGAACACTACTTTTAACAATTCTCTCAATTTCTTTTAAATCTTTTTGATTCGTACTCGTTATTATTTCATTATTGTCACCGACTCTATAATTTCTTCCAGAAAAGTTAATTTCGATTAAAGAATTTTCATCTTTCTCTGAAAATTTATTTAGATCAAACTCTTTTTTCAACTTTTTAATATTTTCAAAATATTCCTTAGTGACAATAAATTCTGTACTAAATCTTAAAGGGCTGAGTCCTGGTCTAGAATTAGTGTCTCCTCTTGAAGTCCCTGCCCTTGAATGTTCTGGAAAAGTAGATGCGCAAGATATTAACGCAACTCTTGCTTTAGAAGTTTCAATAAATTTAGCTTCTCTAGCTTCCTCTAGGCTTTCACCAGCACCAGCATTTACAAGACCATAATCATTCAAATATTTTAAAGTTAGTCTCATGCCTTCGGCCCCATAATCCCCAGTATGGTTGTTGGCCGTTGAAACAATATCAAATCCTGCCCAAATTAGTTCCTTAGCCATAGATGGTTCAGCTCTCATATAAGTGCCTCCACTTTGATGCATTGGAAATGGCTCGTAATCATGCAAAAGCATTTCAAAATTTGTAAATGCGACATCTGCAGATCGAATTAAATTGATCATTTCCAAAAAAGGGGGTTCTTTATAGACACTTAATTTCCTTGTAATTATTGCATCTCCAGTAAGGGCCATTGTAAAAATGTTGTTATTAGATTGCCCATTTGTTTTACAAATTGAACTAAAAGCAATAAAAAAGGTGAATATGTAAAATGTTATTATTTTCATTACCTAATTATTATAATTATTAAATTTATTAAAAGGATGATTAAAATCGAAATTTGTTGCACATCAATTGATGCTGCTTTAACAGCTCAAAAATATGGAGCTAGGAGAATAGAACTTTGTTCTGAATTATTTTTAGGTGGAATTACACCATCCATTGGATTAATTGAATCTTGTAAAAAGAAACTTAAAATTCCAATTAGAGTTTTGTTAAGGCCAAGGGGAGGCAACTTCAACTATAATGATAATGAAATTCATGTAATAATTAATGATGTAATTAGACTTCGCGATTTGGGCATAGACGGAATCGTTATTGGGATTGTTAATGAAAAGGGAGTAATTCCAATTAAAAAATTAGAAAAAATATTATATGCTGTTGATGGAAAGATGAATTTGACTTTTCATAAAGCTTTCGATCACTTGAAAAAACCAAATCTAGACCTTAAAACCTTAATTGATTTTGGTTTTGATACAATTTTGACTTCTGGATGCGAAAAAACTGCTCAAAAGGGAATAGATTTTATTAAATCATTTAGAAATATTGCAAAGGGAAATATATCGATTATGCCTGGTGGAGGTATTAATGCAGAAAACTTTAAATATTTTGTAACTCATAATTTTGAGTGGATACATCTATCTGCAAAGAAACAAACTAACTTAGATTATAAAAAAAATACTCAAATTTCATTTAGAGAACAACCTGTTTATTCCATAGATGTGGATATTCTTCAAAAAATAAAAGAACAAAATAAAATATAAACAAGGTTTGGCTGGACAGTTAATGCCAAATTGAGGGATATTATCATGAATAAAATCTAGATTATAATTAACCCTTCGATTACTATTTACTAAAATTTAATTTAGCTTTTTGCTTCACCAAAGGGTTTTATTTACCTCTACCGGTTTTTCTTATAGCAAATGCTTTTCTTTTAGAGTTATTTGAAATATTTTTTTTTATTTCTTTTTTTGAATCGCTTTTTGCCTTACTGTTACCAAAAAATTTACTCGTCATTTGTGAATAATTTTCGTAAAAATACAAATAAAATATATTACTAATAATCCTATAAAAAATTATTAACATATTTTGTAATTTTACATGTGAAGAATTTTTAAAAAATGAAAAATATTTATTTGATAATTTTAATTCTCACTTGTTTCCTCTCTCATTCTCAGTTTGAAGGAACTGAAGAGAGGGAAAGATGGAAAATAGTAGGATCAAGTAAAGATGGATCTGTAATCCTCAAATCAGAAGGGAATAATTTTTATAAATTTTCTTTTAGGAATTACCAATTTTATGATAAACAGGTGATTGAAAGTATATATTTAAATTCATCTGATTTAGATATATCTAACTTATACAGTTTTTTGTTTAATTCCTTTAATTTAACTGAGTCAACGCAAAGCTCATTTAAAATTGATAAATATGAATTTAAAGTTTTAAAAAAAAATAACCTTTTAAATGTTCATATTTATTCAGTCGTTCCAAATAAAACTATTGGGACACTAATTCTTTCGATTAAAGATTTAAATAATTTGTTTGATCCATATTAAAATGTTTGAACCATATTACGTGACTATTATCTTATCATCAATTGTTACTTACTTGGTTTGGTTGAGATCAAAAAAATGGCTTAGAAAAAAATTAGAATCTAAAATTCATTCGAAAAATGATATGAATATTTATCGGACTTTTTTCCTTTTAACCCTTATTGCTCACTTTGCGCTTTTAATTACCCTAGTTTTTTTTATTGATTTATTTAGTTTTATCTTTAAAAAATAGCTGTTCTAAAAAGTAGCTGAGAATTTTTTACCTTTATTCTCAATCTTTAAATCAATTTATTATGAAAAAATTAATTTACTTATTTCTTCTCTCCTTAGTAACTATTTATTGTGAAAATCCGTCAAATACTGACCATTCTAGTAAGGATAAAATATTTGGCGAGTGGTTAAGAAAAGAAAGTACACGGACCGGTAATGGATTTATGGCTGGTAACAAAAATGATTCTGACATAGCAAAAAATTTTATGGATGCATACGAAAATATGGACCCAGATCGAATGGTCGAAATGACAATAGATACAGTTAAGTTTCATCCAGCTGATATTGCTGGCACTTTCGATGTTGATATGACAAATTCAAATTTTATAGTTGAGCGACAATCTAATTGGGACTCAATATCTAGAGATTATGTTTTTATAATGCCCTTGAAAATGGAAGATTCTAAGGACAGAGTCGTAACTACGGTTTTCTCGGAAACTAGATATGTAAAGGATGGATCAACTGATTCACAAAACTTTTATGAAAGAATTTATATAAATGAAAACGATAAGATCACAAGAGTCGTACAGTTTAGTAGACCTACTGAATAAATTTTTTCTAATAATAAAGCCCTGAATTAAGGGCTTTTTTTTCTTTTATTTAAATTTCACACGTATTAACTTTAAAAATCCGGTATATAACGCACATACCAGAAACGGCATTGAAAAGTAAAACTCCTCCAACGATACTCTGGGAAATTGAAAAGTAATCAAGTCCATAAAATATTGGAGATGGAATTAAAAATATGGAGATTATAAACCTTGCAATTCTCTCATTCTTATTTTGATTTTTAAATAATATTTTCATAAAAATTTGTTTAAAATTATTTGATTATATGTAAAATTTATTTGTTTAGTCATAAAATTACTACTAAACAAAAATACTTTTTAGTATCCTAATTTCATCAACTTTAAATTTATAGTATTGTGAATTAAAAGTTGTTATATTGTAAATAAAA
>JBELIL010000063.1:0-4566 GCA_042090925.1 Flavobacteriales bacterium
ATGTAGTCCTAGGGGTTAGACTTGGTGGAATGGGGATTTCTATAGGATCTATAGTTGGAGAAAAAACAGCAGAACTTATTTTAAACAAATAATTTTTTCAATATTCCAACTTAATTATATTTTTTATATTTTACATAATATTAAATCCATAAACAAATCAAATGAAAAATATATTGTATTTACTAACCTGTTTCAATTTTATTGCATGCATCAATACAAATAATAGAGAAGAATTTAAATATGATCCACCTACAGACGGAAATTATATTGAATGGTTGGGGGATAATAATTTAGCCAACGAACTAGCTATAATTGGAATGTATCACTTTATGAATGCTGAACAAGAAAAAGCGACAGTTTTTTTTGAAGAGGCAATTAAATATGATTCGAGTATGTTTGCCCCACATGTCTGCCTTGCTGAAATGTCTATAGAAAACTCTGAAAAACAAAAGTATCATATTAAAGAAGCTAAGAAAAACGTTGCTGATAATAATGAAACCTCAAAAATATTTGTATCGATATTAGATGTGAAACCAGATGGTTATTGGGGGTTTTTTGATTCTTCTGAGGCGCTCCCATTGTGGGAAAAAATGCATAAACTAGAACCCAGAGGGAATTTTATTCAACAATTTTATTCATTTAATATAGAGGATAATAAAGAAAGTATTTCCATTATCTCCAAGTTTATAGAAGATGCTCAAAAAGAGGGTAATAGATATGATCATTTTTTAAATCTTTTGGCTTATAAATATATGGCTGACGGAAATATAGATCAAGCTAAATCATCTTTTGAAAAGTATATAGAAGTTTATAAAAGTGGATACAACCCTTATGATTCTATGGGTGAATATTATTTAAAACAAGGGGATTCAACTTTGGCAAAAAAATATTATTCAAAAGCATTAGAAAAATATCCATTTGCAAGAAATGCGTATTATGTTTTGAAGTCCTTAAAACAATAACAAAATAGTTTACCCCCTTTTTGGGGGCTTTTTTATGAAAAAGAATATTTATGTAATTCTGATTTTTGCAATAATATTGTTTATCTCATGCAAAAAAAATGAGAAACAAATAAATCCATTTTACAACGATGTTGTTGAAAAATTAAGTGATGCCATAGGATATGAAATAAAAGACAAAAATCTAAATGCTATTTCAATTGCAATTATAAAACAAGATGATTTTTTTTGGGCTGAAGGATTTGGATTTATAGATGAAGAAAAGAAAATAAAGGCAGATGAGAACACTATTTATAGAGTCGGTTCAGTATCTAAGTTGTTTACCGACATTGCCATTATGAAAAAAAGTGAAGTTGGTGGTATTGACATTGATTTGCCTATCCAAAACTACCTTCCAAAGTTCAACCCCAAAAATATTTATAATAATAAACCCATTACTCTGAGACAATTAATGTCTCACAGAGCAGGGATTTTAAGAGAGCCCGCCTATGGAAATTATTTTGCTGACAATGAACCCTCGCTTAAAAAAACAATTGAAAGTATAAACAAATCCTCTTTAATTCACCCTCCAGGAACCAAAACGAAATATTCAAATGCTGGAATTGCTGTAGTTGGTTACACATTGGAAAAAGTTTTTCAGAAACCCTACGTTGAGTTTATGCAAGAAAATGTTTTAAACCCTTTGGGTATGAATAACAGTTCATTTAAGTTCAAAAATTCAATGTCCTTAAATCTAGCTGAAGCAAACATGTGGAGTTACGATGGAAGAAGTTTTAAAGCCCCAAGGTTTGAGCTAGGGATGATTCCTGCAGGAAGTTTGTATTCCTCAGTAACTGATTTGGCAAAATTTGTGAATATGATTTTTTCAGATGGATCTTTAAGTGGAGAGAGGTTTATTAATCCCAGTACTTTAAAAGAAATGTTTACTCCACAATTTACTAATTCTGAGGAGAGTGGATATGGAATTGGGTTTAGAATATCCAAACATAATAATTATAAAATGGTTAGTCATGGAGGCGCAATTTATGGTTATTCTACGCAGTTATCAGCTCTTCCAGAACCAAAAATTGGAGTTGTTGTTGCTTCGTCTGTAGATATCTCAAATTCAATAACAAGAAAAATTTCCAGCTACGCATTAGACCTTTTAATCGCTAAAGAGAGAAAATTACAACTTCCAGAATATATAAAAACAAAATCCATTGAAAAAGAAATTGCAGATAATCTAATTGGGGATTATGAAAATGCATTGAACAGAATTACAATTAAAAAAATTGAAAATAGAATTATTTTAGAGAATGACTATTTTGAGGTTCCGATTAAAAAGTTTAATTCTAAATTTATTTCGGATGGTAAAATTAATCAAGCAGGAATATTAATTGAAAAGAGAGGTGATACTCTAATCGTGAATAAAAAGGAGTACCAAAAAGTTATAAAACATTCAGATCCAAATTTCCCCAAAGACTGGCTTGGTCTTATTGGAGAATATGGTTGGGATCATAATATTTTATACGTATACGAAGATGCAGGTAGTTTGTGGGTTTTGATTGAATGGATTGAAAAAAATAAATTAATTCAAGAAAATAAAAGCTTATTCAAATTTCCAAAAAGAACAGGGATGTATAGAGGTGAAAAGTTAAATTTTAAAATCAATGAAAATGGAATAGCTACTGAAGTTTCAATATTAAATGGACCAATATTCAAAAGAAGAAGTCCTTTGTCCTTAACAAAAAAAATATTTAAAATTACTCCGATAAAGTCAATCGATGAATTAAGAAAAGAAGCTGAGAGGTCAAATCCTCCCTTGGGAAATTCGAAATCAGAGAAATTTGATTTGATTGAAATTAAAAGCATTGATAAGTCGATTAAATATGATATACAGTATGCTAGTGAAAATAATTTTATGGGGAGTAAATTCTATAAAACAAGTAATGCGTTTCTTCAAAGGCCTGCAGCCGAAGCACTTAAAAGAGTTAATGAAAAATTAAGATCCTATGGGTTTGGGTTATTAATTCATGACGCATATCGACCTTGGTATGTTACAAAAATGTTTTGGGACGCGACTCCTGAGGATAAAAAGATATTTGTTGCAAATCCCCAAAACGGCTCAAGACATAATAGAGGTTGTGCCGTTGACCTTACCCTTTATGAGCTTTCTACTGGAAGTCCAGTTGAAATGGTAAGCGGGTACGATGAATTCACTGAAAGAGCTTTTCCATATTATTACGGTGGTACTACCAAACAAAGGTCGTTAAGAGATTTGTTAAGAAAAAATATGGAATCAGAAGGATTTAGTGTATACGAGTATGAATGGTGGCATTTCGATTATAAGGATTGGAAAAAGTATGGGATTGGGAATTTGAAATTTGAAGACATAAAGTAAATGAAATTAAAAAAATCTCCTATTGATGTTTTCGATAACTGGGTAAAAATTGGAAAGGATGATGGATTAGAAAAAAATCATGCCTCAGCTGTCGCGAAAATGGTAGAATTTTCAACAAGTTCTTTAGAAAAGTTTTCATTTATAGACGCTGGGTGTGGAAATGGATGGTTGGTAAGAAATATGTCTACTGATTCTAGATGCAAGAAATCAATTGGGATTGACGGTTCAAAAAGGATGATTAAAAAAGCAAAGAAATTAGATAAAAAAAATGAATATGTGTGTTCGGACTTACTATGCTGGAAACCAAATGAAAAAGTGAAATTGGTTATGTCTATGGAAGTTTTTTATTATTTTGAAAACCCTGAAAAACTAACTCGGCACATTTATCAAAATTGGTTGACTAAAAATTCTAGGTTGATTATTGGCATTGACTTTTATAAAGAGAATATAATTTCTCACTCTTGGCCAAAAGACACAGGTGTCTCAATAATGAAGCTTTTTTCAGAAAATGAGTGGAAACAAATGTTTTTAAATTCAAATTATAAAAATGTTCATTCATGGAGAGTAGATCAAAAAAAAGGCTGGGAAGGTACACTGATCATCACAGGTGAAAAACTATGAAATCTCCAAATAGAATATCTTTCAGTAATTTTTAAAAGAAAATATTGCTTTAAAATAAGTCAACTTAGATACTCATTTAATCTATAGGTATTAACCACTTATTATTTATTGTATCGATTACGCCCGCCATTTTTTTTAAAACTACTCTATCGACTATACTTTGCCCTTTAAGCGCCATATTTCGAAAATTATCTATTCCCTGATTAGAAAAGCCTTTTCGTGTTCTGTGAATATTAAACCTTGAGGAAAACTCTCTTCCAAATATTTCTTCTATTTTTTCCTTTCCAATCATAAACCCTATCAATCCTCCCCATGTTGAGGTTGGATTATCAGAATCCCACCCCGCAAGAGTGCCTATTTTTATTGTCTCTTTTAAATCTGCTTCACCATACAATAAACTAATTATACTTGCACCAAAATTTATACCTGCAGCAAAACAACCGTTACAGGTTTTGTCTTTTTTTGACCAAGGGTAATTATCCATGTTTTGAACTTGATATCTTAAGTTAAGTTGATCTCGAGTATCTTCCCAAGGTATTTGATTAAGATACTTTTCATGTACAAAATCGAACATTTTAGCTGGATATTTGTTGTCTGGCAAATGCA
>JBELIL010000063.1:4666-10191 GCA_042090925.1 Flavobacteriales bacterium
TTTTCATGTACAAAATCGAACATTTTAGCTGGATATTTGTTGTCTGGCAAATGCAACCTTGCTGTTTTAGCCATCCACAAAATTTTATCTTTTATTGTTTTATGATTTGTGTTTTTTGAAGCTAATGAATGCATAATGATATAAAATTCTGAAATATCAACTGCATTTTCTCTTGCAGTTGTTCTAATTGGAAGATAACTTAAATCTAATGCGATTTTGGGTTTGGTGGGTGCAAATAGTCCAAAAATTTCTGTTGTCAATTGCGCATCTATCATTTCATAATATGGATTAATTTTTGGATTACTTGTCTCTGGTGGAACAATCCCTTGATTCATTAAATCAAATGCTTTCTGATTTGAAACCCATAAGAAGTTTTCTTCCTCTTGATGAATATGGCTTATCCATGCTTTTTTTATATCCTCACCAGTGAAATCTAAACTCAGACTGTTATATACTAATTCTTGATAAATATATTCAATATCTGTATCATCGTCTGAACCCCAAATACTGTCTTTTTCTGCAAAAGAATAATTTATAAATTCAGAATAATCGTTAGATCCCCATAAATTTGGTTGGTCTTTTTTTCCCCAATCTTCACGAGTATAAAATCCTCCCGCTTTTCCATCTACTGGGATCCCAATCTTGTCCATTTCGGTTATTAGTCCTGTCCAATTTCCAATACACTGGCCTAGCCAGAATCCTTCTAGTTTTTCAATATAGGTCCCCCTGTCGATTTTATGGAAGTTCACGTTTTTATAACAACTAGCCAATAGTAATGGCAATAATACAAGCCTAACAGAAAACTTCATTCTCCTTTATTTATGAAAAAAATTTAATTGCTAAAATTAATATATAATTAAGTTTAGATTAATTTAATTAGCTTTAATACTGTATTAAATTTAAAAAATGAACAAATTTATTTTCTGCCTAGCGACTCTTTTTGTTTTTATTAGTTGTAATAAGAACATATCTGAAAGTGAAAATTATTCAATTGAAACCCTAATGTCGAACAACAGAAGCTCTGGTGGATATTTTTCGAAAGATGCCAGCAAATTAGCATACAGCTCAGACCGGACAGGTGTTTTTAATATTTACGAAGTTGATTTATCTACAAAAATAGAAACCAAGAAAACTAATTCTGAAAAAGAATCATATTTTGTCCAAGGATACTCACCTCTTACGAATGAAATTATTTATAGTGCTGATAAGGGAGGAAATGAAAACTCTCATTTATACCTTATTAGAAATGGGGGAAGTATTGACCTTACTCCTGGTGAAAACACAAAAGCGTCACTTTTTGGATGGACAAAAGATCAAACGAATATGTACTTTCAGTCTAACTCTCGAAATCCAAAATATTTTGACCTATATAAGATTAATATTGAGACATTGGAAACTAAAATGGTTTTCAAAAATGATATGGCTTACAGCTATAATTCTATTTCTGAAAATGACAAATATTTGGTCTTCGAACTCAGTATCTCTAGGAATGAAGATAAGATGTTTCTATATGATTTAGACACAAGAATAAAAATTGAAGTTTCAAATAAAAAAGCAAATTATTATGGACAAGGATTTGATAAAAATGATGATAATTATTTTTATACCACCAATTATGAGGGAGAGTTCTACTACCTAATGTCTTACAACATTACTTCTGGTGAAAGAGATTTAGTTTACAAAACGAATTGGGATGTGAGAAATAGCTATCTAACTAAAAACAATACGTATAGAGTAATATCTATAAATGAAGATGCTAAAAATAGATTAGTTGTTATAAATAATAATGATAATTCTACAATAAACTTTAAAGGCCTTGAGGGGTTGAATATTGATGGCGTTTATTTTTCAGAGAATGAAGAGATGCTGAGGATTAGCGCTAGAAGTTCAAAATCTCCTGGTGAAATATTTACCTATAATTTAACAAACGACGAACTAAATAAAATAACTTCAAATTTAAATTCAAAGATAAATCCTTCAAATCTTGCAGAGGGGGAAGTTGTAAGGTATGAGTCTTTTGATGGTTTGAAAATACCTGCAATTTTATATAAACCAAAAAATGCTTCGAAAAAAGAAAAAGTACCAGCTCTTGTGTGGGTTCACGGTGGACCAGGTGGGCAGTCTAGAATTGGTTATCGCCCCTTAATTCAATATCTAGTAAACCACGGATATACAATTCTAGCTGTCAACAACCGAGGCAGTAGTGGATATGGAAAAACCTTTTATTCTTTAGATGATAAAAACCACGGTGAAAATGATTTAAAAGATTGCGCTTGGGGAAAATATTGGCTCCAAAAACAAGAATACATTGATAAAGAAAAGATAGGGATTATTGGCGGTAGTTATGGCGGATTTATGACCATGGCTGCAATGACCTTTATGCCAGAAGAGTTTAAGATTGGAGTAAATATTTATGGCGTAACGAATTGGGTTCGAACACTACGATCAATTCCTGCTTATTGGGAATCGTCAAGGAACCAATTATATAAAGAAATGGGTAATCCTTACACTAAGGACTCTATTAGGCTGTATAATATTTCTCCTTTATTCCATGCAAAAAATATTAAAAATCCCCTCATGATTTTACAAGGGGCAAACGACCCTAGAGTTCTTCAAATAGAGTCCGATGAAATGGTAAAAGCAGCTCGAGATTCTGGAGTATATGTGGAATATGTCCTTTTTGAAGACGCAGGTCATGGTTTTGCTAAAAAACAACAGCAAATCGAAGGGTATGACAAGATTCTTGCATTTTTGAAAAATTATCTTTAACTCAAAAGTTTTAGATAAATTTTAAAATAGTAATTCACTGTTAAAAATGAACTAGCAGAGTCTAGATTATGTAAGCTTAAATAGATTCATAATTCACGCTTGACCTCTTTCTTTCATTCTCATCTAATAATGTTTTTCTAAGTCTCAAAGAGTTTGGAGTCACCTCTACATATTCGTCTTTTTGGATGTACTCAAGGGCTTCCTCTAATGAAAACTTAATTGGTGGAGCCAGTTTAACTTTATCGTCGGATCCAGCTGCCCGAACATTCGACATTTTCTTTGTCTTGGTTACATTAACAACCATATCGTCTTGTCTTGTGTTTTCTCCTATAACTTGCCCAGTATAAATTAATTCATTTGGCGCAACAAAGAATTTCCCGCGTTCTTGAAGTTTATCTAAAGAGTAAGGTATGGCTAGTCCTTTTTCCATCGAAATTAAAGAACCATTTACCCTACCGGAAATTTCTCCTTTGTACGGGCTAAATTCAACAAAACGATGATTCATAATTGCCTCTCCAGCGGTGGCTGTTAAAAGTTGGTTTCTAAGTCCGATGATTCCTCGAGAAGGGATTTTAAACTCGCAAATCATACGATTCCCTTTGGGATTCATAGCGATCATTTCCCCTTTCCTAACGCTTACCATTTCGATTGCTTTTCCAGATACATTCTCAGGTAAATCAATTGTTAGTTCCTCAATAGGTTCCATTTTTATACCATCAATTACTTTTATAATTACCTGTGGTTGGCCAATTTGAAGTTCATACCCTTCTCTTCTCATTGTCTCAATAAGAACAGATAGATGAAGCACTCCACGACCAAAAACTATAAACTTATCAGAACTATCTGTTGTTTCAAGACGCATAGCTAAGTTTTTTTCGAGCTCTTTTTCAAGACGTTCTCGAATGTGACGAGAAGTCACAAACTTACCTTCCTGTCCGAAAAAAGGAGAGTCATTTATTGTAAAAAGCATACTCATAGTAGGCTCGTCAATTGCAATAGTTGGTAACGCTTCAGGTGCATCAAAATCAGCAATAGTATCACCAATTTGAAAATTCTCAAGACCAATTACTGCGCATAGATCTCCAGGTTGGACGCTGTTAACATTTTTGCGCCCTAGACCGTCAAAAAGATTTATTTCTTTAATCCGTGACGGAATTTTAGAACCATCTCGCTTTATTAAATTAACTTTCATCCCTGAGGTTAATTGACCTCTTTGCAATCTTCCAATTGCAATCCTACCAGTGAATGAAGAAAAGTCTAATGAAGTGATTAGCATTTGAGTATTTCCTTCTTCAATTTCTGGACTAGGAACATGTTCAAGGACCATGTCCAGAAGTGGAGCAACAGAATCTGTTTGTTTTTTCCAGTCTGTACTCATCCAATTATTTTTTGCAGAACCGTAAACCGTAGGGAAATCCAATTGCCATTCATCTGCATCTAGTTCAAACATCAAATCAAAAAGTGATTCATGCACAACATCTGGAGTACAGTTTTCTTTATCGACTTTATTTATTACTACTATGGGCTTCAATTTAAGGTCAATTGCTTTTTTTAATACAAATCGAGTTTGTGGCATTGGCCCTTCAAAAGCATCTACAAGTAAAAGTACCCCGTCAGCCATATTTAATACTCTTTCTACTTCACCTCCAAAATCAGCATGCCCTGGTGTATCAATAATGTTAATCTTAACATTTTTATAGACCACAGCAACGTTTTTAGAAAGAATTGTAATACCGCGTTCACGCTCTAAATCATTGTTATCTAAAATAAGATCACCCGTGCTTTCATTAGATCGGAAAAGATCGCAATGATGGAGTATTTTATCAACAAGGGTGGTTTTCCCATGATCAACATGTGCAATAATTGCGATATTTTTGATAGCCATCATAGTTTTTAAGCGGTGCAAAGATAGCGGTATATGTTTGACTTTAACTTCCTAAAGTGAAAATAACTTGTTTTTAAATATACACGTTTTCATTTTGAGAGTAAATGATTAGAGATGAGATAGTAAAAAACATAATTAATAAATTTTTCATAATATAAATTTTAAGATTTAACTCATTATCCAGTTACCCTCTTATTTATTCTGTATTTGCTTAAATTACTTTTAAAAAATCATCTGACTATTAGCATAGGTTTATAAAGGATTAAGTGTTAATACCATTAGGGACTAATTTAACTCTCGAATCCAGTTTAGAAGGATGTTGGGCCAATTTTCTAAAGAGCCTTTTCCTCTTGCTAATCCATAACCATGCCCTCCTTTTGGATAAAGATGCATTTCAGCTGAAACATTATTTTTTAGAAGTGCTTTATAAAACAACAAGCTATTTTCTATTGGAACTCCTTCATCGTCAGCAGAATGAACTAAAAAAGTAGGAGGAGTATTTGAATTTACTTGTAGGTTATTAGAAAATTTATTTATAAGATCATCTGGGGCGTCTTTACCAATTAAATTATTTTTAGACCCACCATGATAATATCTTTTGTCAAAAGTAATAACAGGATAAATAAGAGCCATAAAATCAGGACGTGCGCTTATATTTTCTAATGGATTATTTGAATTAATAATTTCTTTTTCATTATAATGAGTACCAAGTGTAGAAGCTAAATGCCCCCCAGCTGAAAAACCCATTATTCCAATTTGGTTTGGGTTTATATTCCACTTTTTAGCATTTGACCGGATCAAGCGAAGAGCCTGTTGTGCGTCTTGAAGCGGGGCCCACTTTGGATCAATAATTGAAGAAGTTTTAACAAGA
>JBELIL010000064.1:0-9720 GCA_042090925.1 Flavobacteriales bacterium
GAAACCCCTGATACCCTTTTCGCGATATACGAGTTTGATGATTTTAACTTGATTTGGGATTCTGCACAAGGGATAAAAAATGGCCCTTATGGACTTAATCATGGCATTGCATTTATAGGAAATAATGGGACTTTAGTTTTGAATCGAAGAGGATGGAAAGTAATGGAAGAAAAAAACAATAAAAATAAAATCGCTAAGCCTTTTGTGAAAAAAAATGAGAACGGGTTAGATAATCACTTACTAAACTTTATAGAAGCAATTAGAGCAAATGACCCCAAAAAAGTAAACTGTTCAATAAGTGATGGTGCTCTAGTCGCCAAGATCGCACATATGGGTAATATATCATATCGGTCAGGTGAGAAGTTGTTTTGGGATGCCAAATCAGATACTTTTACAAATAATACGGTCAATGAAAATTATATTACTAATAAATATCAGAACGGCTATAATTTGCCATTGTATTGATTAATAATTTATAACGAATGTATCGAATGGGAGCTTCTTCTTAATAAATTTTACAACAATTGTTCCTCTAATGAAAAATATCCTTTTAGTTACTGTTCTCATTGCTTTTAGTTGTCAAAATCCAACTAAAAAAATTCAAAATCAATCCCAAAACCCTAATGTCATAATTATATATATGGATGATTTAGGGTATGGAGATGTTAGTTCGTATGGGAAAGGAAAACTAAAAACTCCTAATATTGACAAATTAGCAAACAACGGGTTAAAATTCCTAAAAGGATACTCATCTTCTGCCACATGTACACCAAGCAGATATGGATTGTTAACTGGAACATATCCCTGGAGAAATCCAAGGGCCAAGATAATTACTGGGGGTTCTCTTATAATAGATACTGCCCAAATGACTCTCCCAAAATTGCTTAAAATTAATGGTTACAAAACCGGGGTTGTTGGCAAATGGCATCTAGGCTTAGGAAAAGATAAAATAAACTACAACAAAACTATTTCGCCCGGGGCAAATGAAATCGGGTTTGATTATTCATACATTTTAGCTGATACTCAAGATCGAGTTCCTAGTGTTTACATAGAGAATGGTAGGGTTGAAAACTTAGATGTAAATGACCCAATAAGTATAAACTTTGATGAAAATGATTATGGTTTACCAACGGGATTAAAAAATCCAGAATTAACAACTATGAAATGGCATCACGGTCACAACGGATCTATTGTTAATGGAATTCCAAGGATTGGTTTTATGAAAGGAGGAAACAAAGCTAAATGGAAGGATGAAGACATGGCTGATACCTTTCTTAATAAAGCAAAAGAATATGTAAATAAAAGTAAAAATAATCCTTTCTTCCTTTTTTATTCTCTTCAACAACCGCATGTCCCACGAACTCCCAACCCAAGATTTATAGGAAAATCTCAAATGGGTCCTAGAGGAGATGCAATTATTGAGGCTGATTGGTGCATCGGTGAATTGTATAAAACTTTAGAGGAGAATAAACTGTTGGAAAATACTTTAATAATTTTTTCAAGTGATAATGGTCCAGTATTAAACGACGGTTATTTTGATAATGCAGTTGAAATGCTTGGTGAACATACCCCATCTGGCGAACTACGAGGAGGGAAATACAGCCTATTCGAAGCAGGTACAAGGGTACCATTTATTGCTTATTGGAAAGACAAAATTAAAGCTGGTATATCAGACCAAATAATTTCTCAAATAGACTTATTCAATTCTATTTCTAAAATGATTTACTCTGATTTTAGAACCAACGATGGTAAGGATCTTGCAAATCTGATATTAAACAATTTAGGAAAGGGACGAAGCGAACTTGTACTAGAGGCTATGGGAAAAACCGCTTATAGAAATGAAGAATGGGTAATGATTCCACCTTATAAAGGGAGAAAAATTGCTAAAAATGTTCAAATAGAACTTGGCAATTCCAATGAATACATGTTATTTAACTTGGACAAAGATCCACATCAAAGAAATAATTTAGCAACTAAGAATCCTGAAAAGTTAAATTTTATGATTTCAAATTTTAATGAAATCAAAAAATTTTAAAAATCTCTAAGGATGACTTTCAAGTACTAACCTTATAAATTCACCAATTTTACTTGGTTCGATCCATCTGGTAACTACGACCATATTTTTGTCTGGAATCACAACAATATAATTTCCTCCAAATCCAGCAGCATAATAAACATTTTCCGGAACTCCCTGCCAGAATCTTGAAGTCCCTTTTTTGTTAAGCCACCACATATAACCATAACTAATGTTAGCCGGTGAGGAACTGGTAGCCCTTTTGATCCATGATTCACTAATTAGTTTTTTTCCTTTCCATATCCCATTATTTAAAAAAAGTAATCCAAACCGAGCGTGATCCTCTGTACTAATAAAAACTCCTCCTCCTGAGTGTCCTCCTCCAGAAACAGACTGGACCCTGCTACCATCTATTTCCACCCATGAATTTTTATAACCATACCATCTCCAAGTAGTTGATGCTCCTATTGGGTCCATTATGTATCTTTTAAGAATTTTGGGCAATGGTTCTCTCCATACATGTAGTAAAGAATAGGCTAAAAGATTTACTCTCACATCATTATATTCATACTTTGTCCCAGGAGCCATATATAATCTATTTTTCCAATCATCTATCTCGCCCTCCTCCGGTGGCCTGTCGGCCCAATCATGTAAACCCCATAATATTCCTGACCAATCCGATGATTGATTCAATAGATGTTCCCAAGTTATCTTACTATTGTGCTTTCCATCAAAAGAATTATCCCAAACTAAATTTTTAACTATATCTGTTGGTTTAAAAAATCCACGGTCTACCGCAAGACCTGCAACAGTTGAAAGGTAGCTTTTAGTCACACTAAATGTCATATCCACTTTTTTTGTGTCTCCCCAAGATGCAATTTGATAGCCATTTTTTAAGATCATTCCTGAAGGTCCTCCTCTTTTCTTCGTTGGACCAAGAATTTGATGATATGGCTCATTTGAAAAACCCCTGAGAATAGCTATCCTCAAATCTTTTTCTCCAGAATATTCATTTGATTGAGCAAACGAAATAGCTTTTGATAATTTATTTAAACTAATATCATACTCTTTAGGATTTTTATTTTCCCATTTAGAGTTAGCAGTTGGAAAATAAATTTGTCCTAAGCTTATATAACAGGAAAAAATTGAAAATACAATGGAAACTTTATGACATTTAAGATTTTTCATTACCCTTTAAATTTAATAATATTTAGGGTTTTTAATTGTTATTTCGTAATATATATATAGTTTCAATTAAAATGCACATTCAATTTCGTTGCTTATCAGTTTTATTGTTTTCACTCTTTATTTTATTATCTAGTTGTGTTAAAAATAAAGAACAAAAAAGGACACCAAATGTTATTTTAATTTTAGCAGACGATATCGGTTTTGAAGGTTTGAGTGTTAATGGAAGTTTGTCTTACAAAACTCCTTTCTTAGACGAATTAGCATCAAAAGGGATAAATTTTAGTAATGCCATTTCACAACCACTCTGTACTCCCTCAAGAGTAAAAATAATGACTGGAAAATACAACTACAAGAATTATGATTATTTCACTCACTTGAACATAAATGAAAAAACATTTGGACACTTATTTAAGGAAAAAGGTTACAAAACTGCTGTTGTTGGGAAATGGCAATTAAATGCTTTAAAAATCAAAGAAGTAGACCAAAAAGTTAAAGAAGATAATTCCAGACCTTATGCGTTTGGGTTTGATGAATATTGTTTGTGGCAGCTTACAAAAACTAAAGACTTGGGGGAAAGGTTTGCAGATCCACTTATTGAACAAAATGGGGGGTTTTTACCCAGAAACAAAGATGCGTATGGCCCAGATGTTGTTTCCAATTATGCTATTGACTTTATTAAAAGAAATAAAAATAATCCTTTTTTTATTTATTATCCAATGCTCTTAGTACATGACCCTTTTGTTCCTACTCCTGACTCTGAAGAGTGGTCCTCTCCAGATTTAAGATATAAAAAGGATAACCGTTTTTTTGTAGATATGGTTGAATACATGGACAAGATTGTAGGTAAAATTGTAAATGAGTTGAAAGCAAACGGAATAGAGGACAATACTCTTATCATGTTTGTTGGGGATAACGGAACGAATGTCAAGCTGGTTACAAAAACCATTGACGGTGAAATTCAAGGTGGTAAAGGTAACACGATTACTCATGGTGTGCATGTGCCGATGGTGGCAAGTTGGCCATCGATGATAAAAAAGCCTCTTAATTACAAAGGATTAATTGATTTAACCGATTTTTATGCAACATTTTCAGAAATATTAGATGTCCCAAATGATAGCGATGGGAAAAGCATGATAAGTATTTTTAGAGGAGAAAATATCTCGAAAAGAGATATGGTAAGTATTTATTATGATCCAAGATGGGGCAAAAATGTATCCCAACATAGAAATGTGTTTTCACAGGATTATAGATATAAGTTATATAAAGATGGAGAGTTTTATGACATGGAAAAAGACGTTTTAGAGAACAATCCATTAGAAGACAAAATGCTAACTGAGAAAGAGAAAAAAATAAAGCAAAAGCTAGCTAAAAAACTCGCCTCTTTTCCCGCTCTTAATTAGATGTGATATTAATGAATTTGTCAAAAATTAAAATCTTACTATTAATAACTGTTTGTTTTTCATGTGATAAGACAATTAATAATAATGAAAACCCTAATATAGTTCTTATCATGGCAGATGATCTTGGTTGGACAGATTTGTCATTTATGGGTTCTAATTATTACCAAACACCAAATATTGACAGACTTGCAAAAGGCGGAATCGCTTTTTATAATGCCTATGCTTCAGCTGCAAATTGTTCGCCAAGTAGAGCTTCAATGCTTTCAGGAAAATATACAACCGATCATGGAATTTTTACAGTTGGAGATTCAGAAAGAGGAAATAAAAAAACAAGAAAACTTATTCCAATTGAAAACAAAGAAGAAATAGGGCAAGATTTTTTTTTAATCCCTGAGATGCTTAAAACTTTGGGTTATACAAATGGTCATTTCGGGAAATGGCATTTGGGAAAAGAGGGTCATTATCCTGAACAAAATGGTTTTGATGTAAACTTTGGGGGTTGCGAAAATGGGGGCCCAGGTAAAGGTGGATACACTTCACCTTACAACAACCCAAAAATAAAAGATGGCCCAGTAGGAGAATATTTAACAGATCGTGTTGGAAACGAAGTTGTAAACTTTATTGATGAAAATCAAAATAAAACATTTTTTGCATATGTTCCTTTCTACTCGGTTCACACTCCCATTGAACCAAAACTAGAATATGAAAAAAAATACCAAAAAATCAAGGGAGACCGATATCACAACAGAGCAGATTTTGCTGGAATGATTCAGTCCTTAGACGAAAATGTTGGAAAGATTTTAGATAAAATCCAAGAACTTAATCTAATTGAAAAAACACTTATAATCTTTACATCAGACAATGGTGGAATACGGTCTATATCAAACCAATTCCCATTAAGAGCAGGTAAAGGTTCATATTATGAAGGTGGCATTAAAGTTCCATTAATTTTTTCTTGGGATAAAAAAATTACAGCCAATACCAAATCCTACGAAAGAGTATCAAATATTGACTTTTTCCCAACTATTAAAAATATTGTGGGCTATAATAAGCAGATAAAATTGGAAGGTGTCGATCTTAGCCCTGTTTTTCAAGACAAGAAACTCCAAGAGCGGTCACTTTTTTTTCATTTCCCAATATATCTCGAACCATATGATGTTTATAAAGACAACGGTATGGACCCACTGTTTAGAACTAAACCAGGATCTGTAATTATAAAAGATGACTGGAAATTACATCACTATTTTGAAAATAATTCCATAGAGTTATACAATTTAAAAGAGGATATATCTGAGTCCAAAAATCTAAGCAAAGAAAACAAAGAGAAAACAAATGAGTTATTTGAAGAATTAAATAAATGGAGAAAATTAAATAATGCTCCTATTCCCAATAAAATCAATTCAGATTATGATCCAATATTTGTTGACAGTTTATTAAATTTAATTGAAAACAAAAAGATTAAAAAAAGAATATCTTCCAACTTGAATTTATCAAAGTTTTATAAATGAAAAGAAAATTAATTTTAATATCTATATCCTTTTTTTGGCTTTTCTCATGCGATAAGAATAAGAATTCAAATGATTTACCCAACATCATTTACATCATGGCAGATGATCTTGGATACGGAGAAGTTGGAGTTTTTGGACAAAAAATTATTGAAACTCCTAATATAGATAAGCTTGCATCAAACGGGATGATTTTAACCAATCACTACAGTGGAGCTCCAGTATGTGCTCCAGCACGTGCTGTATTAATGACTGGACTCCACACAGGTAAAAATCCTGTAAGAGGAAATGATGAATGGAGAGAAAGGGGGGATGTTTGGAGTTTTGAAGCTATGTTCAAAGACCCTTCATTAGAAGGGCAGCGACCGCTTCCGGATACAATTCAAACCGTTGCAAATTATTTAAAGTCCAATGGTTATAAAACCGGTATTGTTGGCAAATGGGGACTTGGCGCTCCCAATACTAGTAGCATTCCCAACAAGAAAGGTTTTGATTTTTTCTATGGATATAATTGTCAAAGACAAGCCCACACTTTGTATCCGTCGCATCTGTGGAGAAACACAGATAGACATATACTAAACAATAAAATAGTAGACAAGGGACCTTTAAGTAGTGCCACCAATCCAAATGATTCTAAAAGCTATAATAATTATAATCAAGTTGATTATGCCCCTACTTTAATGCATGAGGAATCATTAAAGTTTATAGAAAGAAACAAAGACAATACATTTTTTCTTTACTATGCAAGTCCTCTTCCTCACCTTCCGCTTCAAGCACCTGAAAAATGGGTTAATTACTACAGAAAAAAAATTGGAGACGAAGAGCCTTATCTTGGAGACAAAAGTTATTATCCAAATCAGTATCCAAAAGCAACCTATGCAGCTATGATTTCTTATCTAGATGAGCAGGTTGGAGAACTAATAGCAAAACTAAAAGAAATAGGTAAATACGAAAATACCCTTGTTATTTTCACAAGTGATAATGGCCCTACCCATGTGAAACAGGTAAATATTGAATTTTTCAATAGCGCTGGTATTTTTGTCAATTCTAAAAAGACCGTTAAAGGGAGTGTAAACGAGGGAGGATTAAGAGTCCCTACTATTGCTACTTGGCCAAGTAAAATTAAAGCTGGGTCCAAATCTGACCATCCAAGTATTTTTTATGACTTTTTTGCTACTATGGCAGATATTGTGGGTAGTTCTTTGCCTTATCCTACAGATGGGATTAGTTATTTACCAACATTGGTTGGGGAAAAACAAATAAAACACGATTACTTATATTGGGAATTCCCTGAGAAACAATATAAAGGTCAACAAGCAATCAGAACAGATAATTGGAAAGGTATTAAGAAAAATTTACTAAAAGGCAAATCTAAACTCCAGTTATTTAATTTGGAAGATGACCCAAAAGAAATGAATGATTTGGCTGAAAATTATCCTGAAATTGTAGACAAATTAGAAAATCTAATGGAGAAGGCTCATACAAAAGCTGCACTTGAAAAATTCAATATCCCTATTTTAGACTAATTAAATAGCTAAAATTTATGTTAAATCAAATTTTGAATTAAAATGAAAAAACTAAAGATTTATTTAATGTCTTTTTCCTTAATAGTTTTCACGTTTATCTCGTGTGCCCCTAATTCTAAGAAAAAAAAAGAAAGACCAAATTTTATAATATTTATTGCCGATGATATAAGTTGGGATGATTTTGGATGTTATGGTAATAGACAAGTAAAAACTCCTAATATTGACAAACTTTCTACAGAGGGAATGCTTTTTAAAAATATGTATTTAACTACAAGCTCCTGTAGCCCAAGTAGAAATTCTATAATAACTGGAAGATATCCACATAATACTGGGGCTCCAGAGTTACACACAGAACCTCCATTGGAAATGATTAGCGCTGCAGAAGAATTGAAAAATAATGGGTATTACACAGTGTCATCTGGTAAATTCCATATGGGTGAATATGTTAGAAGAGGCTTTGATTTAATTCATGAGGACAGAAAAATTACTGGTTTGGGAGGCGAAAAACAATGGGTTAATATCATTGAAAACAGACCCAAAGATCAACCATTTTTTTTATGGTACGCCGCTCACGATGCGCACAGAGATTGGGGTGAAAACAAATTTTCTGGTACCCACCTCGTTGATGAAATATCCCCACCTGATTATCTTATAGATGATCAGCCAACAAGATTGGATTTAGCTAATTATTATGACGAAATTAAGAGGTTTGACTATTCTATAGGCAGTGTAGTTGAAACCCTTAAAAAGGAAAAAATTTACGATAACACTTTTATAATAATTATGGCAGATAATGGCAGACCCTTTCCACACAGTAAGACAAGACTAAATGATCAAGGAGTAAAAACGCCATTTATCTTATTATATAAAAATGGAAATGTATCGGGTGTAACTAGAAGTTTGGTAAGTGCAATAGACATTGTACCTACTATTTTAGAATTTGCTGGTATTGAAATAGGAGAAAATTATCAAGGTAAAAGTTTTAAAAATTTACTACACTCCCCGGATGCTCCATTTAGAAATTTCGTGTTTGCTGAACACAATTGGCATGATTATGAGTCACACCAGCGAATGGTGAGAAATAAAGATTTTATGTATATCGAAAATAATCGAAATCAGTATGCCCAATTAGGGCCACTGGATGCACTCAATAGCCTTTCGTTTGCGAGTTTATTTGAGAAAAATAAAACTGGAGAAATAAATGAAATTCAAGGTGAAATTTTTATATCTCCAAGGTCAAAAGAAGAATTCTATGATATGCAAAATGATTTATTTCAGAGAAAAAATTTAGTGCTAGATAGAGATTTTCAAGATGAAATAAATAACCTTAGGAATGTTCTAAATCAGTGGAAAGAAGAGACTGGAGACTCTGAGCCTGAGTCAATAACTAAACATTGGTATAAAAGAACCCCTGGTTCAATTGAAGCAAGAAACAGTTTAAGTAAATCTATAGAATCTCTAAAAACAGAATTTCACGGAATCAGGGGGGAATTTCCTGGTACCTCAAATAACGCAATAAAAATAAATAACAAAGGTCCTTTTTAAGCACATATAATTATGAAATATTTCAGATACTTATTAATGTTAACAATTGGCTTGGTTTTGATGGGCTCGAAGTCAGAGCCTAGAAAACAAAACTTGAATGTTTTATTTATTATCGCAGACGATCTTAATTGTGATATTGGAGCCTATGGTAACTCAACAATTAAAACTCCCAATATTGATCGGCTAGCAAGAAATGGCGTCTTATTTGGAAACGCTCATATTCAGTATCCTTGGTGTGGTCCCTCTAGAGCATCATTTATGACTGGATTGTACCCTGATCAAACTAAAGTCAAGCAATTAAGAATTAATATTAGGGAGGCTATCCCTGAAGTTGTTACAATAGGTCAAAAATATAGAGAAGAAAGATATCACTCAGTTAGGATAGGTAAAATATTTCATTATCATAATCCAACTCATATTGGAACATCAGGAAATGATGACAACTATACTTGGGATCAAACAGTTAATCCATATGGAAGAGATAAACTAGAAGAATACAAGATTAACACTCTTAAACCACAACGTTATGGAGGGACACTTAG
>JBELIL010000065.1:0-9592 GCA_042090925.1 Flavobacteriales bacterium
TCTTTACCCACCTCAATCGAGGTCCTGAATTCTATACCTTCAGCAATTAAAATTTCTAAGCGTCTATCAATTATGTTTTTTTCCATTTTAAAGTCAGGTATACCATATCTTAAAAGACCTCCAATTTTGTTATCTTTTTCGAAAACAGTCACTCCATGTCCTGCCCTATTTAGCTGCTGAGCAGCTGCAAGACCAGCAGGACCAGATCCAATCACAGCAACTTTCTTGCCAGTATTATGTGTTGGTCTTATTGGTTTAATCCAACCTTCTTTAAAACCTCTTTCAACAATATATTTTTCAATCATTTCAATAGAAACCGGAGGACTTACTATACCCAAAACACAAGCCTGCTCGCAAGGTGCAGGACAAAGCCTTCCAGTGAACTCAGGAAAGTTATTGGTACTGTGAAGAATGTTTAAAGCTTTCTTCCAATCGTTCTTATAAACAGCATCATTAAAATCTGGAATTAGATTGCCAAGTGGACAACCGCTATGACAGAAAGGAACACCACAATCCATGCATCTGCTACCTTGTTTTTTTATTTCTTCGGCACTTGGTGATATTGTAAATTCACTATAATTTTTAATCCTTTCTTTAGGATTAACTTGAGATTCATCAACTCTGTCAAACTCCAAAAAACCTCTTAACTTACCCATTCTTAATTTATTTAATCTTCTCTTTAACTTTTTCATTTTCAAGCATTATAAGTGCTTTTTTATAGTCAGTTGGCATAACTTTTACAAATTTATGTTTTTGGTTTAAAAAATCTTTTAATAAAAATGAACCCTTTTCACTGGAAGTGTATTTAACATGATTTTTTAGAAGCTTTTTTAAAGACTGAAAATCCTTCTCTAGAAGCGGTTCTAACTCTATCATTTCTAAATTAAATTTTTCCTTTTTGAAATTTCCATTTTCATTAAAAATATAAGCTATTCCTCCACTCATTCCGGCAGCGAAATTTCTTCCGTGTTGACCTAGAATGACAGCAATACCCCCTGTCATATATTCACATCCGTGATCTCCTATTCCTTCCACAACTGCAGTTGCTCCAGAATTTCTAACACAAAATCTTTCACCTGCTATTCCGTTGATGTAAACTTCTCCACTGATTGCTCCGTACAGTGCAACATTTCCAGTTATAACATTTTGATGCGCCGTTAATGTATTTTTACAAGGAACTTTAACGACTAATCTGCCTCCAGAAAGACCCTTTCCTAAGTAATCATTACAGGTTCCCGAAACTATCAAATTAACACCTTTTGTGGTAAAAGCACCAAAACTTTGTCCAGCGGTTCCGCTAAAATTAATTGAAAGTGTATCTTTTGGAAGACCGTCAGAACCATGAATTTTTGATATTTCATTTGAGATTATGGCCCCTACAGTTCTATTAGTACTTTTTATAGGGAAATTTAAGACTTGTTTTTGTTTATTATTTATTGATGGTTTAGCAGATTTTAAAATTTTAAAATCCAAAGATCCTTTTAAGCCGTGATCCTGTTTTTCAGTATTAAATAGTTTCGTTTTTTTACTGACTTTTGGTTTGTATAAAATTTTTGACAAGTCAATTCCTTTAGCTTTAAAATGTTTAATAGCGCCTGACATATTTATTTTTTGCGATTGTCCAACCATTTCATTAACAGTTCTAAATCCAAGATTAGACATTATTTGCCTTAACTCTTCAGCAACAAAATACATGAAATTAATAACATGTTCAGGCTTACCTTTGAAGTTTTTCCTTAAAACAGGATCTTGAGTTGCAATGCCTACAGGACACGTATTTAAATGACATGCTCTCATCATGATACATCCAGAGGCCACCAAAGGTGCTGTAGAGAATCCAAATTCCTCAGCCCCTAGGAGACACGCAATAGCTACATCTCTACCAGTCTTCAATTGTCCGTCGCATTCAAGAACAATTCGATTTCTAAGATCATTCAAAACTAAAGTTTGTTGGGCTTCAGCTATACCTAATTCCCAAGGCAATCCTGCATGCTTCAATGAAGTTAAGGGTGAAGCTCCAGTTCCTCCATCGTATCCAGATATAAGAATCACATCAGCTTTGGCTTTTACAACTCCAGCAGCTATAGTTCCAACCCCAACTTCAGAAACAAGTTTTACATTTATCCTAGCCTTTCTATTAGCATTTTTGAGATCATATATAAGTTGTGCCAAATCTTCAATGGAGTATATGTCATGATGAGGAGGAGGTGAAATTAGACCTACATAAGGTGTAGAGTTTCTAACAGAAGCTATATAAGGGTTAACTTTAGTACCAGGTAACTGACCACCTTCTCCTGGCTTAGCTCCTTGAGCCATCTTTATTTGAATTTCCTCGGCAGATGATAAATAGTAGCTTGAGACACCAAACCTCCCCGATGCAACCTGTTTGATAGCTGACTTTTTTAAGTCGCCATTTTTGTCCGGGAAATATCTTTTTGGGTCTTCACCTCCTTCGCCAGAGTTACTTTTGCCCCCAATCCTATTCATAGCGATAGCTAAATTTTCGTGAGCTTCGGCTGATATTGAACCCAAGGACATAGCACCTGTTTTGAATCTCTTTACAATTTCAGTCCAAGGCTCAACTTCTTCAATGGGGATAGGATCCAAATCGGAAAATTCAAAAAGACCTCTTATTGTCATGAGTTTTTCAGATTGGTCATTAATCATTTTTGAATAAATATTATAGCTTTCCCAACTTTTTTGACGAACCGATTGTTGTAATTTGGCTATAGAACTTGGATTTAGCATGTGGGCTTCACCATCTCTCCTCCATCTATATTCTCCCCCTATTTCAAGATCTAACCCAAAGTTTTGATCGTCAGAAAAGGCTTTTTTAAATCTTTTTTCAATTTCATTTTCAAGTTCATTTAATCCAACTCCTTCAATTCTTGATGGAGTGTTACAAAAGAATCTTTCAATAAACTCGTTGCCCAGGCCCAAAGCTTCAAATATTTGAGCACCACGATAAGAATGGAGAGTAGAAATTCCAATTTTGTTCATTACTTTAATTATTCCTTTAGCTACTGCTTTATTGTAGTTTTTTACAGCATTACTAAAGGTTAAACCTTTTATGATTTCCTTATTTACTTGGTCTTCAATAATTTCATTTACCATATAAGGGTTTATAGCACTAGCGCCATAACCAAAAAGACAGGCGAAATGATGCGGTTCTCTTGGTTCAGCGGATTCTATAACAATATCAAATTTTGATCTTTTGGACCGTCTTTTAAAAGTATTATGAACGTGAGCACACGCTAAAAGCATTGGTATAGGTGCAAAATAATTTGACACCCCCCTGTCAGATAAAATAATAATATTTGTACCTGAATCAATTTGTCTTTCAATATCCTCAATTATTTTTACTAAAGACCTTTCCAGGCCATTCACACCTTTATGAATTTCATATAAAATTGGAATTGAAATTGCTTTAAAGTCTTTATGTTCTAAATGTTTAATTTTATCAAGATCCTCATTAGAAATTACTGGATTTTGAATCAAAAGTTTTTTTGCATGTATTTCAGATAATTCAAAAATATTAAAATCATTGCCTAGTCTTAAGGATATGTCTGTAACAATTTCTTCTCTAATCCCATCCAAAGGAGGGTTTGTCACTTGAGCAAACAACTGCTTAAAATAATTGTAAAGAAGTTGAGGTTTTTCTGAAAATACCGCCAAAGGAGTATCGGTACCCATTGAACCAATTGACTCTTTAGCATTTAAGCTCATAGGATTTATAATTGTACCTAAGTCCTCTTGGGTATAGCCAAATATTTTTAGTCTCTTATCAAAACTTTCCGACTCAACTGTAAGATGGTTTCCTGTATACGGGATGTTGGAAAGAGGTAGAAGATTCTTATCAAGCCACTTTTTATAAGGTTTTTGATTTACAATTTTTGATTTAATTTCTTTGTCCTCTATAATTCGTCCTTCATTCATGTCAACCAAGAACATTCGTCCAGGTTCCAATCTCCCGTGTTTTTCAACGTTTTTTGGATCTATATCCAATACACCAACTTCTGAAGACATGACCACATATCCATCTTTAGTAACGGTGTATCTAGATGGGCGTAGGCCGTTTCTGTCCAAAAGAGCGCCTATATATTTTCCATCAGTAAATGGGATTGAAGCTGGACCATCCCAAGGTTCCATTATACAAGAATTAAATTTATAGAACGACTTTTTGTTTATGTCCATTTCACCGTGTTTTTCCCATGCTTCAGGCACCAAGGTCATCATTACTTCAGGAAGCGATCTTCCAGTTAGTAAAAGAAGTTCTACTACCATGTCCATCGAAGCTGAGTCTGATTTTCCCTTTAAAATCACTGGTAAAATCTCTTTTACGTCTTCGCCAAACAAATCTGAATTTAGCAGTTCCTCCCTTGAGTTCATTCTACTAATATTTCCTCTTACAGTATTAATTTCCCCGTTATGGCACATGTATCGAAATGGCTGTGCGAGATCCCAGGTGGGAAATGTATTAGTGGAAAATCTTTGATGGACTAAGGCAAGTCTTGTAACAACCCTATAATCCCTCAAATCATTATAGTATAACTCAATATCTTCAGGAACTAACAAGCCTTTATATATTATGGTATGTGTCGATAAAGACGTAAAATAAAAGAAACTAGATTCTGAAAATCTTGAATTGTAAACAATATGTTCTGTGATTTTTCGTGCTTTGTATAACTTTGCGTTAAATTCAAGAGAGTTTTTACAAGAAATTCCTCTACCAATAAATACCTGACTTATATAAGGTTCAGTTTTTGAAGCTATCCTACCCACAACCTTTTTGTTAACCGGTACTTTTCTCCAACCTAGTACAACTAAACCTCTTTTTTTAATCTCAGTTTCGAAACTTATAATACAAAATTCACGTTGATTTCTCTTTTGAGGGAGAAAAACCATACCAACAGCATATTGATTTTTATCAGGTAGTTTAAAGTTCACTTCTGAAGATAAAAATGCATGTGGAATCTCAATTAAAATTCCTGCACCATCTCCTGTTTTACCATCCGAACTAACTGCACCTCTGTGTTCGAGCTTAACTAAAATGTTTAAAGCCTTACCAATTATTGAATTTGTTTTTTCACCTTTTAGACTGCAAATGAAACCAGCACCACAATTTTCGTGTTCAAATTCAGGAGAATATAAGCCTTGCTTTTTAGGGTACATTTATTGAGTGGTTTTTTTTAAGGGACCCTAAAATAAAGGATATTAACGGTTTTATGAAAATCAGAAGGGGTTTAATGTTAAACTTTTTAGAAACATCAAATAAAACACAAATTCTTTAAATATTTTTTTAAAATTTCAATCAATCATTGAAAATTTAATAATATTGACTAAAGTTTATAGTTAATGAAAGATAAATATAAGATTGTAGGAATAATGTCTGGTACCTCCTTGGATGGTCTGGATTTTGTTTTAGTTGAATTTTTTAAGGAAGTTAAATGGCATTTTAAATTAATTTCTTCATCAACATACCGTTATCCAAAAAATATTTATGAAAAACTTAAATATTCAAGTTCTCTGCATATGAATGACATCAAAAGTCTAGATCAATTTTACACTATCTATCTTTCAAAACAGATAATAAAATTTCTAAAAAAAAACAATGAACATAAAATTGATTTCATCAGTTCCCATGGGCATACTGTCTTGCATCAACCAAGCTCAGGAATAACATATCAAATTGGAAATTTACCAATTCTTGCCAAGCTAATTAATAAAAAAGTTATTTGTGATTTTAGATCTAAAGATGTAAAAATGGGTGGAGAGGGAGCTCCTCTTGTTCCAGTTGGAGAGTTAAAACTATTTCATCAATTAGACACCTTTATAAACTTAGGGGGGTTCGCAAACATTACTCTTATAAATCAAAAAAAAATTATTGCATATGATATCTGTCCAGTTAATTTAATTTTGAACATGCTTGCTAATAGAATTAATAAATTCTATGACAAAAATGGAGATTTGGCTAGTAGGGGTAAATTGATTCCAGAACTAGAAAAAAAACTACATGATGTAAGGTTTTTTAAGATAAAACCACCTAAATCATTGGGAGTTGAATGGGTAAAAGAAAAAATTATTCCAATTTTTGAAACCTATCAAAAACATAAAATAAACGATGTTTTAAATACCTATACGGTTTTTATTGCAAAACAAATTTCCTATGCGTTAAGAGGTAGAAAAGATGCTCTAATTACTGGAGGAGGTACTTTTAACTCATTTTTAATACAACAAATTAAGAATAGGACATCCTGTGCAATATGCATACCAGAAGAAAATATTATAAATTTTAAAGAGGCCATAATATTTGCCTTTTTAGGTCTCCTAAGAGATCAAAAAAAAGTTAATTGCTATGCTAGTGTTACTGGAGCAAAACAAAATCACTCTTCTGGGAATATATTTTTGCCGTAATTATCATTTATTTAGATTTTAAATTTATACATTAGTTTTACTGCCCATTTGATTGGGTTAATATTTTTGAATGGAAACACTTGTAGTTGCAGTATTTATAATTGGCTATTTAGCAATTACCCTTGAACATACTCTCAAAGTAGATAAATTAATTCCAGCTCTTGCTATGATGGCCTTTTTGTGGTCAATTGTAGCTTTATACCATATACCTGTTTTTGAGGTTGATACTAATTTAAAAAAACTTGTACCAACACATTTAGAGGAAATTTTACTTCACCATTTAGGCAAAACTGCTGAAATTGTGGTTTTTCTTTTAGGCGCAATGACAATTGTTGAAATAATAGATTATTTCAATGGATTTTTAACAATTAAAAACTTCATTAAAACTAAATCTAAAAGAAAATTACTATGGATTTTTGCAATCTTAGCTTTTATACTTTCAGCCATTATTGATAATTTGACAGCAACAATAGTATTAATTACAATTTTACAAAAAGTAGTTCCTAATAGAGATACAAGAATTTGGTTTGCAGGATTAATCATTATAGCTGCAAATGCAGGTGGGGCCTGGTCTCCTATCGGGGATGTAACAACCACTATGTTATGGATTGGCAAAAAAGTAACAACGGTTAAACTAATTTCTTATCTACTAATTCCTTCAATTGTTTGTTTGATAGTTCCAACAAGTGTTGCTACTTTTTTACCTGCTTTTAAGGGAAATATAACATACAATCCTGACGAAATTCAGGAAAAGGTGAATAAAAATGGATCTATTATACTTTATCTTGGTTTAGCATCAATAATTTTAGTGCCTATTTTTAAAACTGTTACTCATCTCCCCCCTTATGTAGGTATGATGTTTTCACTTGCTTTAGTCTCTACTTTTGCTGAAATTTTAAGCTCAACAAAAATAAATATTACTTCATTGGATGATGAAAGTGATGAAGCGGCAAATCATAGTCCTGTACATAAATCATTATCTAAAATTGAATTACCTAGCATTTTGTTTTTTTTAGGAATTCTATTATCTGTTGGGGCTTTAGAATCAATAGGTGTATTATTTTCATTTGCTGACACATTAAATTTAATTTTTCCTAACACTGATATTGTTGTGTTGCTTTTAGGCATAGCTTCAGCTATTATAGATAACGTACCTCTTGTTGCCGCATCTATGGGAATGTTTTCTCAAGAAACTAACAATCCTTTATGGCATTTTATAGCTTTTTCTGCTGGAACTGGTGGTAGTATGCTAATTATAGGATCAGCAGCTGGAGTAGTGGCTATGGGGATGGAAAAAATTGACTTTTTTTGGTATTTTAAAAAAATATCTTGGTTGGCATTAATTGGATTTTTATCAGGAACTTTTACATTTATAATGATTAGAGATTTTATTTATAAAATACTTTAATAATTTTTTTTTCGTTCATATAGAAACTATGAATATGATATTAATTTTTTATAAAAATTTGTTGTTACAAAGTAATGTTTTACAGAATGAAAAAACAATTTCTCTTATTGAGCTAATTCAAAGTAGCGGTTTAGCTGGACAAGTTATTATAGGGTTATTATTCGTTTTATTATTAGTTGGATTGTATATTTATTTTGAAAGGTTATTTACAATTAAAGCTGCTGTAAAAATTGACAAAACTTTTATGAATGAAATAAAAACTTTTGTAACAAGTGGGAAAATAAAAATGGCCCAATCAAGATGTCTAAAAGAAGAAATTCCAGTTGCAAGATTAATTTCTAAGGGTATTTCTAGAATAGGTAGACCTTTAGAAGACATTAATACAGCTATTGAAAATTCTGGACGTTTAGAAATATATAAACTAGAAAAAAATATAAGTGTTTTAGCAACTATTTCTGGGGTTTCACCAATGATCGGTTTTTTAGGCACTGTAATTGGGATGATTATTTCCATATTTGAGATTTCAAATGCCGGGGGCAGTATTGATATGAAGCTGCTATCTGATGGACTTTACACTGCCATGACAACTACTGTTGCAGGACTTGTTGTCGGAATTGTTGGATATATATGTTATAATCATTTGGTTGTGAAAATCAGTAAGGTAGTATATCAAATGCAAGCATCATCCTTAGAGTTTTTAGATTTACTTAATGAGCCAGTAAGTTAATGGATTTTAAGACTAGTAATAAAATAACCCCAAATTTTAATATGTCTTCAATGACTGATGTCGTTTTCTTGCTATTAATCTTCTTCATGATAGCATCTACACTGGCTAAAAATTTAAATACAATTGATGTAAAATTACCTCAAGCCAAAGGAAAAAGTGAAAATAGAGATAACGTAAGTGTTTCAATAGATAATAAAAACAGATTTTATCTTGACGGAGAGTTTGTTGGGAAAAAGGACATTAGAGATAAATTGATAAAAAAAATATCCAAATCAAACAAAAGAGTTATAATTTTAAGATCTGACAATAAAGTTCCAATCAGTGAAATCGTTTACCTTATGGACATAGCTAATAAAAATTCGGTTAAAGTCGTTTTAGCAGTTAAAGACAAATAATTATAATGAAAGTTTTTTCTACCCAAAATGAAAAAAAATCAGCTATTATAACTTCATTGATTGGAGTTTTGTTAATTTTTATATTTTTTACATTTGGGTTGACTTTTTTTGATCCACCTATTTCTTATGCTGTGGAGGTGAACTTTGGAACAATATCAGATAAAAAAATAATTAAAAAAGTAGATTTTGAAACCTCCAACACTCCTTCAAAAAAAACAATTCCTAATAATGATTTTAATGAATCTGAATTAAAGTCTAAAACGGTAATCCAAAAAAAATCGATAGTTTCAATTGATGATAAGTCAAGTAATCCCGATTCAAAAAAAAAGAATTTAGATAAAAATAATTTAGAGCAAAACGATTCTTTAGATGATAAGGAAGGTAAAGAAAGGGAAGCTCAAATTTCTGAAATAACAAAAAAAATTTTAAAAAATATTATATCTGCGGAAGAAATTACTGAATCAAATACTAGGAATATTTTGGATGAGAACCAAGCAAAAATAGAATATGGAAACCCATACTCAAGCATATATTATAATCAAAAGGGATTAATAGCTGAGGAAGTTGGATTTGGTTTAAATGGAAGAAATCTTGAATCAAACGGTTCAGTAAGACCCGAATGCGACGAGGAAGGGAAGGTAGTTGTTA
>JBELIL010000066.1:0-9233 GCA_042090925.1 Flavobacteriales bacterium
AATTTTAAAACAAAAAAAATGACATTTGACAAAGACAAAATCTATAAAGAGTCTAAGAAAGTTTATAATCCTAAATAATTATTTAGAAAATAGTTTGTAAACTTCCTCATATTGAGGTATAATTTTTTTAATATCATACTTTTTGGCAGTAATATGGGCTCCATCTTTCATTTTATTTAATAAAACTTCATCTTTTAAAACCTCGATTGCCTTTGATGACATTTTTTGAATATCTCCTATATCAAAAAGGAATCCTGAAACACCTTCTATATTTACCTCTGGAAGACCCCCTACATTAGTCGAAATAATTGGTGCTTTTAACATCATTGCCTCTAATGCTGAAAGCCCAAAACTTTCTATTTCAGATGGTAAGAGAAATAAATCTGAGTAACTTAAAATATCATAAACTTGATTACTATTCCCAAGAAATTTTACTTTCTCAATTATACCCAGTTCTTTACATTTTTTCATGCATTTTAATCTATCGGGTCCATCACCAACCATAATTAATTTTGAATTGACCTCCTTTTGAATATTATAAAATATATCGATAACGTCTAAAGTTCTTTTTACTTTTCTGAAATTACTTACATGTGAAATTATTTTCTCATCATCGCGAGCAATAAATTCTCTATCAAAATCTTTATTATGATGCGTATGCTTCGAAAAGTCAACAAAATTCGGAATAACCTTTATATTCTTTTTAACATCAAATAGTTTTATTGTTTCTTTTTTTAAATCTTCAGAAACAGATGTCACAAAATCTGAGTTGTTGATACTAAATCGTACTGCAGGCTTATAAAAGGGATGCTTCCCAACAAGAGTTATATCTGTTCCATGAAGAGTAGTGACAATAGGTATATTTATGTTTTCAGATCGTAAAATTTGCTTTGTCATATACGCCGCATAGGCGTGTGGAATTGCATAATGAACATGTAAAAGCTCAATATTGTATTTTTTTACCGTATCTACCAATTTGCTCGACAAGGCAAGTTCGTAGGGTTGATAATGAAAGAGGGGATAATCTGGGACATTTACTTCATGAAAGAATAAGCTACTGTTTATTATTTCTAATCTTACTGGTTGCTTATAGGTTATGAAATGTACTTCATATTTAGATTTGGATAATTGCAAACCTAGTTCAGTGGCAACCACCCCACTTCCACCGAAGGTTGGATAGCAAACAATACCTATTTTCATTTAATAAATGATTGATTCATAAAGCAATTTTTGCATTCTTGTTCTAATATTTTGCTCAATTAATTTCCTATTATCCATTGACGGAAAAGTTCGATTAGATAAAAAAACAAAAATTATTTCTGTTACAGGATCAGCCCATGTAAATGTGCCAGTAAAGCCTGAGTGACCAAAACTTTCTTCTGATATACCCTTAAATGTCATTCCTCCACCTTTAGGTTTTGGTTTATCAAATCCTACTGCTCTTCTGTTTCCCTCCTCTTTGAAATAAGTTTTATTAAACTTATCAAATGTTTGGCTTGAAAAAAAGTTTAAACCAGAATATTCTCCTTTTTGAAGAAACATTTGCATTATTTTGGCAATATCAAATGCATTAGAAAAGAGTCCAGCATGTCCACTAATCCCACCTTTAACAGAAGCCGTCATGTCATGTACGTAACCTGTAAGTTTATTTTGTCTAAAATAGTTGTCGATTTCTGAGGGAACTATATCACTTTCATCTCGATATTTAAGTGGTAAATAAAATGTAGATTCAAGTTTTAAGGGTTTAGAAACCCTCTCTATAAATAAATCTTCAAGACTTTTATTATATTTCTCTTCAAGTACATATTGCATAAATATTGTTGGTAAGTCAGAATAGTTCTCACCTTTTTTCAGAAGCCTTGAATCAATAAGACTTTCAAATTGTAGTTTTTCTAAATTATATTTTCCATATAATTTGTCTGAAATCTTAATGTTATACTTCTTTGATTCTTTAAATCTATAATACTTTCTCAGAGGCTTTTGGTCTCTCTTCCTGAGAGTTTTTTTATAAAATGGCACCCATGGAATAATTCCAGATTGATAGGACATAATCTCCAAAAAAGTTAAATTTTCCTTATTAGTGTTTTTAAATATTGGTGACAAAGAACCTAGTGTGTTGTCAAATAAAATCTCCCCTTTGTCAAATTCCTGGATTAATATTGGCAAAGTAGATAAGATTTTAGTCAATGAGGCGACATCATAAATATCAGACAATTTAACCTCTCTTTCTTTGTCATATGTGTGATGACCAAAAGCTTTGTGATAAAAAATTTTACCGTATCTTGCTGCAAGAACCTGCATACCAGGTGCTACCATAGAATCAATAGCAATATTTGCCAAATAATCTATTTCTTTTAATTTCATCTCATTTATTCCAACATCGAAAGGATTTACAATAGGAAATAGACTATCCGGTCTTAAGGTTATCCCTGAACCATATTTGTATTTTGTGGAAATACTTACAGGAAGCTTTCCAGTAATTTTATTCTTTCCTACAATTGCTAGAGAGGCTGAATATTTTCCGTCAAGATTATTCTGATATGCTAATAGAAGAGCAGATATTTTGTTCAAATTAATTTTTGAGAGATTGTAAGGATTGGTAAAAGTAACTAGGATGACTTTTTTTTTCGAGGACAATGTTTCTATAATTTCTAGATCGTTTATTGAAAATTCAGAATTTACCCAGGGAGACTTATTAGATTTTAAAAATGATACTATTATAAATTCATATTTATCCTCATCGAGTTGAGAGTAATTGTTGCTTTTATTAATCCTAGAGATATTTAATTTTTTGCTTAGTAAATTGTAAAAGACGTTGTCGCTATCTCCTAGATTTAAAAAGCCCACTTTTGTTTGTCTACTTAGAGGAATTGAACTATCATTTTTTAGCAATGTGATTGCATCCTGCATCGACTTTCTTATTAGGTAGTCATTTGATAAAGAATTTATTTTAAATACCAAATCAGCCTCCTCTAAAGGTTTATAATTATGTAATCCTAGTTTATACTTTGCTTTAAGTATTTTTTTTACTGACAAAGAAAGTCTCTCTTCTGTAATGATGTTTTTATTGTAAGCTCTTTTAAATACTTTTAAATCTTTTTCAATATTTTCTGGAATTAGCAGTATGTCATTTCCAGCTAAAAATGCACTAAGTGAAATGTTTTTATATTTCTTAAATTCTGAAACACCTTTCATTTCAAGAGCGTCAGTAATAATTAAGCCCTTAAAGTCTAATTTTTTTATTAGCAAACTATCTACAATCGTTTTTGACAATGAGGAAGGAATTCCATCATCTAAAGCTGGATAATTTAAATGCCCAACCATTATGGAACTAATTCCTTTAGGAATCAACTTTTTATAAGGATAAAGTTCAAGTGAATCAATTCGGTTCTTATCAAAGTTTACTAAAGGAAGGTCATAGTGAGAATCTTTTATAGTTTCTCCATGACCAGGAAAATGTTTAGCACAGGTTAAAATACCGGCTCTATGCATTCCCTTCATCATTCTTAGCGATTTTCGGGCAACATCGACTTTATCTTCACCAAATGAACGATTCCCTATAATCGGATTCAAAGGATTGGTGTTTATGTCCACAACAGGTGAGAAATTTATATTTATGCCAAGCGTTTTTAATTGAATTCCAATTTTATATCCAATTTCTTCAATTAATTCATCATCTTGAATAGCTCCTAATGTCATATTCCAAGGAAACTTTTTAATTGAGTCATACCTCATACTCGCCCCCCATTCGGCATCCATACCTGTTAAAAGAGGTAACTTAGATCTTTTTTGAAGAGCATTCATCCAACGATTAGATATTGAAGGAGAACCTTTAGAAAAAATTAATCCACCTATATGATTTTGAGAAATATTTTCCTCTGTTTTGTCAAATGATTTCTGACCAGCAGCTGAAGAAATTCTAACCATAAATAATTGACCAATTTTTTCATCAATATTCATAGTATTATATATACTATCAACCCATTTTAATTGTCCTTTAAAATTTGTATCTAATAAAGGATCTATGGAATTTTGTCCATTTACAATTGATAAAATCAAAATAAAAGCAGAAAAAAAACGCATCTACTTTTTAATTTTAAAATATCTAGAGTGCCAGCTATTTATTGCTGGGACTTCCCATAATTCCATATATTCTTCTTTATTTACTACCAAATTATTAAATACTGTGGTGCTTGAGTTTATTGATTTATCTTTTACCATTTGAACAAAATCTTTTAGAATTAAATACTCTATTTTTCTAGTTTTATCTCTGTATAAAACATTCATTCTATCTAACAAAATTAGATCAAACTCCTTTTCAAAAATTTGGATAATATTCATTAGTGAATCAATAGAGCAACCAGAAGCATTTTGAAGATTTTGGTTAAGTGCAATAACAATAAATCTATTGTAAGGCAATTCAAAACCTGCTTGAATATTTTTATTATGCGAAGTCCAATCTGAAATAAATTTAACGAGTCTTTCTTTTATTTTTGATTTTTTATGAATATCTATCTCCTTAGAGGAGGGGAATATCCATATTCTAGAATTTTTTGGTAAAGATTTAAATGGAACTAACATTATAACCTTTTTGCTTTTTCAATTATTTGAGATATATCAAGGATTGAGGTACTATCATCTGAAACTTTTTCATTTAATCCATCTGAGAGCATAGTGTTACAAAATGGACAAGCTGCAGCAATAATGTCAGGCTTGGTTTCAAGAGCTTGTTTAATTCTTAAATCTTTTACATCTTCATTACCTTTCTCAGGTTCTTTGAACATTTGTGCTCCCCCAGCACCGCAGCACAAACCTTTTGATTTGCAACTTTTCATTTCGACCAATTCAGCATCAAGTTTTTTTAATATATCTCTAGGAATTTCATAAATGTTATTTGCACGTCCAAGATAACAGGGGTCATGATAGGTAATTTTTTTTCCTTTGAAACTACCGTTTGGAATTTTTAATTTTCCATTTTCAATCAAACTTTTTAAAAACTCTGTATGATGTAAAACTTCGTATTTTCCTCCAAGCCCAGGATATTCATTTTTAATTGTATTGAAGCAATGAGGACAAGCAGTAACAATTTTTTTTATATTATAAGAATTCATTACTTCAATATTTCCAAGAGCTTGCATCTGAAATAAAAATTCATTACCGGATCTTTTTGCTGGATCTCCCGAACAACTTTCTTCTTTACCCAAAACAGCAAAATCTACTTTTGCATCATTTAAAATTTTTACAAAAGCTTTTGTTATTTTTTTTGCTCGCTCATCAAAACTACCCGAACAACCGACCCAAAAAAGGATTTCTGGATTTTTTCCCTCTTTTACACAATCAGAAAAAATTTGAACCTTCATACAAATTAGTTATCATTATCGTCAAAAACTTCTATTTTAACCTTTTTTTCAACCAAATCAGTAAATTTTCCGTTATACTTAGTAGCCTTAACAAGATGATTATCAATCCAGTGGTAGTTCCCCCCTCTTGGTTTACCCATAAGAAGGCTGTGGAATTTAAATCCATGTTTATTGAGCCAATCTTCAGTTACTTTTCTGTGACTTTCAATTCTTGATGTAAAAAAACATATGATATGACCCTCATTATACCAATTGTTAATGGTCTTAAGGGCATCTGGGTAATGTTTTGCTGTAACCATTCTCTCGGGTTCTTCATTAGGAATATCATCACCAATAGTACCATCAATGTCTATTAAATAGTTCTTAACACCCTTTGGTAAAACCGGACTAACTACATTTCCGTTTTCTACTTTTTTATTTAAATCTCTATTTTCATCTTTTTTTACCATTATGTTCTTGTTGTTTAATTAATCCAATTAGTTCTATCTTCTTGGTTGAAGGGCCAAGGAGCTCCGTTATTTTCAATATTATTCATCATATTATTTAAGTCATAGGGTGCTGCTGATTTTTCTAACACAAGGTATTGTCGCATGCTCATAATAATTGACAATGGGTCTATATCAATTGGACAAGACTCAACACAAGCATTACAAGAAGTACAAGCCCAAATCTCTTCAGTTGAAATGTAATCACCCAATAATTTTTTTCCATCTCCTTTGAATTTTTTTTCTGATTTTGCTTTTCTTTTTTTAGAAATTTCAGTTAATCGATCTCTTGTATCCATCATAATTTTTCTTGGGGAAAGTTTTTTTCCACTTAAATTTGCTGGGCACTCACTTGTACAACGTCCACATTCTGTACAGCTGTAAGCATTAAGTAATTGAATCCAAGAAAGTTCCGTAACATCACTGGCCCCAAAAGTTTCCACCTCTAAACTATCGCTATCCTCATAATTATTATCATCGTTCAACATTAATTTAACTTCAGAAGTTATACTGTCAATATTTTTGAATTTTCCTTTTGATTCCAGATTTGCGTAGTATGTATTGGGAAATGCTAATAGAATATGAAGATGTTTTGAGTAATAAAGATAATTCAAGAAAATAAAAATACCTAAAATATGAAACCACCAAGAGAGCCTCTCTAGTAAAATAAGATTATTGAGACTTAAATCTTGAAAAATTGGAACCAAAAATTGGCTTATTGGATAACTACCCGCTCTTATGTAAACTTCATTTTGAGGATAGTTTAATTGAATAGTATAGTCTGCTCCGTTCATAGTCAAAAATAAAGTCATCAAAATAATTTCAAAATATAAAATAAGATCAGCATCTAACTTAGGCCATCCACTCATCTCTTCTTTAAGAAACCTTTTAATTTTTAAAATATTCCGTCTAATCCAAAAAATAATGACCGAAATCAAAACTAAAAAAGCTAGAATTTCAAAACTACCAATAAGGATGTTGTATAGTCTAGGAAAATATGATGAAAAAATTCTGTGAGAACCAAAAACACCGTCAATTATAATTTCAACAAGTTCAATATTTATAACTATAAAACCAATGTATACAATTAAATGAAGGATTCCTGCAATTGGACGACTTACCATTTTGCCTTGGCCGAAGGCGACCCTTAACATATTTTTTAATCTAAGTCTTGGTTTATCAAAACGATTTTCATCTCTTCCTAATCTTATATTATGTAATATTTTTTTAAAATTATATGAAAATAAAAATATTGATAATATAAAGGCTAATAGAAATAAAAAATTGTCTATGTAACTTATCATTTATACAAATATACTAATTATACTATGCAAGAATAATAAAATTTACTTTATTCATAAAACTTATTAATTAACTTTTTCTTTCCTCCCAAATAAAGAAAAGTTAACATATCGCTTAGGATTAGACTTTAAATCTTTTACAAGTATTTCAATTGATTCGGTACTATGTTTAAGGTTTTGATATAAACTATCTTCATATAAAAGTTTATTTATAGTACCCTTTCCATTTTGGATTTCTGAAAGAATCTGATTAAAATTAGAAGATAATTTTTCAATGTTGTGGATTGTTTGTTTTAAGTTAGATTTAGATAAAGAGTCAGATATCTTATTTATGTTTTCACTTATCATCGAGAGGTTTACAATAGTTTTATTAATATTTTTATTTTGATTTTTAGAAGTAGAGTTGACTCTAGAAACGAGTTCATTCGTGTTTTTTACTGCCGATGAAAGATTTTCCAGTGTAATTGATAAATTATTTTTACCTTCACTATTTAATACATTATTGACCCCTGAAAAAAGGGAATCTGCATTAGTAAGGACTTTCTCCAATTTTTGTTGCAAAGGCGCGATTTGTTGATTTACTATATCTGTTAATCCCGGTTTAACAGAAGATATAAGAGTATCACCTGATTTAAATTTTATAAAATTATCATAAACTGGGTGAATAGCTATTGACTTTCCGCCGATTAATCCTGCTTCGTAAAGTTCTGCAACACTATTTTTCGAAAAAATAACATCATTTCTGATGGTGAAAGAAACTAGTATTTTAGTTGTATTAGGTAAAAAGTCAATCTCAGCTACTTTGCCTACAGAAAGTCCATTCACTGTTACTTTAGTGCCAACTTGTAAACCTTCTACATTGTCATATAATGCAAATAGATTGTTTTCTTTTTTAAAAAGAGAAGTTGCATTAAGAAAATTGTATCCCAACAGAAAGAGAAATATTCCAGATAATATAACCAGTAGAGCTTTTATTTCCTTTGAAAGTCCCAAATTATTAATTTATAATAAAATTAAGTATTATTTTACTCAAAATTCAATTATTATTATCAATAACTCGAGAAATATTTATTTTTTTCTCATTCTTAAAAGCTACTATAAATGAATCCTTAAAACCTAGTTTCTCAGCTTTTATTTTTAGTTTTTTAGCTTCGTTATAAGTTTTTACACTACCATAATAATATTTATAAATTTTACCTTCCTTAGATTTTGAAATATTATTAAGGTTTTTAAAGTTGCTCTTCCTAATTGATTTTGATTTAGAAGTCGCCAGAAGTTGAATTTTAAAAACTATATCCGAGTACTTTTTATTATTATTAATTTCAATTTTTTGTGTTTGTTCAAATTCAGTCAACCTTTTTTTTTCTATAAAAACAGATGAAAATAATTTATTTCTATAATTTATAATTCCTTTGGCTATAGTTTCACTCATTTCCTTTTGACCCGCTTTGGAATTTAAATAGGCACCTTCTTTCTTATTTGTCAAAAAACCAAGCTCCACGAGAACGCTAGGCATATAAGTTTCTCTTAGAACTTGAAATCCAGCCTGTTTTACGGTACGATCTTTTCTATCTAAGTTTTTAACAAAACTTTTTTGAATAGTATTTGCTGCCTCTATACTTTGCTCAAGATAGGTTTCTTGCATTAAAACTAAACTTATAACAGATTCTGGGTTATTAGGATCAAATCCTTCATAATTAGATCGGTAATTTTCCTCTAAAAATATTACCGAATTTTCTTTTTGAGCTATTCTTAAATTATCTTCATTTCTGTGTAACCCAAGAACAAAAGTTCCTGCCCCATAAACCTTAGGCGAAGTAAAGGCATCGCAATGAATAGAAATAAATAGATCGGCATCAGATCGATTAGCTATTGCAGCCCTTTCACTTAACTTGACAAATCTATCTTTACTTCTAGTATATATTACTTTAATATTTGAATTGTTCTTTATGTAGTTTCCTATTTGTATTGAGGTTTGTAAAGCTATTTTTTTTTCTAAAAAACCATTTCCTGTATTGCCTGAATCATGTCCTCCATGACCTGCATCAAGAACAACAATAAACTCAGATGGATTGTTCTGGGAATAA
>JBELIL010000067.1:0-9103 GCA_042090925.1 Flavobacteriales bacterium
AGGGTACCCACAGAATAACTTGGGATCTAAGGCATATGTACAAAGGATCTCTAAATGATTCAAACAATGAAAACAGATTAAAGGGTCCCATTGTAAAGCCCGGTAAGTATAGTGCCTCAATGTATTTAGTGGAAAATGGATTGACAACCAAGTTAAGTGAAAAGAAAAGTTTTAAGCTAACACCAATTTATGAAAGTACCTTAAAAGGGACCAGTTTTGAAAAATACAACAAATACATGGATGACTACTTTAAAGTTTATAATGATATTGAATTCATAGAACACAAATTAAAAACTGTTGGTGAAAAAATAAAGTCTTTAAAAATTGCAATTGACAATACTCCAAGGGGTACTGATGAGTTGGTTTTGGGTTTTCAAAATTTGAAAAATTCATTTTTATCAATCAAGAGAAAAGTTTTAGGGAATGAATCTAAGATGGAAATTGGAGAAAAAAATCCTCCTTCACTGTATAATAGAATTAGAGTAGCTAGTCAAGGACTTTCTTCATCCTATGGGCCAACGAAATTGCACCTAGAAAGTTTAGATATTGCAAGACAAATGAATGTTGAGATAAAATTCCTTTTTGATAACAAAATGAGTAAGGAGCTTAATTCTTTAGAAAACAAAATTAAAACTAGTGGTGGGCCGGTTATAATTGAGGATTAACAAAAAAAGCCCTCCAAAATACGGAAAGCTCTTCATTGGTCTCTACGACACATTGTATAATTACAATGTAAAACAACATTCACAAATGTGAACAGCAAAAGTAGTGTTTTTTGTGAGAGTAAAATTTATTTAAAAAAAAATTTTATTTCCTAGATATTTTACCATATCCTCTATAATATAAAAGAGGGTTTTTATTTGATTTAATATCTAGATCGATAATTTCACAAATAATAATTTTATGATCTCCTTCATCGTAGATTTTTCTTATTGAAACAGAATACCAAGCAATTGAGCCTTTTAAAATTTTGACTTCGTCTACATCATAAAAAATAGGTGTTGCTTTCATTAACTTAACGTTAGCAAAATGATCACTTTCATCTAACATACCCTCAGAGAGTATACTTATTCCCATCTTTTTACCTTTTTCAATATATGTTATAATTTCATTTTCTTTTTTAACTGCAAAGAGAACCATTGGTGGATTTAGTGATAATGAAAGAAATGAACTAGCAGTCATACCATGTGTATCTCCAGAGGGTTTTTTAATTGTTACAACAGTTACTCCAGTTGGAAAAGATCCCGCTACTTTTTTTAATTTGTTTTTATCATGAATCATTACAATTACAAATTAAATACAAAGTTTTAATAAGAAATAGCATATCATTAAAATTTCACGTTTTGGTTAAAATAAATGTTGAAGTCAATTGAAAAATTTTAATTTTATACTCCATGAAGAGTATAAGATATGTATATTATACACTAATTATTTTTAAAATAATTTTAAATATATCATGATAGAATCGAAAGCCCCCGGAAGGGTTTGTTTTTTTGGAGATCACCAAGATTATTTGACTTTACCAGTTATTGCAGGAACTATCGACAGGTTCGTCAGAATCAAAGGAGAGACAAATGGAGATGAGTACCTAAGCTTGATATTAATTGACTTTGATTCTCAGATCAAGATTAATTTAAATGAGCCTTTGGAAATCCTTCAAAAGGGAGATTACTTTCGCTCTTCTATGCGGGTTTTAAGAAGAAATGGAATTATAATAAATGAAGGATACAATATTGAAATAACAGGAGACATCCCTATTAAATCAGGTTTATCAAGTTCATCTGCTCTTACAGTTGCGTGGATAAGATTTTTAATAAAAGCTTCTGGAAATACTAACAAATTTAGTGACGAACAACTTGCTAGATGGGCATATGAAAGTGAAGTGCTAGAATTCGATGAAGCTGGAGGTTTAATGGATCAGTATACCATTTCAATTGGTGGAATGCTTCATATAAACACCATTGATGGTACTTGCGAACGATTAAAAGTTTCACTAGGAAGTTTAATTATTGGTGACTCGGGCATCGAAAAAAACACTCAAGGTATTTTGTCAGAATTAAAAAACAACGCCCTAAAATCTATAGAAGTGATAGTAAAACATAATTCAAATTTTAGGATTCATGATGCAAAAAAACAGGATTTTTATGATTTAAGAAAAAACTTGCCTTTTGAACTTCACCCATACTTCTACGCAGCCATCTTTAATCATGAAATAACCCAAAATGCATTATTGGAACTTAAAAATCCAGTTCCGGACATGAAAAAAATTGCTAATCTTGTAAATGCTCACCAAGAAATTCTAGACAAAAAATTAAACAATACTCCACAAGAAATGATTTATATGATGAATGCTGCCAAAACCGCAGGAGCATCTGCTGTTAAAATTGTTGGGTCAGGAGGTGGCGGCTGTTTTTTTGCCATGACTGAGGCACAAAGTGAACAAAAAGTCATAGATTCAATTATTGAAGCAGGAGCTAAAAGTGCATTTTCTGTTAATTTAATTTAGTATGAAAAACAAAAAAAGGATTCTTATAATTTTAGCTGGTGGAGCATCATCAAGGTTGAAAAAAACTTTAAATGATGTTAATTTGGATCAAAATGTATCTGATGTAGCTAAAAGTTCACACAAAACATTAATTCCCCTTGGTAATGATAAAAGACCCCTGCTATACTTTATACTTAAAAACGCTTTAAACGCTGGGGTTAGTGAGGTTTTTTTAATTACTTCTCCAGAGAATTCAGCTTTTAAGACTTTTGTTGAATCTGAAGTTTTTAAAAATAGTTTTTTGGATATAAAAGTGAATTTTGCAATTCAAGAAAAACCTAAAGATAGAGAAAAACCTTTAGGAACATCAGATGCTTTAATGCAAGCTATGGATCAACACGATGTGTTAAAAAGTAACAGTTTTGTTATTATTAATGGAGATAATTTATATTCTGTAAAGTCTTTAAACTCACTTTTTGAATTAGATGAGAAACAACACGCCCTCATTAGTTATGATAGGGATGCACTCAATTTCCCACATGAACGTTTAACAAAATTTGCATTAATTAATGTGAATGAGAATAATAAGCTTATAAATATAATTGAAAAGCCTCCTATAGAGGAAGTTGATAATTTTAGGGATAAATTAAATAAAATTAGAGTTAGCATGAATATTTTCAAGTTTTTTGGGCCAACCATCTATCCATTTATAAAAAATTGCCCTCTACATCCTGAAAGAAAGGAAAAAGAAATTCCTGAGGCCGTAAGGAATTACATAAAAGAATTTCCAAATAGTTTTGATGCACTACCCTTCTTTGAACATATACCTGATCTTACCTCTGCAAAAGATATATTGACCATTATAAAAAGTATTAAAAATTCCAATGAATAATAAATCTATTCTTGTTACAGGGGGGCTGGGATATATTGGATCACACACAACAATTGCACTTATAGATAAAGGATATAAAGTTTGTATCATAGATGACTTATCTAACTCATCTATAGATGTTTTAAACAGAATACAAAGAATAACAAATACTTCTCCAGACTTCTTTGAATTTGATTTAACCGATGCTTCAAGGGTAAAAACTTTTTTTAAAAAAAATAATAGTTTTGATGGGATTATTCACTTTGCAGCAAAAAAGTCTGTAGACGAAAGCGTTAAAAAACCTTTGGATTATTATCATAATAACATACAAAGTCTTATAAACATTCTTAACCATATAAATTCCAATATAAATTTTATTTTTAGCTCCTCATGTACTGTTTACGGACAGGCAGATAAGTTGCCAATTACTGAAAAAACACCTTTAAAAAAATCTGAGTCACCGTATGGTAACACAAAAAAAATTTGTGAAAATATCTTAGAGGATAAAACAAAAATAGAATCAAAATTCGGTACTGTAATCCTGAGATACTTTAATCCAATTGGTGCTCACCCCTCAGGTTTAATTGGAGAGGACCCTAGAAATATTCCTCAAAATCTTGTGCCAATAATTACGCAATTTGCTATTGGAAAATTAAAAAAATTGGCTGTTTACGGTGATGATTATCCAACTAAAGATGGAACTTGTATTAGAGACTACATTCATGTTACGGATCTTGCGGATGTCCATATATCTGCATTAGAGTATCTTTTTTCAAATAACACAAATAATATTTATGACGTGTTTAATGTTGGCACAGGTGAAGGGAAAACTGTTAAAGAAGTTATTGACTGTTTCAAAAAAGTTTCTGGTAAAAAAATTCAATATGATATTAGCCCTAGAAGAAAAGGTGATGTGATTTCTGCTTATGCTGATACTTCAAAAGCTAAAAAAATATTAAATTGGAAATCGAAAGTTAGTTTTGAAAATGCGATTGATTCAGCTTGGAAATGGGAACAAAATAGATAGATGAAGGATTATATTAATAATATTTTTAGGGTTGTATTTCTATTAATTTTTAATTTTAGTTATAGTCAAGATAGAATCACTGGAAAAAAATTTTCATCTAGATCAGAGGTGATAAGCCAAAATGGAATGGTTGCAACTAGCCATCCGTTAGCAACTCAAATTGGACTAGATATTTTAAAATCTGGTGGTAATGCCATTGATGCAGCCATTGCTGCAAACGCTGCTCTTGGTTTAATGGAGCCAACAGGAAATGGTATAGGAGGAGATTTATTTGCAATTGTTTGGGTTGAAAAAGAAAAGAAACTTTATGGATTAAATGCTAGTGGAAGATCTCCAAGAAATCTCACACTAGAATATTTTAAAAGTAAAAAAATAAAAACAATACCATCTTACGGACCTATACCAGTATCAGTTCCTGGTTGTGTTGACGGATGGTTTTCATTACACAAAAAATTTGGAACAAAACGCATGATTGAAATTTTAATGCCCACCATTGAATATGCAGAAAACGGGTTTCCTGTTACGGAACTTGTTGCATATTACATGTCAGCTGCTTCAAAAAGATTTAAAGAATATCCTAATTTTGAAGACACATACATGATTGATGGGAAAACCCCTGAAAAAGGACAAATATTTAAAAATTCAGATCTTGCAAACACTTTAAAAATAATTGGAAAAGAGGGTAGAAATGGATTTTACAAAGGAATTGTGGCTAAGACAATTAGTAAATTTTTAAAGGAACAAGGGGGTTTTTTAGACGAAGAAGATCTACAAAACCACAAATCTGAGTGGGTAGATCCAGTCTCCACTAACTATAGAGGTTATGATGTATGGGAATTACCTCCCAATGGGCAAGGAATAGCTGCGCTTCAAATTTTAAATATTTTGGAAGGATTTGATATTCAAAAAATGGGCTTTGGTTCGGCTGAATATATCCACCATTTCGTAGAAGCTAAAAAAATTGCTTATGCTGACAGGGCTAAATACTATGCTGATCCGTACTTTAACAAAATTCCAACCAAATACTTGATATCAAAAGATTATGCTAAAAAAAGGAGAAAAGAAATAGACACCTTAAAGTCCTCAAAAAGTGTTAGCCCCGGGAAATTAGAAAATGGAGATACAATTTATCTTACCACCTCAGATCAAGAAGGCAACATGGTTTCATTGATTCAGAGTAATTATAGAGGTATGGGTTCGGGTATGGTTCCTCCTGGATTGGGTTTTATGCTCCAAGATAGGGGTGAACTTTTTTCATTAGAGGAAGGACACTTCAATATCTATGAACCTAAAAAGAGACCTTTTCATACTATTATCCCCGCCTTTATAACAAAAGATGGAAACCCATGGGTTAGTTTTGGTTTGATGGGGGGTGCTATGCAACCACAGGGACATGCTCAAATTGTAATAAACTTAATAGATTTTAAAATGAATCTTCAAGAAGCTGGAGATGCTCCAAGAATTCGTCATTCTTCTGATGATCAGCCTACAGGTGGAAAAATGATGGATGGAGGTAAAATTTATTTAGAGAGTGGTTTTGATTACGAATCGATAAGAAGGCTAATGAAATTTGGTCATGAAGTTGGTTTTGATCTTGGCTCATATGGAGGATATCAAGCAATTCAAGTAGATAAAAAAAATAAAGTTTACTATGGTGCATCAGAATCAAGAAAGGATGGAAACGCTGCAGGCTTCTAGATATTTATATTTACTATATTTGTATTTTAGCATTTAATCTATGGGAAGCGAAAATATTTTTTATGATGCCCCAGGTAAATTTCAAAACACTAGATTCGAAAGAATCCACAATGTTACTTTTGCTTCTGCTGCTGAAGCGTCAAAACTAGTTGCTGAAGAGATTGCTACTGGTATCCGTTCTTGTATAAACAAACCCTATATTCTCGGTCTTGCAACAGGTTCGTCTCCTATAGGAGTTTATAAAGAACTGGTTTCTCTTCATAAAAAAGAGGGACTAAGTTTTAAAAATGTTATCACTTTTAATTTGGATGAATATTTTCCTATCCAAAGAGATGACTTGCTTAGTTATAATCATTTTATGAGTTATCATTTGTTCGATCATATAGATATCCCAAAGGAGAATATCAACATTCCTGAAGGGGATATTTCTTCAAAAGATATTTATAGTTATTGTAACGAGTATGAAAAAAAAATAAATGATCTTGGAGGTCTTGATTTCCAGCTGCTTGGAATTGGAAGAACCGGTCATATCGGATTCAACGAACCCGGAGCTAATAAAAACTCAGTGACTAGAGTAGTTTCATTGGACTTTATTACAAAAGAGGACGCTGCAGGTGACTTTAATGGAATTGACAATGTGCCAGACAAAGCCATTACTATGGGAGTGTATTCTATAATGAGAGCAAAAAGGATTGTTTTGCTTGCATGGGGTCACAAAAAGTCAAAGAAAGTTGCAAAATCGATAGAAGGTCCTATATCAAGTATGGTTCCCGCATCTTTTCTTCAAGCTCATAATAATACTTCTATTATACTTGACGAAGAGGCTAGTTCAGAACTCACTAGATACAAAACCCCATGGTTAGTTACGGATTGTAAATGGACCGACTCTTTAAGAAAAAAAGCAATAGCTTGGCTATGTAATAAATTACAAAAACCAATATTAAAGCTAACTCAAAGAGATTATAACGAAAACGGATTATCAGATTTGTTAGAAACCAAAGGTTCAGGTTATGAATTAAATATATGGATGTTTAACCAATTACAAAGATCAATTACTGGATGGCCTGGAGGAAAACCAAATCATTCTGATGAAAACAGACCCGAAAGAGCAGTACCAGCAAAGAAAAGAGTCCTTATTTTTAGTCCACATCCCGATGATGACGTTATCTCAATGGGTGGTACTTTAGCTAGATTAATTGACCAAAATCACGAAGTTTATGTTGCATATCAAACTTCAGGAAATATTGCAGTTTCAGACGAGGATGCTAGAAGATACGTAGATGTATCAATTGCAACCAGTGGAGATTCAAAAAAAATGAATAATCTCAAATTAGAGTTAGCCAACAAAAAAGAAGGTACTATTGATAGTAATGAGTTAAACAAATTAAAAGGAGACATTCGGAAAAGTGAATGTATAGCAGCCACTAGAGTTCTAAATTTAGATGAAAATAATTTACATTTTCTCAATCTCCCTTTTTATCAAACTCGTAAAGTTGAGAAAAAAGATCCATCTCAAAAAGATATAAATATTATCAAAGGGTTGATTGAAGAGTTAAAACCACACCAAATTTTTGCTGCTGGAGACCTGGCAGATCCACATGGAACCCATAAAATTTGTTTGGATATACTCTTTGAGTCAATTTCAGAATTAAAAAGTAAATTATTTATGAAAGATTGTTGGCTATGGCTTTACAGAGGTGCTTGGCAAGAATGGGATATTCATGAAATTGATATGGCAGTCCCAATGAGTCCTGAGCAAGTGGTCCAAAAAAGAAATTCAATTTTATCTCATCAATCTCAGAAAGACAAAGTAATGTATCAGGGTCAAGATAAACGTGAATTTTGGCTTAGAGCAGAAGAGCGAAATCGAAATACTGCTGTAAGATTTAATAAATTAGGCTTGACTGAATATCAAGCAATAGAAGCATTTAAAAGATATAAATTTTAGAGTTACTCCCCATAAACTTTAAATGGATAAACAATATCATCAGAGCTTATTTTTTCCAGTTTCAAATCTCCCAAATTAAAAATATGTTTTAAACTATCTGGAATTAAAGCTTTATCAATATTTTGTTTGCTGGATTTAAACAAATTAACGCTTGATAGTTTAGGGTATTTATAAAAATAAGAAATATAGTTAAGATCAAAAGGAGTATTTACTAGACTTATTTTTTTTAAATTTGGCAGGTTTGACAAAATATTGGACTTTTCACCACTAATTTTAGTATTGTCTAATTTTAAAACTGTTAAGTTTTTAAAACCTTTAAGGCTTTCAAAAATATTGTCTGTAATCTTAGTATAACTAAGGTCTAATTCAACAATATTGTTTTTAACACTTACTAATTGTTCAATTGATTTGTCGTTAAAATCAGAAATATTAATACATGATATCTTTATAAAAGGTGACGATTCAAAAATATTTACAACCAAAAACCCTCTATCTCTTAAATTAGATAGCTGAATATTATTTACCGGTTCTATATCTGTTTCTGGAAAGATTCCATTAGGTTTTTCTGGGAAAAAAGAAGTTAACATTTCCTTTGGTATTGGTAAATCGCCAACCAAAGCGTTTTTACTTGCAGAATTATCAATCCAAATTTTGATCAACTCAATTTCTTCCTTATTAGGCTGGATCCTTGATTTTGGGGGCATATGATAACGATCTTCCATTGGTAAAGTCATTCTGTTGTGTATTTTACTTTCTGTTGAATTATTAATAATTAGAATTGCCCCATTTTTACCTCCCTTCATGATGGCATCATAGCTATTCATTTTAAGGCCCCCTTTTGTTTTTTTGTCGTTGTGACATGAAACACATTTCTGATTTAAAATTGGTTGAATAACATTGCTATATAATACAACATTTTGATAATTGTTAGGATCAATTTCTATAACATTATCTTTTAACTCAAAGCCTAGTAAACTTTTTATTTCAGTTGATAAAGGTTCAATTAAATGGTCACTACCGTGTGTAATATTGCCTCCTAGATGACCAGTAACTAAAAGAGATAATCCCAGAGAG
>JBELIL010000002.1:0-12760 GCA_042090925.1 Flavobacteriales bacterium
ATATTTCATAAGTGGGCCAGTTGTCTTTATCAACATCACTTTGCCATTTAGAATCAAAAATAGCACTTTTATCACTCGGCTTATTTATATAATTTTCTTTAATCTTAAGGGAAAAAGTTAAAGGTCCGTAATTCACACTTACACTATTGTGATTTTTCTCCCAAGTCTTTAAGATTATTTTTTTGGGGAAATCTAAATTTACTAAATCACCATCTGACCACTTACGGTTGATCCTTAAGTATTTTCCTGCCACAGCTTTTACATGAACTTTTTTTCCGTTTATAAGAATTTCAGAATTTTCAGCCCAAGAAGGAATCCTAAAGTATATAGGAAAAGCATCCGATTTGTTCATTTTGAATTCAAATAATAGATTGTCCTCGAATGGATATTTTGTTTTATTATTTATTGAAACTTCTGTATCGTTCCCAACTTTCGCATTTATAATTGAAGGCGCATAAACAACCGCAGCTAGTCCGTTGTCCGGAGTAGCCATCCACAAGTTTTCAGTAAAATAGGGCCATCCTTGGGTGTGATTGTGCTGACAGCACCTTGAACTAAAAGGATTAAAGTTTATAAATGGTCCCCAGTTTGCAATTCCTGGACCATGACTTTCAGAGTCACTTATAACCATGTTTGGACTCGTGATATATCTAACGGCTTTAAAATCTGGAGAGACGGAAGCTGGATACGAATTAAATGCTATATCTTCTAAATGATCTGCCCAAAAAATGTCTCCAGTTATTCTTAGCAAGTGTTCATCCGAATTCATATGTTCAACAATTCCGCAAAGCTCAATTCCTTGTCTCGGGTCATCATAACCAGGTCTAGCATTTTCATCACCTCCAAACATTCCACCAGGAACTTGGCCAAAATGATCTCTTACGATATTGAAATTTTCATACGTTGCATTAAGGTACGCTTCATCTCCATTAAGTAAATAGTATTGAGCCGGTGTTCTAAATGCTTGGGCGATATTTACATTATGCCAATCAATAATATCTGTAAACCATTCTGGATATTCGACTCCTTCTCTTTTGGCTTTTGAACTTTCTATATCCTTTAAATCGTGTCCTCTACTTGTCCATGAAGCGGTTCTTCTGTATATCTTTTCAGCAAGTTCCAACAACCATTTTTCTCCAGTCCTATTGTACAACCATATTACACTGTGTAAATTATCGCCACCACGAATTCTGTGCCAATAATGTTTGTCTGAAAGAAGCTCTTCTTCTTCAATATCAAGTTGAAACTTAAAGTAGTTTGTCATAAGATCAATAACCCTCTGGTCATTAGAATATTCATAATAAGATTGAAGGCAATAGAGCATAATCATATTGGGCCAAAAATCGATCGCTTTCTTCTTTTTCTGTTCTTGCTCTTTAGTCCTGAACTCCTCGGAAATATAACTCTCCCATGCAAAAGAAGGTCCAAAAAAGCCATCTTCCTGCTGACTATTTAGAACAGATTCAATCCATATTTTAGCCTCATCAATCATTTCTTTATCCTCTGTAATATATCCAATATTAGCATAACCTTTCAACCAGTATGGGACTTCTTCCCATCCCCACTTACCTTCACCACCCTTGGAAAGCCAAGCGTTATCTTTTTTATCTAGCCAGGCGCTTATTTTTCCTAAATTTCCTGTAAGACCACTTTTTTGTCTATTAAAATATTCTAAAAGCCAACCTTCAGGCTTTACCGATCCGATCGGTAATTTTATCAGTTTACTTGGCTGAAGAGGTGCTCTGTTACTTATGTAATGACTATTTCTAGATTTTGTGTTTGGAGAATCCACTATAGAAATTTCACCATCGCATCCAATAAGAAGTAAAATAGAAAATGCTAAAAGTAATTTGTGTTTCATCTAATAAATTTAAAAATAGTTTTTTAAAACAAAACTATAATTGTGTTTTTTACATTTATTTTATTTGACACTTAAAGGGTAAAAAAAGATTTTTCCAATTGCATTGCTCTACTGTCTGACAAACTAGCAACAAAACAAGCACTATTAAGAAACGTTTTGTAAATACTTTTTTGATCAACAATTGGATGATTTTTTGGAATAAGCCTTAAAATGAGTTTATCATATGAAGTCTCTTTGTTATGAAATTTATTTAACGCAGCTGAAGTGATATTTTTTAAAAGAGAGTTGATTATTTTGTATCCAATTATCTCTTTTTTTAGAACATTTTCAGAGCGATAAACTTTTTCTTTACTAATTGAAATAATGTCTTCCATCTGAGCCTTGTATTTGCTCTTATCAAGAAGGGCGTGCGGATATTGCCCGGTCATAATATTTTGATAATTTTTTAAAAATTGATCTACCGAATCTACAATTAGGTTATTTATTGCAAGTGACCTTAAATAAGCTATTCGCTGAGAAGTGTGAATTAAAGAGTTGTACTTTTTAGTATCTATGTTGTCCTTAACTAGTTTGATAAAATATTCTAGAGCATAATCTTCGGATATCCATCCCAAATTAATTCCATCTTCAAAATCAATTATCGTATAGCAAATATCATCTGCAGCTTCAACTAAATAAGCAAGAGGGTGGCGTACAATTTCTCCACTAATTTTTAATCCTAGATCATCTATTATATCTTCAAAAATTCCTTCTTCGGATTTGAAAACTCCAAATTTTTTGCTCGCAACATGATTCGAATTTGCATTTGGATATGAAAACCTGGGATATTTTATATATGAGCCTAAAGATGCGTATGTTAATCTAAGTCCACCTTCGTTTCCATTTAAAGACTCGGTTAAAATTTTTAACCCGTTTGCATTCCCCTCAAAAAGACAAAGATCTTGGTACTGAACCTTACTTAACACGGATTCAAATTCTTTTCCTTTTCCAGTTTTGAAAAATTGGCCAATCGCCTTTTCTCCACTATGACCGAAGGGAGGGTTTCCAATGTCGTGAGCGAGTGAGGCAGCTGCAATAATTGCCCCGAAATCGTTAGCTTGATATCCATGTACTTTTTGTAAATCAGGATTTACTTTTAAAATTTCAACCCCTGCCATCCTTCCCAGACTTCTTCCTACTACAGATACTTCCAAACTGTGGGTAAGACGAGTATGAACGAAATCTGTTTTAGAAAATGGTATTACTTGCGTTTTATCTTGCAAAGACCTAAATGGAGAAGAAAAAACGATTCTATCGTAATCAACTTCAAATCCTAATCGTATTTCATTTTGTTGATTTCTAACTCTTTTTTGCGTATCGCCAAATCTTTTTAACGAAAGTAATCTCTCCCATTCCATGTAGCAAAAATAATAGGTTTTATAAGCAAAATATAATTATCTAAATATAATATTAAACTCATGGTAACATTCTGCTAACATTAGATAACAATTATTTAAAAAACACATCTTGATTTTTAACAGTGAGTTAAAAAAAATGGGTATTGATATAAATAGATTTGGGCTATAATTTTAATTAAAATAAATCATGAAAAAATTCATAACTTTTATACTTTCAATTACAATCCTAATCTCATCTTGTTCAAAAGACGACGCTACTGTTTCAGATGCAGATATACAAAGAATTGTAAACGCAGCTGTAGCTGCTGCACTGGCTGCATATCCATCTAGTGATCAAATTGCACAAGCTGCTGCAGACGCTGCAAGAGCTGCTGCAACAGAAGCTGTTACAGCTGGATTTGGAGACGCAGAAGCATTTGAAGCTGCTGTAAGTGCGGCGCTTGCTGCTCAACAAACAATAGTAGAACTTGGTTCTACTGGTGGTATTACTAAATTGACCGGTGTCACATCTTGGACAAAAGACAAAACTTATATAATAGGTGGAAAAATTGTTGTACAAGATGGTGCTACATTAAGTATTGAGGCTGGTACTTTAATCAAAGCTTTACCTGGAACAGGTAACGATGCTACTGCTATTGTTGTTGCAAGAGGCGGAACTATTAATGCGGTTGGCACAGCATCTGCCCCAATTATTATGACCGATTCAAATGATCAAATTACAGCTAAGCAAATTGCAGGCGGTAATTTTGTGAGTCCAAATAGAACTGCTTTAGATAGAAGTAAGTGGGGAGGATTAGTACTTCTTGGAAAAGCTACGATTTCAGACAGTAAAACAGAAGAGGCCATAGAAGGAGTAGTGGCAATTGGTTCTGATACATGGAATATGTATGGTGGTTCTGATGATGCTGATTCTTCTGGTGAAATAGCTTACATTTCAATTAGACACACAGGAACTCAAGTTGCTCCAGATTCAGAACTTCAAGGATTAACTCTTGGTGGTGTTGGTAATGGTACAAGTGTATCACATATTGAAAGTTACGCTTCTGGTGATGACGGTCTAGAAATTTTTGGTGGATCGGTTAATCTATCTAATATGATAATTTATTCTCACCAAGATGACGGACTTGATACCGATTACGGCTGGAATGGAACAATTGATAATGCAGTTATCGAACTAGCTCATGATTCTGATACTGCCTTTGAATACGATGGACCTAGAAATCCTGCTGATGACACTGGTAATCAAAATACAACGAAGAATATTACCATTTATGGAAGATATACTCAAGCTGCAACAGATTCAGATAAGGGAGGACAGTTCAAGGAGAACAGTTACTCTATCGTTCAAGACGTTCACTTAACTGGAACGGCAGCAAATTTGTCTACAATGTCGGCTATGGAAGGTTTTCAAAATAACAATGGAAACTATAAAAGTTTTACAACGCCAAGAACATTTGGAACAGATCCAGCTGGATCGGCTAATTTGATTTTTAGCGATTGGTATTATAATGGCGCTTTTGTTCAAGCAACAATTGTAGATAGCAACACAGTTTTAGACAATAGCAACCTAGATATTAATTCGACTTTTTCAAGTTGGGCTACAATTGGAACATCTCCAGATGCTGATCAAGGTGCAGATTTATCTGAATTTACGGGTTGGTCAGTTTGGGATGCCCAAGCAAATAAATAACTATGATTTGATTAATTTAAAACCAATTTTTTTCAGAAATTTGGGTCTATGTTTTACATAGGCCCTTTTTAATATATAAATATGAGAACCAATAATTTACTTTACTTTTTTGTTTTAACCCTTCTTCCATTTCTTGTTTTAGCTCAATCCACTATTGATGGAAAAGTAATTGATGGTGAGTTCAATGATGTTCTACCATTTGCAAATGTCATCCTTTATTCTCAATCAGAGGATGGAAGTTTAGTCAACCTAGAAGGCTCAACTACCGATTTTGACGGAAATTTCTCCTTCTCTGATCTACCGGCTGGTGTCTACACAATAGATATCAGTTTTGTAGGTTATTCAACAGTAAAAATATCTGACATAGAACTTAAGGTTGGAGATGTTGCTCCTATAAGTGTAACTCTTCAACCAGCCTCTTCTGAATTAGAGGAAGTCGTTGTAACCACAACTCAGAAGAGAAATAACGAAGCATCTGTTTTAAGTATTCAAAAAAATGCTGCTGTTGTTTTGGATGGATTGTCATTACAAGCAATTCGAAGAGCTGGGGACGGAGATATCGCCCAAGCAGTTAGAAGGGTGCCAGGGGTTTCAATTCAAGAAGGCAAGTACGTTTATGTGCGGGGGCTTGGAGATAGATATTCAAAAACTCTTCTTAATGGTATGGAAATTCCAGGTCTTGATCCAGATCGTAATACCCTACAACTCGATGTATTCCCAACAAATTTGATTGATAATATCCAGGTTTTAAAATCAGGAAATGCTTCTTATGACGCTGATTTTAGTGGTGGTATAGTAGACTTATCTCTACGGGACTTTTCATCCACTCCTTTAAATACATTTACTGTTGGAATTGGATATAATCCAGATATGCATTTTAATTCAGATTATGTTTATGACGAAGGTAGCAAAACGGATATTTTTGGTTTCGACGATGGGTACAGAGAATTTCCCTTACCGAGAGGAATTGACATACCTTTACCAGAAAGAGGGGATGCTAATTCTTTAGTTGTTACCAATTACACTGAAAGTGTAGATAAAAATTTAAATGTATCTAATAAAAACAGTTCACCAAATTTAACTCTCGGTTTTACCTCAAGCAATTCTTATGATTTAAAAAATGAAAGAAAAGTAGGATACATGGCCTCTTTAAACTACCGATCAAATATTAGTTATTTTGATGACTATCTTGAATCAAGGTATGAAAAAAGCTTACCTGCATTTGCAAATACTGTTTATAATACTGGAAGGTTAGGCAAGGATGAGAGATTTATAAGTTTCCTTGGCGGGATTGCCTATGGTTCAAAAAAGGGAAAGCAAAAAGTTAATTTTTTATTTATTCAAAATGGAGAATCTACTGCAATTCAAGGAGATTTTCTAAACAATGGTGAAAACAATTATGATGGGGTTGGTCAAATTAAATCCTACGTGCAAAGACAAATTATTAGTATTCCATTTAGTTCAAAGAACTATTTTTTAGACGGTAAACTAGAGGCGAATCTTTCTTTTACTCCTACTTTTTCTAGAGTCTATGATAAAGATTTTAAAACATCTATTTTCAACAGAAGTGGTAACGGAGATTTGTATTTTTCAAGAAATGGTGCTGGTATACCTGTTCGAATATGGAGAGACCTTGAGGAAAGTTCATATAATGGTAGGTTTAATTTAATATACAAACACAATCTTGGAGGAATTAGCGCGGAAACCTCTGTAGGGGGATTTTATTTAAGAAAACAAAGAGAATTTGCAACAGAGTTTTTTACAATAGATTATGTTGGGAGTACTCTTGACTTAAATGGTAATGCGAATAATCTTCTAAATAATATTTGGGACTTAAATGATCCAACAGGCTCTTTTTTGTTTGGAACTTTTCAAGAAGAAAATCAATTCGATTCTACAATTGAAAAAAGTGGTGCTTACATTTCTGAAGAGTTAAATTTCTCTGAAAAATTCAAGACTTATCTGGGTGTTAGATTAGAAAACTATACAATATTTTACACCGGTGAAAGCCTCGACAATATAATTTACTCAGATGAACAATTTATCAATACCTCCGATCTATTTCCATCTGTAAATATGATTTACTCATTGGATGAAAACAGAAAAATAAGAGCTTCATATTACAAGACCACGGCTCGTCCTTCATTTAAAGAAAACTCCGCAGCTGTAATTTTCGATCCCGTTACTTTTAATAGATTTTTTGGAAACGTGAACTTAAATCCAACTTACATAAATAATTTTGATTTAAGATTTGAAAAGTACGGTGAAAGTGGAAACTTTTTTGCGGTAAGTGGATTTTACAAAAATTTTGAAGATCCAATAGAAATCGTTATGTATCAAAGAAGTCCTAGGCAGTTTCGCCCACAAAATAGCGAGGAAGCAAACGTATTTGGATTAGAAGTAGAATTAAGACAAAAAATATTAAACAACGATATTTATAATTTAGGGCTAAATGTGAATGCATCTGTAATTGAATCAAGACAAAAATTGGTTGGTGATGAACTTGATGTTCGTCAATTTGATGCCGATGCCTTAGGTGTTGAACTAGACGAATATAGAAGACTACAAGGACAATCACCTTACCTTGTCAACGCTTCATTGGTGTATAAAAGAAATTCATCTGAGCTTAGTTTATTTTACAATGTCCAAGGGAAAACCTTAATGTTTGTAGGAAATGACGATGTTTCTGATGTTTTTTCTGTACCGTTTCACTCTCTTAATTTAATAGCGAGAAAATCCTTTGGTAATGGAGATAAACAACAAATTCAATTAGAGGTTCAAAATATATTAGGAGATGTAAGGGAGGTACAGTATGAATTTTTTAATGCTGATCCTGTTTTGTTCTCTCAAAGAAGACTTGGTAGAACTTTCGCTGTAACCTACAGAATTCAATTATAATTGTATATTGTACGGGCAAATTTTTACTTATTTGGAGAATCCGTATCTCTATATCGTAATCTTGTTGGCAATTCTTGCAATTGGAGACTTAATTGTAGGAGTAAGTAACGACGCTGTCAACTTTCTAAATTCTGCAATCGGTTCGAAAGCTATCTCGTTTAAAAACATAATGATTCTTGCCAGTTTAGGTATTGCCATTGGTGCAATTTCCTCAAGTGGAATGATGGAAGTTGCAAGAAAGGGAATATTTAACCCTGCTGCTTTTAATTTTGAAGAAATCATCTACATCTTCACGGCAGTTATGATTACCGATATTTTACTTTTAGATGTTTTCAATACCCTTGGTATGCCCACATCAACCACGGTTTCAATTGTTTTTGAATTGTTAGGGGCTGCAGTAATAATGTCAATAATTAAAATTAATTTGATAGATGGAAGTTTCTCGGATTTAGGTGATTACATCAATACATCTAAAGCTTCACAAATTATTTTAGGAATTATTTTATCGGTAATAGTTGCATTTACAATAGGATCAATTATACAATGGCTATCAAGAGTTTTATTGACGTTTCATATTGAACAAAACACAACGCTTTTAAAATCAATATTTGGTGGTTTTTCTCTTTCAGCACTTTCCTATTTTATAATAATTAAAGGGGTTAAAGGTTCTGCTTTTGCGAATCAAAGCCTATTAATGTTAGATGGAAAAACAATTTCAGAATTCATTAGTTATCAACCATTTTTTACATTCGCTGTAAACTTTTTATTCTGGCTCCTTGTTTCAACTATTTTAATTAAACTATTTAGATTAAATATTTTCAAGATTATTATTGGTGTTGGAACCTTTGCTTTAGCCCTTGCATTTGCTGGAAACGATCTGGTTAATTTTATTGGAGTTCCAATTGCCGCTTTTCAGTCTTATGAGGCCTGGTCTTTATCCAATATAGATCCTAATTTGTACAATATGGAAATTTTGAATTCAAAGGTTGCAACCCCAACTTTATTTCTACTTGGATCTGGAATTATTATGATTTTAACTTTATGGTTTTCCTCCAAAGCCAAAAAAGTTGTTCAAACATCTATCGACCTAGCCAATCAACATAGCACAAAAGAAAAATTTAATCCAAATTTTTTATCTAGAATGTTAGTGAAGTTTTTTATAAAAATTTCCTATGTGTTTGAAAAGATTATTCCCACCAAAACTAAAAATTATATTCAAAGTAGATTTGAACTAAAAAAAGAAAATGATCCCGCTAATTGGGATGATAACCTACCCTCTTTCGATCAAATGCGGGCGAGTATAAATCTTGTTGTTGCAGCAATTTTGATTTCTATAGCCACTTCTCTAAAATTACCTTTATCAACAACCTACGTTACTTTCATGGTCGCTATGGGAACATCTTTATCTGACAAAGCTTGGGGTCGAGATAGTGCGGTGTATAGGGTGTCTGGTGTGATAAGTGTAATTGGTGGATGGTTTCTAACAGCCTTCTGTGCATTTACGGTTTCTGGTTTAATAGTTTATTTGTTTCACTTAGGAGGAATAACTGCAATAGTTATAATTTTTACCTCTGTATCATTTATTATCATTCGTAATTATTTGTTTCACAAAAAGGAAATAAAATCAAAAACGAAATTTTTGAAATCAGAGAGCAAATCAAGGGAAGGTGTAATCTCTGAGGCAGACAAAAACATAACTGAAACCATCCAAGGTGCACACATTTGCTATTTATCTGTAATTGATGGTTTATCAGAGAATGATGAAATACAATTAAAAAATGCTTCTAGAAAGGTAAAAGAGCTTGAAAGTGAAATTTTTGATTTAAGAGATAATTTATTTTACTATTTGAAAACAATTCAATCAATTGAAAAGGAGTTGTCTCTTTTTTATGTTAACTCCCTTAGATTAATCCAAGATATAATCGAAGACATATCTTATATAGTTCGAATAGCTCAAAATCACATAAATAATCAACATAATAAAATCCAGGAGCCACAAATAAATGATTTAAAGGATATCGAAAAAGAAATATTAAAAATACTTAAGAGTACTATCGATGCCTTTGAAAAAAATTCATTAAAAGAACTCTCTTCTATTTTAGAAAATAAAAATTCTTTAATACTTTTTTTAGAAGAAAAAATCAGCAATCAAATTTTGATTACAAGGTCAACTGAAACAAGCGCTAAAAACGTAACACTTTACTTTAATATTCTTTTAAAATCAAAAGACTTGATTGAACATAAATTAGAACTTATCGAAGATTTCTACAAAAATGCAATTAAGTTTAGATCAGGATCCTGATTTATCCCAAATCACCTTGTTTATGACTTTGTTGTTTTCGTAAACAACTTCTTTTAAAGTTTCATTTTCCCAGAACAACCAAACTCCGTGCTTCTTGCCATAATCATAGTTAGCAATACAAATTCTTTCTCCGGTTTCAGAATAGGATATCCACTTACCATGAAGTTTATTTTTTTTAAGATATCCTTGCTGCGACATTTGCCCGTTTTTGTGAAACTTAGTTATTTTTTTGATTCCATTTTCGTAATTTGATAAAATGTCTATTGATTGATTTTCAGAGGGTAGATTCTCATCATTTAAAAAGGGTAGATCTTGAGAATAACTTAGCAAACAAAACATTATAAATCCAAATGTAAAGATGTTTTTCATGACTTTTAATTTAAATATTAAGATAAATATACAAAATTTTCTTAACATTTACATAACATTAGGATAATATTCCATTAATTCTGAATTAACATTTAATTAATTTAAACCTAAAAAGAGATGAGTTGTTTAGAGTTTATAATTACATTTGCGAACTATTTTACAATTTTATGTTCAATAAAGAGTTGCTCATACTTTTGATTCTAGTTCCATTACTAATTTATGGTCAAAAAATTAAAGCTTCAAAGTTTGGCAAAGGCATAATCAATTTTAGAGATAAAAACAATGAATGGGGTTTTGACTTCTCGGGAAGGATTCAATTACTAACTAAAAATTCATGGGATAAAGAAGGTTTAAATTTTAAAGATACCGGTTCCAATTCAGGTCTTAGAAGGGCAAGGTTAAAATTTGAAGGTTTTGGTTTTAGTCAAAAGATTACATATTTCATTGAGCTTGGACTATCTGAAAATGACATGCCTGAAACCTCAAAATTTGTATCAAATCTTTCTAGTGTAGTTCTTGATGCATGGATAGAATGGAATTTTTATAAAAATTTCAGTCTACTTATTGGGCAAAGTAAACTTCCAGGAAACATAGAAAGAATCATTTCATCTGGAAAAATGGCTCTAGTTGATCGTTCAATATTAAATAGAGAATTTAATATTGATAGAGACATTGGCCTTAAACTGATGCATAAATTTAAATTTTCAGAAAAATTTTATGTCAAGGAAACTTTTGCTTTCTCCCAAGGTGAAGGCAGAAGTGTAATCAGTGGTAACTTAGGAGGTTATCAGTATACAACACGTTTAGAATTTCTTCCTTTCGGATTATTTAAAAATAATGGTGACTACGTAGGTGATGATATAAGCTATGAGAACAATTTCAAACTAAATATTAGCGCCACATATGATTTCAATGACAATGCTGTTAAAAACAAAAGCAATATGGGAGAATATTTGAAAAATGATTTAGGATATTATGAAGCTGATATAAAGACATTTTTTATAAATACACATCTTAAATATAGGGGGCTTTCATTAATGGGGGAGTATGCAGACAGAAACTCAGCTGATCCATTTGCTAGAAACATTGACAACACCTTAACTGGAGATGTCGTAAACACAGGCTCTGCATTAAACTTGCATTTTGGTTACGTGTTACCATCAAAACTTGCGATTTCTGCAAGATATACAAGTGTCGCGTTTGATAAATTTGTAACTTCTAATACTAATATTAAACAATATACCTTAGGAGTTTCTAAATACATTTTAAATCATAAATTAAAATTTCAAAGTGATTTAACATTTGAAGAATCAATTTATTCTGTAAATTATTTATTTTGGAGAATGCAACTTGAAATTCATTTTTAAAAATGGAAAACCTGTATTTGATTTTAGTGATTGTTCTTGGCATCCTTGCAATTGGCGACTTAATTGTAGGTGTAAGTAATGATGCAGTTAATTTTTTGAATTCTGCTGTTGGTTCAAAAGCTATATCCCTTAGGACCATCATGATACTGGCCGGGTTAGGTGTCGCATTCGGAGCCTTCTTCTCAAGTGGCCTTATGGAAGTGGCTAGAAAAGGAATTTTCAATCCTAGTGAATTTAATTTTGACGAAATCATATTAATATTTACTGCCGTGATGTTAACAGACATTCTTTTGTTAGATTTTTTTAATTCTCTTGGCCTTCCAACCTCAACTACGGTTTCAATTGTATTTGAACTTCTTGGAGCAGCTGTTTTCATGTCCTTGATTAAAATTTTATCAACAACAGGTCAAATCTCAGATCTTGTAATTTTCATAAATACATCAAAAGCAATCCAAATTATTTTAGGTATTATCCTATCAATTGTTTTTGCTCTCACAATCGGAGCTATTGTACAATGGGTATCACGTTTAATCCTCACTTATGATTTTGAAAAAAAATCAATAAACATCAACTCCCTTTTTTCTGCAGTTGCATTGTCATCTATCACCTATTTTATACTAATGAAAGGGATAAAAGGCACGCCCTGGGCACAGGAAACTTTTTATATAATCGGTGGTCTAAGTATTAAAGACTTTATTGAAGAAAAAACATTTACCGCGATTACAATAAATTTTATTTTTTGGTATTCACTGTCATTTTTTATGATGAGGTTTTTTAAAATCAACATTTACAAATTGATTATTGGGATTGGAACCTTCGCCTTAGCGCTAGCCTTCGCAGGGAACGACCTGGTAAATTTTATAGGCGTCCCTATTG
>JBELIL010000002.1:12860-15485 GCA_042090925.1 Flavobacteriales bacterium
TTAGCGCTAGCCTTCGCAGGGAACGACCTGGTAAATTTTATAGGCGTCCCTATTGCGGCATATCAGTCATATGAGGCTTGGATATCGTCTGGAATCCCAGCATCACAATTTAGCATGGAATCCATGGCTTCAAAGGTGCCAACTCCAACCGGTTTTCTGGTAATTTCTGGATTAATAATGGTATTGACACTTTGGTTCTCATCTAAAGCTAGAAAGGTTTTAAAAACATCTCTTGATCTATCCAACCAAGGGTACGTGAAAGAGAGATTTGAACCCTCGTTGGTGTCTAAACTGATTGTAAAATTTTTTCAAAATATATCCTCATCACTGGTACACCTAATTCCAAAAAAAATAAATAATAAAATTGAAACTCAATTTTCTAGAAAAAATTTAAAATCTAAAATTAGCAATGATCCGAATACACCCTCCTTTGATATGCTTAGAGCATCCGTAAATTTGACCGTAGCATCAATTTTAATTTCAGTAGCTACATCTTATAAATTACCTCTTTCTACCACATATGTGACTTTTATGGTGGCAATGGGAAGCTCCTTGGCCGATGGCGCATGGAGGAGAGATAGTGCTGTATACAGGGTTTCTGGTGTTGTAAACGTGATAACTGGTTGGTTTTTAACAGCTTTAATAGCATTTATTGTTTCTGGTATAATTGTTTCAATCGCTTACATAGGAGGCATAGGGGCAATAGCAATAATTCTTTTTATTATTTTATTATTAATTGGCAGAAATTTCATGAACCATAGAGGTGAAGAAAATGACGTTGACGTTGAAAAAATTTTGAAGGCTGAAAGTAAATCCATGAAGGGAATTATGGAGGAGAGTTCAGGGAATATCACTAAGTTTTTTAAAAGAGTTGATTTAATCTACAGTAATCTTGTAAAAGGGCTTTCTCAACAGGATTTATCAATTCTTAAAAAAGGTAAAAAAAATGTCAAACGCCTGGGGGCAGAAGTAGAGGGGTTAAGAGAAAATATATTTTATTTTGTTAAAAATTTAGATGAAACAAGTTTGTCAGCAAGTAATTTTTATATTGTTTTGTTAAGTTACATCGATGATATTGCAAATGATTTAGAATATATGATATCTAAAAGTTATAAACACATCAATAATGATCACCAAAAGTTGAAACTTTCTCAGATTAGGGATTTAAATGAGATAAACAGTTTTACGAAATCAATTTTCAAAGAGTCCATGAAGAATTTTGAAAATAATTCATTTACTGAATTCAAAGTTGTTTTGGGTAAAAAAGAAAAGATTAAAAAGGAAATTCAAAACAAAATTAATGCTCAAATTGAGCTTACAAGAAATGTTGAAACAAGCCCCAAAAACACAACATTGTATTTCAATATTCTTCTAAAAACAAAAGAAATTAATAAGGTTAAGTTTAATATAGTTGAGGAGTTTTACAACACATACAAACAAATCAACGAAGTTTAAATTTAGCTAGATCTATAACCACAACAATAGGTAATTAGTATGGTTCTGTATAAGATTCTTGAGGGTACCCCTATGTGATTTTAATTAAAATGAGGTTAATAAGATTTAACCCTCACAGCTTTCACAATCTTTCTTTTGTTTGAACTTTTGAGCCGCATTCATACTATGTTGATAGTACAAGGATTTAAGTCCAAGTTTCCATGCTGTGATGTGAATCTTATTGATTTCTTTAGTGCTGGTATCTGGATGTATGATAATATTTAAAGATTGGCCTTGATCTAAATGATTTTGCCTGTTCGCGGCTTGATAAATTATTGCCATCTGGTCAATTTCAGAGTATGTCTTAAATACCTCTTTTTCGTTTTCAGATAAGAACTCAAGGTGTTGGACAGAACCATCTCTATCTCTTATGCTTTTCCATACCTCTGGAGTATCCATCCCTTTCTCTTTAAGGAGTTCTATTAAAAACGGATTTTTAACAGTTACTTTAATTTTTGCGATATCTTTAACATAAATATTTGACCACACTGGCTCTATGCCTTGAGAAACCTGACCTAAGATAAATGCAGATGATGTAGTTGGTGCTATGGCATTTAAAGTTGTGTTTCTTCTCCCATAACCTTTAAGTAATTTTGGTTCTCCAAATTTTGCTGCTAGGTGCTCTGATGCTTTATATGACTTTTCTTTTATTACTCTAAAAATTTCACTGTTTAAGTCATATGCCTCTTGACTATCAAAGGCATGCATTTTGGATTGCAACAAGGAATGCCATCCTAAAACTCCCATTCCAAGAGCTCTGTTTTCTTTTGCGAAGTTATATGCTCTTTTCATAAATAGAAATGTCTGTTGATCATCTCTATTAGGTGAATTTTTATAACTGTCTAATTTTTCTATAAACTCAGTAACAAGGGTATCTAAAAAATAAATCATTGTTTCGATGGCATCGGTGTTTTTCCATTTGTCGTAATGCAATAAATTTATACTTGATAAAACACAGACAAACGACCAATTGTGATCAGAAGGTAACATGATTTCTGTGCATAAGTTGCTAGCATAAATCGGCAATTTTTTATCCTTGTAAACGTCTGCAGCACCGTTGTTTGCGTTATCTGTAAAAAAGATATATGGATATCCCATTTCTCCACGACTTTGTATGACTTTTGCCCAAAC
>JBELIL010000002.1:15585-40608 GCA_042090925.1 Flavobacteriales bacterium
AAAAGATATATGGATATCCCATTTCTCCACGACTTTGTATGACTTTTGCCCAAACTGTCCTTTTTTCAACATCACCATCAATCATTTCTTGCATCCAGTCATTGGTGACAGTGACGCCGTGGGTCAATTCTTGGATAGGATTTCCTTCTGTACCTATTTCCAAAAATTCCATAATATCTGGGTGATCAACTGGAAGATATGGTGAGAAACGACCTCTTCTTACTGAGCCTTGGCTTACGACATCAACCATAGATTCAAATAGTCTCATAACATGTACTGCTCCTGAGGCCTCTCCATTATTTTTTATCTCAGCACCTCTGTGCCTGATTTTACCAAAATAACCTGAAGTTCCACCGCCTAATTTAGACATCATACCTACCTCAGATTGGGTGTACAAAATGTTTCCAATGTCGTCATCAATATGAGAACCAAAGCAGCTAATTGGTAATCCGCTTTCTTTACCGAAGTTTGACCATACTGGAGATGCAAGTGAATAATACCCTTCCGACATATAATTGTAAAACTTATCAGCAAAACCGGGCATCTCTAAAATTTCCTCTGCCCTTTTAGCAATATTTGCTATGCGGTCCTCAGCGCTTATTCCTTCTCCTAAATACCCAGCAGCTAAAAATTTCCTACTATTATCGTTCAGCCATTCAAATGATGTTTTTGATGCTAGATTAGACTCCCTGGCCTCTTTTCTGGCTTGAACTAAATGCTGATATGAATTTTTTTGTTCCCCTTTGGTCTTTAGTTTTTTCTGCATTTTTTAGAATAGGTCATCACTCGTTATACTTTGTGTTCTTTTACTGTAATTTATAGAACGTTTTACAAAAAAGTCTCCATGCTTGGTTCCTATGATCTCATCATCAAACCATTCAGTTTGGGAAACTAGTTCTTGGTCTATTTCGAAAACTTTTTCAATTCCAATACTTTCTAAAGAATTATTAAATCTATTTTTTAGAAACTCATTAACTACTGCTTTGGGCAAAAAGTCAAGTTCACCGTCTTCAAAAATCCAATCCACTACCTCTTTTTCTGCTTCATAAGCTTGTTTGCATAGCTCGTGTATATTTCTGTTGTATTCTGAGGTAAACCATTCTGAATTTTCCTTTTGAAGAATTTTGATTAAATCAATTCCGAAATCGCCGTGGATTTGTTCTTCTTTGGAAGTTGCCTCTACAACATTTGAAATACCTTTGAGCATATTTTTATGTTTGTTAAAAGCCATTATTATTAAAAACTGCGAAAACAACGAAACGTGTTCAATAAATAGTGAAAACAGAAGAATCGCCTCTGCATATTCTCTATTGTCATCACTTTTGGAATTTCTTAGAGCAATTTCCAAATAACGGACTCTCTTCATTATCGCAGGTTTCTTTTTTAGCTCACTAAATTCTGAATTAAGGCCCAAAATTTCGAGTAGATGCGAATAGGCATCCGCGTGGCGAACTTCACTTTCAGCAAAAGTTGATCCCACAGATCCGACCTCAGGCTTAGGAATCCTATGATAGAGATCACCCCAGAAAGACTTCACTGCAACCTCTATTTGAGATATTGCAAGCATGGTATTTTTGATAGCATTTTTTTCAACGGGAGATAATCTTGATTTAAAATCTTGAATATCACTTGTAAAATTGAATTCGGAATGAATCCAATAAGAATGTCTTATAGCTGGAACATATTCATACAAATTTGGAGACTCATAGGGTTTTAAATTGATTCGTTTTTCGAAGATATCGGATTGCCTTTGTTGACTTCTTTTATTTCGATATAGAATATATGCTTTTGCGACTTCTGGAAACTGACTTTCCATTAGTTTGGTCTCAACTGTATCTTGTACCTGTTCAATCGTTGGGATATATTCAGGTTCTGTTTTTTTTCTCTCGAGTAGTTTTTGATTTACCAATGAAGCTACATCATCTGCATTCTGCCTATTACCTACTCCAACAGCACTCATCGCTTTTTCAATAGCGTCTATGATTTTATTTAAATCATAAACTGTAGTAGTAAAGTCCCTTTTGATTATATGTTCTATCTTCATATTTTTTTAAAATTAGCTCCAAAATATACCCCTTCAATTTTGATAGAATTGAAAAGAATTTTACTCAAAGAATTAATGACAATTTTTGTACTAACAAATATTTCGAAAATTTTATTAGAATTGAAAGACCAACTTTTCCACAATGATGCCTAGTTTTTAACAAAAAGCTGTTTTTTTTAAAAAAAATCATTTCTGTTACTTTTTTTAATTACTTAACATACAACATCTTACAAATTTAATCCTCTGTGAAACCCCGTTTTTGTTGAAAAAGTTAGAAAACGTCAAATAGAGTTGTTTTAATTGCATCTTAAATTTAATTTTTTGAGTCTTGTAACTTTAGACATAAAAATAAAAATTATAAATCTTTGGATATGCCAAAAACACATTTTTTTAATAGCACTTATAAAAGTTATTAACCTCAGAAACAAACACTCTAATACCCCCTTTTAATTTTTCTGATTAATTTTTTTTCTAAAAATCTTCTCTAGTTTATCATACCATTTAGATCCAAACTTTTTGATAATACTATTTTTTAAAAATTGGAACACATAGACTTTGTTTTTTTCTCCCAATCTACAAGCCGATTTGCATATACTCCAATTGTGATAGTTAATGGCCGTGAAAGAATTATATTTTTTTACTCTTAGAGGGTACAAACTGCATGAGGTTGGTTTTTCCCAATTGATTTTTTTTTCTTCAAATGATTTTTGGATTGAGCATAGTGCTATACCTTTTTCATCAAAAAAAGCATATGCGCATTCTTTACCATTAATTATTGGTGTCTCTAAATCTCCGTCTGAGCCTCTAACATAAATACCCTTTTTTTCAACTTCATCAATACCTTTTTTAGTCATGTATGGTTTGATGTGTTTGTAATTCTTTTTTAACTTTTTTATATCCTCTTTCTCTAAGGGTGCCCCCGCATCTCCTTTTACGCAACATTGCCCTTTACAACTATTTATATCGCAAATAAATTTTTTTTCTAATACTTCATCAGAAACAATAACATCATCAATTTTAATCATACTTAAATAAAATTAAAATAATTAGATAAATTTGGAATATATTAAATGTAAGATGAAAAATTTGATTTGGGTATTTATTTTAATTTCAATTGGCATGCTGATCTTCAATGCCTTTTTAGTAGACTTTGATAATCCTCTTGTGAACGAAAGTTTAATCGCTGTAATTGGAGTTTTTTCTTCCCTGTGCTCTTTTTTACTTCTTCTAATACTTCTCTTATCACTTAAGATAAAACGTCTTAAAAAAAGGAGGAATTAAACTTATACTATTTCAAAATTTTTATTGCCTCAAAAATATAAGGGTCATCGGTATTATTTATTTCAATCTGTGTTTTTCTGTCAAAAAGTTGAAAAACTAAAATAGATTTAATACTATTAACCATAGTTTCATAATCACTGGATTTCAAATCTATTTTGTTTTTTACAGAGAATGCATTTAAAAGTTCAATCCATTTTGATTTGTCTATAAATTTATCTTTTAAGACATCTTCTTTTTTTAGTTTAGAATAAAATTTACGGTTTTTATCTACCTCCTCAAAAACCATACGATTGAGTTGATTCGCTATAATATTATAATTGAGATTTTTAACTTTAGCTCCGGGATTAGATAAAATTTTATCAGGTAAGATTCCCCCTTTAGTAAATAATTTTTTCCCATTAACACTATAATATGTTGCGGTGTCAATAGCTTGATCATGTTTCTTTTTTGAATCTTTTATCAAGTAGTCGATGTTATCATTATAGGACTCAAAGGGTTTTTGAATACTTCTACCAGAGGGTGTATAATATTTTGCTACAGTAAGGCGAATAGCTTCTTTACTTCCTAAAGGGAATTGATTTTGAACCAACCCTTTGCCGAAAGAAGTTTCTCCAATTATAAAGGCTCTATCGTTATCCTGTAGGGCGCCAGCTAAAACCTCACTTGCAGATGCGGAGTTTTTATTTATTAAAACACAAACGTTTCCGTCTTTAAATATTCCTTCCCCAGAAGCAATTTTTTCTTTTATTTCACCTTTACTTGATTTAACAATTACAATTTTTTGATCTTTTTCTAAAAAAATATCGGAAATTTTCTCGGCTGAAAATAAATAGCCTCCAGGGTTATCTCTTAAGTCCAAAACGAGTTTTTTAATCTTATTTTCATTGAAATTTTCAATAGCCATTTTAAAATCAACATCGGTGTCTTTAATAAATCTATCAATTTTAATATAACCTATATCCTCTTTTAATTCGTAATAAAAGACTGATCCAATTTCGACCTTTCCTCTCTCTATATTCACCTTAAATTTTTCAGCTGAAGTAGGTCTGAAAATTTCAAGATTAACTTTTGAATCTCTTGGCCCTTTGATTTTATCCAAAATTTTTTGATTTGACAGATTTTTGCCATGAAGGGTATCCCCATCACTCATTAAGATTCTATCCCCTGCCATTAAACCGAATTTTTCAGCTGGACTGCCCTTCAAAACTCTTATGATGGAAACCGTATCATTTATGAAAAAAAAGTTTACACCAATTCCTTCAAAACTTCCACTCATACTTTCATTGACAATAGGTAATTCGTTTTTTGAAATATAAAAAGAATGGGGGTCTAATCTTTTTACTACATCTTTTATAATTTCACTAGAAAGGCTATCTAAATCTATTTTGTCTACATAATAATTTTTTAAGTAATAGTAGAAGTTTTCAATTTTCTTTTCCGGATTACTGGAAGATTCAAAAAATTTATTTTCTAAATTTTTTGAATTATAAATTATTAAAAACAAACTACCTGCAATAATAGTCAGATATATATAATTTCGCATTTATAGACCTATTTTAAAGAGATTTGATTTACTATAACACCAGCTTTTTTTAAAAATTCAATGCCTGATAAATCTTTGTAAGCCACAGAATAAACTACCCTTGATATTCCTGATTGATGGATTAATTTAGAACATTCCCTACATGGTGAAAGAGTAACGTAAAGAGTTGCTCCATTGCATGATTGGGTGGAGCTTGCAACTTTTAAAATAGCATTGGCCTCGGCATGCAAAACATACCACTTTGTATAGTTCTCTTCATCTTCACAAACATTTTCAAAACCTGTTGGAGTTCCGTTGTACCCATCTGAAATTATCATCCTATTTTTAACTATGATGGCACCAACTTTTCTTCTTTTACAATAGGAAAGTTTTCCCCAAGTTTCTGCCATTTTCAAATAGGCAATGTCATATTTTTTTGTTTTGTCCAATTAGTTTAAAATAACATTAAATTCAAAATCTTGAAAAAATCATTTGTGCAGATGCTAAAATAACAATTGAAATTATTACAACTCTCCACATTTTAAATAATGTTTCCTTTTTTGAAAAAATTTGATTTATTGAAATAACACCCAGAACAATCAATATTTGGGCAAACTCGATTCCTAAAGCAAATGGAAATAGGGTTTCTGAAGAATTATTAGATTGAAAAATAAAACCAAAATATTTTCCAAATCCAAATCCATGTATGATACCGTAAGAAAAGGTTACTATGTTTTGATAAAAAAAATTATCATTTACTTTATTTCTCAAACTTGAAATGGCAGTGAGTAGAATTGTAATTGGAATTAAAAGTTCAATTATATAAGAGGAGGTTTCTAATTTATAATAATTCCCGAAAAAGAGTGAAATCGTGTGCCCGAGTGTGAAAAAAGTAACCCATATAAAAGTTTTCCTCCAAATTTTGAATGTATGATTAATTACTAGTACAACAACGAAAAATAAGTGATCCAGGCCATCAAAATCAAGCACATGCTGAAATCCTAACAATAAATTAAAATAAAAGCTATCCATTAGAAACCTCTCTTTTTTTGAATTTGTTCATATGCTTCTTGTACTCTTTGAAACTTTTCCTTTGCCCCTTTTTTCAGTGCCTCATCATTTGATTGTATTTTATCTGGGTGATATTTTTTAGCCATTTCTCTGTATGCCTTTTTAACTTCTAAATCACTTGAATCTGGACTAATTTCAAGGATTTTATATGCATTATCAGTTGATTTTATAAACATTGCTTTAATACTCTCAAAGTCTATGCTGTTAATTCTTAATGAATCAGAGATTTGAAAAATTTTTTTAACTTCAGAAACGTCAATTCTGCCATCTGCATTTGCTATTCCAAATAAAAAATGAAGAATTTGAAGCCTAATCTCATAAGGGGCAACTCTAACAAAATAATTACACAGATTTACAATATCTTGACTATCTTTTTTCACTTCTTTATTGAATTTTGAAAAAATCATATCTGCGTTTATTTTCCCGTAACTGGATATGAAATAATTTCTAACGAAATTTAATTCTCTATCATCGACCTTTCCATCAGCTTTGATAACAATAGCTGCAAGTGAAAGAAGGTTTAGTTGTAATTTATCATCGGTAAATTTTCTTCGAAAATTTCCAGTACTATAGTATCCTCCCTTTAATTGAAGTGATTTTTCTATTAGACTCCCCAAAAAATAACCAATAATAGCTCCAGCAAATCTGAAGTAGATATACCCAAATATTGCACCGATCCATTTTACCATTGAATTACAACTTTAATGCAAATATAAGTTTATATAAAAATGTTTTTTTATGATATTAATAAATTGATAAAATATTTATATTTGAAAAAAAAATAGATGTATCCAGAAGAAATTGTTTTACCTATGCGGGAGGAGCTTACTACGGTTGGTTTTAAACAAGTAACTAGCTCATCCGAAATTGAAAGTGCAATAAAAAGTTCAGGAACCACATTAGTTGTTGTCAACTCTGTTTGTGGATGTGCTGCTGCAAATGCTCGGCCAGGAATAAGACTTTCTCTAGAAAATGAAGTTTTACCTTCCAAATTAACAACAGTTTTTGCAGGTGTAGACCAGGAAGCCACAGACACAGCTAGATCACTGATGGTTCCTTTTCCTCCTTCTTCTCCCTCAATTGCTCTATTTAAAGATGGTGAGTTGGTTCACATGATAGAGAGACATCACATAGAAGGAAGACCCGCAGAAGCAATAGCTGAGAATCTAAAATCTGCATACGACGAGCATTGTAAATAATTCAGAAGTTTGGTTTTTGTTTATTTAAAAATGCACTTACTCCCCTTTTAAATTCTGGGTGGTCGAAACACTTTGAAAAATATTTGGATTCCATCTCGCTGCATTTTTTTTTGTCTTCCCCCTCACAAAAATTAATTGCCTTAATTGCAGAATTAAGTGCATTTGGAGAATTCATTATAATTTGATTTGCAACTTCCGTTGCCTTGTCTAGCAATTCGTTTTTTTCAGTCAAATGGGAAACTAATCCAATATTTAAGGCCTCTTTGGCAGTAATTTTTCTGCATGTTAAGATCATTTCTTTTGCAATTCCTTTTCCTACTATCTCTGATAACCTGTAAGTGCCTCCATACCCTGGGATAGTCCCCAAAGATGTCTCAGGAAAACCCATTAAAGCATTGTTTGATGCTATCCGTATATCACAAGATAGAGCCAATTCTAGTCCTCCCCCTAAAGCATATCCATTAATGGCTGCTATAATTGGTTTTGAAAAATCCTCAATTAAATCAAATACTTTTTCTTTTCCATTTTCAGAAAGCTGCATTGCCTCTTTGGATTTAAATTCTGAAAACTCCGAAATGTCAGCTCCTGCTGCAAAAGCTTTTTCTCCAATACCTGTTAAAATTATTACTCTAATTTTATCATCTTTGGATATTGCCTTAAGAGTTATATTAATTTTGTTAAGTAAAGAAATATTTAACGCATTGAATTTTTCTGGTCGATTGAGATATAAAATTGCAATTTTATTTTTTTGTTTTATTAATAATTCTTTATCCTCCATTTTATTTTTTTAAGATTATCGAAAACTTAGTTCCTTTGTTAGGTTCTGATTTAAAACTAATATTACCATTTAAAGAGTCAATAATATTTTTCACAATAGCTAAACCTAGTCCCATGCCAGCTGACTTTGTTGTGAATTTTGGTTCAAATATTTTTAATTGGTCTTTTTTTACAATTCCGGTTCCATTGTCCTCAATATTCATTTTAAGTTTATTCTTTTCAAGTGAAATATGTAAGTTAATGTTAGGTTTCCTATTTTCAGGAACTGCTTGAATAGCATTTTGAATTAAATTTGTGAGTACTCTAATCCACTGAGTCCTGTCAATAGGCCAAATTATCTTGTCTTTAGTTGTTTTAATTTTCAAGTTTGAACTTTTGAAAATTTGTACGGCTGACTTTGTTATTTCAACTATATCTTGATCTTTTATTTTAGGCTTTGGCATAGTAGCAAAGTCTGAAAAGGTATTTGCAACCATGCTCATAGTGTCGATTTGCTCTATTAATGTCTTGAGAAAAGACTCTAATTTTTTTTGATAGTTTTTTTCATTTGGATTATTAAATTGCTGGAAACTCTGGATTGTTAATCTCATAGGAGTTAAGGGGTTTTTAATTTCATGAGCCACTTGTTTGGCCATTTCTTGCCAAGCCTGCTCCCTTTGTCCTTTAGCAAGTTTTTCAGCACTTTTTTCAAGTTCTAATAACATCTTATTATAAGAACGAACTAAACTTTCAATTTCTTTAGTTTTGGTTTTAATTCTGATCCTATTGTTTTTTTCTAATAATCCAGTTTTAAGAATTTTTGATCTTAACTTTTCTATTGGTCGAGTTATAAAACTTGACAAGAAAAAAGCAAAGAAAATTGTTGCAATCAACATCAAAGAATATACTTGTAGTAAGCGAATTAGAAAGGTATTGAGTTCTGTTTGACTAAATGATAAATCCTCAAAATACGGAAAATATAAAATTAGATATGGTTTCAAGTCATCTCCTAGAAGTAGGCTGTATGAGGACTGAAATTCTCCCTTTTCATTTATATTTTGTTCTAATATTCGTGAAGCCTTATTTTTTATAAGATTTTTTAGGATGGTGTCATTTAATTTTAAATGATCCGTGTTTTCTAAATCATCTACATACGAATAGTATAGTGGCTTTCCGTCTGTTGAAAATAGAGCAAATTCGACTTTATGGATAGTGGATATGGAATTAAACTCTTCTAAAAAAGAATGATAATTTTCTGGTATAAATTTGACTGCGGTGTCTTTACTAATTATATTTTTTAAATGATTTTTTACTTGAGTTTCTTTTCTTATTAATCTTCTATTATTATAATCATCATTTTGAGCAAAATACTGGAAATAGGTAGCTACTACAATTAGTACAAGTGAAAATATTATTAATAATATCATTGAAAAGAAAATTCTTACCCTTAACGAAATTTTACCTTTCATAACATGCTTATTTTCTGTATTTCTGATATAATTTAATTCCTACAAATAGGAAAATTATAAGTGAAAAAAAACTTATAACTCCAGATAAAAGTGTCATCCCACCCTTGAATGTAGCTAATAAAATGATTATAAATAAAAGTAGAGTTGGTGCCTCATTCCATATTCTCATAAAAAAAGAAGATTTTTTGATTTCATCTCTTTGTAATTGTTTAAAAAATACATGAGTTTTAAAATGATAAATAATTAATAGAGTCACAAAAGATAACTTAACAATCATCCACTTTTGCAGTATCCATGAAGGAATAATTAGCAACATTAAAATACCAAATAAGATAGTTAATATAGCTGAAGGCCAACTAATTATATACCATAATCTTCTTGTCATTATTTTTAATTGTTTTGTAAGAATTTCTTTTTCCGGACTATCTCTTTTAGAAGCTTCAATATGATATATAAATAATCTAGGAACATAAAAAAGACCAGCAAACCAAGCAACAACAAAGAAAATATGAAGGGCTTTAAAATAATTGTAATACGATTCCAAAATCTAAGTTTTAATAAAATTACAAAAAAGCATTTTTGGAATTGCTTATGGGATTATTATTAATTTTTTTAATTCAAAATTCAAATAAATCCCAGTAAGTACTGTAGATAAGAGCTCCGCCAACGGAAATGATATCCATACACCATATACGCCGTATGATTTAGAAAGAAAAAAAACTAGTGGTATTAAAAAAAACACTTGCCTTGAAAGTGTAAGCATCAGTGCTGGAAAAGCCCTCCCAATTGCTTGGAAATATGCAGAACCGATTAACTGAATACCAATAATTGGTGTCGCCATAAATACTAAAATGAGGGCATCCGATGTTTTGTTAATTATATTTACATCGGATGTGAAAGCATTTGCTACGTTATCTGAAAATGTATATATAAACAAAAATATTACCGTTGCCATACCCGTTGAATAAATAATAGCTTTTTTTACTGAATTTAGAACTCTTTCTTTATTTTTTGCTCCAAAGTTATATCCTGCAATGGGAATAAATCCTTGTGTAATTCCTAAAATTGGGAATAACATAAACATCAACATTCTGCTAATTATAGCATAAACAGCTATCATACTTTCACCCTGCAGTGAAAAAAGTATATTGTTTACCACTAAAACAGTCAAACTAACGGCAGCTTGCCTAGATAGAGTAACAAATCCTAGAGATACAGTTTCTTTAACTATGCTAGTGTCAAATTTCAAATCACTTATATTTAATTTCAAATCAGATTTTTTTAAAACAAAAAATAATAGTATGTATATACCACATATAAAGTAGGATAAGGTGGTTGCTAAAGCTGCACCATAAATCCCCAAACCTAATTCATAAATGAATAAATAATCAAAACATAAATTTGAAATTGAAGGAATAAACATAGCATACATAGCAATCTTGGGTTTCCCCTCAGATCTAATTGTATTGTTTGACATCATACAAAGCCCAAGAACAGGAACCCCTACCATTACGATTACATAATAGATTTTAGCTAAATCAAATAACTCTCCCTTTCCCCCAAAAAGAGGTATCAACTCGTTTGTATAGTAAAGCCCTAATGACATGAAAAAAATGGTTGAGATCAACGTCAATGAAATTTGATTTCCAAATGTTTTGTTAGCTTTATCATGATTTTTATTTCCTAGAGACCTTGATATAATAGACCCACCGCCTATACCGATTGACATTCCAATTGCAGCTACAAAAAATGACACTGGAAGAACAATATTAATTGCCGCAATTGCATTAGGACCAATCCAATGTCCTACAAGGATAGTATCAATGAGTATATTTAAAGACATTACTAAAATACCCAGTGATGAAGGTACCGCATGTTTAATAAGTAGTTTTCCAATAGGTTCAATTCCCATTTCAGAGGCTGAGCGATTCATATTTTTTCAAGCACCTTTTCATTCCACTCTGTGACCCATTTTGACAGGAGTTCTACCCAATCGTCTCTGTCATTAATACATGGAACGACATGCAATTTTTCTCCACCATTTTCCTCAAAATCCTCTACTGCCTCCATTCCAATTTCTTCAAGAGTTTCAAGGCAATCTGAGACAAATGCAGGTGTTACAACAGCCATGTTTTTTACTCCTGATTTTGCAAAATTATTTATTGTTTTATCTGTGTATGGTTGCAACCAAGGATCAGGACCTAATCTTGATTGAAATGATGTAGAGTAGGAACCATCTTTAAGTTTGAGAAATTTTGCAACTGCTTCGGTTGTTTTTATGCATTGGTGACGGTAACAGAAATTATGCGCCTTTGACTTAGTATCACAGCAAACATTATCCATCTTACAATGTGATTTAGTTACATCAGACTTTTTTATATGTCTTTTTGGAATTCCGTGATATGAAAATAAAAGATGCTCCCATTTTTTTTTATTTAAAAACTGTTTTATAGAATTTGATAAAACCTTAATATAGTTTTTGTCGTTATAAAATGATTTAAATGAAGAAAATTTAAGGTGGGGGTAATATTTATTTTTAATTTGTTCAGCTAACACTAAAATAGTTTCTGTGGTTGCCATTGCAAATTGAGGATATAAGGGAATAAGTAGTATTTCCTTTACTCCTTTTTTTGATAATGACTCCAGACCGTATTTTATTGATGGATTACCATAGCGCATTGCAAGTTCAACAGGTAAGTCGACTTTTTTCTCAAGCTTTTCCTTCAATCTTTTTGAAAGGACTATCAAGGGAGATCCCTCATTCCACCAAATTTTCTTATAAGCCTTTGCAGATTTTTTTGGTCTTGTATTTAAAATAATTCCTTTTACCAATAAACTTCTAACAAAGTATGGGAAATCAATAACTCTTTCATCCATTAAAAATTCTCTCAAATAATTTTTAACATCAGCAGGTTCAGGTGTATCCGGAGATCCCAAATTTACTAATAAAACTCCTTTCATATATTATAGATATTTTAAAAAATTTTCACGAAGATAATGAGAGTAAATATTTTTTTGGTGTAATTCCAAATTTCTTTTTAAATGCAGCTATAAAGTGACTTGCGGTTGAATACCCAACTTTCAGCCCTACTTCGTTTACGTTGTATTTTCCAGAATCCAACATTCTTCTGGATTCCTCCATTTTGTGAGTCAGTAAATATCCATAAACAGTATCCCCATATAATTCTTTAAATCCTTCTTTTAATTTATTTAAGCCTATTTCAACCCTATTGGAAAGTTCAACTAATGAAGGTGGTTCAGAAAAATTTTGAAGAACGATTTCTTTTGCATTTCTTATTTTTCTTACGTTGTCTTCGTCAGCTAAAAAAGGGCAATTCTCTATACTTGAATCTTCACTTTTACTAAAACAAAGACTCAATAATTCATAAATTTTACCGGTTATGTATAAAGATTTCATATTATTGTTAACCTTAGCCTTTATGATTTGACTAATCACAAAATTCATGCTTGGAGTAATAATCATGGACTCATAATACTTTTTAGCTGTGTTTTCTCCGCTCAGAAAAGGAATGTTTTCAGCATCGGATGAAAATAAGCTGTGAAATTTTTTAATAGATATTATAATGCTGAGAATTGAGGACTTTGGATTCAAATTTAAATTGATTGGTAAATCTTTTTCTGGATTAAATAGTAAAACAACTTTATTTTGATCAATTGGCAGCAAATAATTTCCATTGTTAAAAACAAAATTAGCTCCCCCTTTAACGCAAAAATGAAATTGTATTAGACTTCTTTTAACGTCTTTGGAATTGGTTTTCTGAATTTCTGAACCGTTTTTGAAATGATACATGTAAAAACCACTACTTAACTCAAATTTATTTGTTAAACTTTTATCGTTGTTTTTATCAGACATTGTTAAACACATTATTTAGAATCAATCTATATAAGGGTAGCTTACACTTTTTACAGCCTGTGTTCGCCTTACATAGATCAAAAGTATACTCTTTGCGTTAATTATTATACTTTTATCGTTATTTTTTTTGTGTAAGGGATGTTATTTTTGTGGTGTATTTGAGTTTGAATGGAGAATTTTAATGATTTAACTAATTTTTATATTATAGGGATTAGTTATAGGAATGTTGATTTATATACAAGGGGTAAATTTAGTCTTTCTAAAGCACAGAGACTAACAATTTTAAGTAAAGCTAGAGCCCAAAACATAAAAGAAATTTTTATAAGTAGTACCTGCAATAGAACTGAAATTTATTCTTTTGCTGAAAATTCATCTACACTCGTTGACTTGTTATGTGAAAATTCCAAGGGTGATCGTGAAACTTTCGAAAATCTTGGGTATATTTTTGAAAACACAGAAGCTATAAATCATATTTTTAAAGTTGGTACTGGGCTGGATTCTCAAATTTTAGGAGATTTTGAAATTATAGGCCAACTTAAAAATAGTGTTAATCTTTCAAAAGAAAACAATCTGATAGGCAATTTTACGGAGAGGTTAATGAATTGTGTAATTCAAGCTAGTAAAAGAATTAAAACAGAAACAAAGATTTCTTCGGGGGCAACATCTATGGCTTACGCAGCGGTTCAATTTATTACTAATGAAATTGATGACCTTTCAGATAAAAATGTTTTGTTAATTGGAACAGGAAAAATTGGAAGAAATACGTGCGAAAATTTAGTCAAACATACTGAAAATAAAAAAATAACAGTAATTAATCGCTCTAAAGAAAAAGCAGAAGTTCTTGGTCACAAATTTGACGTGTTGGTCAAAGATTTTAGCGAAATTTATTCTGAAATTGAAAAAGCAGATATAATTGTATTAGCTACAGGTGCTGAAGAACCTTTAATTAAAAATAATCTCCTAAGAAATAATAAAAATTTATTAATTGTTGACTTAACGATTCCTTCAAATATCCAAATTGATAAAAGCCTAAAGAATGTTAGGATTGTGAATTTAGACAATCTTTCAAAAGTTACTCATAACACCCTTTCAGAAAGAAGAAAACATATACCTAAGGCACAAGAAATTATTGAAGAAATAAAACATGAATTTATTCAATGGACTTATGATAGAAGATATGCACCTGCTTTGAAGGCATTGAAAGATAAATTAATTAAACAACAAAATGCAGAAATAGATTCTCGTAAAAGAAAAAATGGTGTTAGAATTCATGATCCGTCGCTTTCCTATGATATGATTCAAAAAATAACGGGTCAATTTGCATTTTATCTAAAAGAAAACCCAAGTAAGGCCAACGATGCAATGAACATTTTTAAAGAGGTGTTCCAACTCGACCTTCAAAATCATGAATAAGCCAATTGTATTGGGATCAAGAGCCAGTAAGTTGGCATTATGGCAAACCAACTTAGTTAAAAAAAAACTCGAAGATTCAAGTTTCAAATGTGTGATTAAAACAGTTACTAGCTCTGGAGATATTGATCTTAAAACCCCAATTTATTCAATGGGAATTACAGGGGTTTTTACAAAAGAATTGGATCAAGCATTATTAAACCAAGAAATAGATATCGCAGTTCACAGTTTAAAAGATGTTCCAACAAGACTAGCTGAAGAAATTTGTATAGGAGCTGTGCTAAAAAGAGGAAAATGGGGGGATATTATTTTATGGAAAAATATAGAATGTAAGTCAAAAAAAGTTAGATCAGTTGCAACTGGTAGTCTAAGGAGAAAATTTCAATGGAAACTAGAATATCCTAATGATAAAGTAGTTCCGATAAGAGGCAATATTCCTTCAAGAATCAAAAAGTTAAATACTGATCCTAAAATCGATGGGGTTTTCTTTGCAAGTGCGGCTCTTTCTAGGTTAAAAATTTATGAAATAAATGAGCAAACTTTGAATAATTTTCTTCCAGCTCCTTGCCAGGGATTTATTGTGGCAACATGTTTAAAAAAAAACAAGTTTATAATTGAAAATCTAAATAAAATAAATAATAAAAAATCTAGCATTTGTTCAGAAATAGAGAGAGACTTTTTGAGAACTCTTGAGGGTGGTTGTTCTGCTCCAATTGGTGCTATTGCCGAGGTAAAAGGAAAAGTTATTGATTTTAAAGGTGGGGTTTTCTCAATGAAAGGAGAAGAGCCTAAAATCATTGAAGCATTACTAAAAATTGATGAAAGAAATGGAGTTGGGAAAAGGTTGGCAAATGAGGTTTTAAAAAATGGAGGTAGAAGATATATAGAGGAGTCAAAAATAAAATGAAAACTAAACGAATCTTATCAACCAAAATTTTAAATAAAGATGAGTTAAATCAACTTGATGTACATGGGCATGAAGTTGAACAGTGGAACTTTATAAGAGTTGAAGAAAACAAATTTTCAATTAATTTAAATGAAGAAATACTTATTTTTTCATCCCAAAACGCAGTTAATTCGTTTTTCTCACAGCATCAAAATATAATAAACAGAAATTGTATCTGTGTGGGTGAAAAAACCAAAGAACTTCTGAAAATAAAAAAACAAAATGTTATCAAATTTTTTATAAGTTCAAAAGACATGGTTAAATTTTTAGAAAGAAACCTCTTAGGTAAAAAATTCATTTTTTTTACCGGTAATCAACGCATGAATAATATCGAAAACTTCTTTGATTTTCAAAATGATAATTTCAAAGTTGTTGAGGTATATAAATCGTATTGTAATTCTAAATATTTTAAAGATTTTGATATTGCTTTATTTTTTAGTCCCTCTGGTGTTAGGTGCTTCGCAGAATTGAATTCTTTTGAAAATATAGACTCTTTCGCAATTGGAGAGTCTACAGCTAATGAACTTAAAAATTACACTAAAAATATCCACATTGCAAAAAAACCAACGATCAGTAATTTAATTGAGAAAGTAAAACTTTTACACTAAAATATATGAAAAATGACTTGCTTCTTAGAGCCTTGAAAGGTCTTCCTCTTGAAAGACCTCCAGTATGGATAATGAGACAAGCTGGGCGATATTTACCAGATTACATTAAACTTAAAAATAAGTATGATTTTTTTACTCGCTGCAAAACTCCAGAATTAGTTTCTGAGATAACACTTTTGCCCATCGATCAAATAGGAACTGACGCTGCTATTATTTTTAGCGATATATTGGTCGTACTTCAAGCAATGAATATCGAGGTTGAGATGAAGCCCAATTTCGGACCATTTATTCCTAATCCTATAGATTCAAAAGAAAAAGTGAAAAATATAGTAACCCCAAATGTTACAGATAAACTTGGATATGTGTTTGAGGCTATTAAAGTAACTAAAAGGGATCTAAATGATAGAGTTCCTTTAATAGGATTTGCTGGCTCTCCATGGACACTTTTTTGTTATCTAGTTCAAGGTAGTGGCTCAAAAACTTTTGATAAACCCAAAGGTTTCGCTTTTGCAAATCCAAAAGAAACCGAAATAATTCTTGAAAAGATAACCTTGACGACCATAGAATATTTGAAGGGACAAATTGATGCAGGAGCAGATGTTGTTCAAATTTTCGATTCATGGGGGGGGCTTTTATCACCCTCTGATTACAGTGAATTTTCTCTTAAGTACATTAATAGAATAGTATCGGAAATTAAGAACTACGCCCCCGTTATTATCTTTGGAAAAGGATGTTGGTTTGCTTTGAATGAAATGGCCAAAACTGGAGCTTCTGGTCTTGGAATTGATTGGAGTTGCTCTGCAAGAAATGCACGATATTTATCTGGTGGAAATGTAACTCTACAGGGTAACTACGATCCAGCCAAATTACTTTCCCCAATTTCAAAAATCAAATCAGATGTGCACCAAATGATTAATGACTTTGGTAAAGAAAGGTATATTGTAAATCTTGGGCATGGAATACTTCCTAATATCCCCGTATCTCATGCTAAAGCTTTTGTAGACGCTGTAAAAGATTATAAGAGTTTGTAAGATGAAGGAACAGTTTCAAAACTTCATACAAAATCTTCAGTTATCAATAACAAGTGAAATTGAAAAGGTTGACGGAAAATCAAAGTTCAGCAATATAAAGTGGCAAAGAGAAGGAGGTGGTGGTGGAGTTACTAAGATTATTGAAAATGGCGATGTTTTTGAAAAAGGTGGAGTAAATATATCTAATGTGTTTGGAGAATTACCAAAAACTATGAAAGATTATTTAAATACTAAATACTCTCTTTTTAGCGCTTGTGGACTGAGCTTGGTGATTCATCCTAAAAGTCCGCTAATTCCAACCGTTCACAGCAATCTTAGATATTTTGAACTTTACAACAAATCTAAAATGATTGTCGATCAGTGGTTCGGTGGAGGAATTGACCTAACACCATATTATATTGACAATTTTGATATTAATCATTTTCATAAAGTCTGTAAAATTTCATGTGATGAACATGACAAAAATTATTATGATGTTTTTAAGAAAAATTGTGATAAGTATTTTTGGAATAAGCACAGAGAGGAAGCAAGAGGGGTCGGTGGAATCTTTTTTGATTATTTAAAACCAAATGATAAATCAGTAGATGAACTATACAATTTTGTTACTACAGTTGGTAATAATTTTTTGAACTCTTATTTACCAATTGTAAATAAAAACAAAAAAATTAACTACTCGGATAAACAAAAAAAATGGCAAGAAGTTAGAAGAGGCAGATATGTTGAATTTAATCTTCTTCATGATAAAGGAACCCAATTTGGAATCAAAACCAATGGGAGGATAGAAAGTATTTTAATGAGCTTGCCTCCAACTGTTAGGTGGGAGTATAATTTTCAACCAATAGAAAACAGTTTAGAAAGTGAGCTTGTTGGTATATTAAAAAAACCAAAAGAATGGATTTAAATTAAAATATATGTTCCCAAAACAAAGAAAAAGAAGACTTAGAAATTCTGACTCAATTAGAAAAATTGTCAGTGAAAATAACTTAACTGTTGATGATTTAGTAACCCCTATTTTTTTGACAGAAGGTGAAAAAATAAAAGAGGAAATAGAATCTATGCCCGGATACTTTCGGTTATCGCTTGATCTTTTAGAAGAAGAAATAGATTCGCTATGGGGATTAGGTTTAAAAGCTATTTTGCTTTTTGCAAAAATCCCAAATAAACTTAAAGATAATAAAGGGTCTGAAGCTTTAAATGAAAACGGATTAATGCAAAAGGGAATTAAATTAATTAAGTCCATTAATCCTGAAATTCTGGTGATTTCCGATGTTGCACTTGACCCATACTCATCATATGGTCATGATGGTATCGTTTTGGATAATAAAATTCTTAATGACGAGACCAATAAAGTTTTATCAAAAGTGGCTCTTTCTCATGCTCAAGCTGGAGTTGATTTTGTTTCTCCAAGTGATATGATGGATGGGAGAATAGGTGAAATTAGAACAACTCTTGAAAACAACGGATTTAAGAATACAGGAATTATGAGTTACAGTGTGAAGTATGCATCGAATCTTTATTCTCCATTTAGAGATGCATTGTCATCAAATCCAGGATTTGGTGATAAAAAAACATACCAAATGGACTTTCACAATAAAAAAGAAGCAATTAGTGAAACTCTACTTGATATTGATGAAGGAGCTGATATAGTAATTGTTAAGCCTGGAATATTTTATTTAGATATAATTTCCGATTTGAATACAAAAATTCATCAACCAATAGCTGCTTACCAAGTTAGTGGTGAATATGCTATGTTAAAAGCTGCTCAGTTAAAGGGATGGATAGACTATGATTCTGTGGTTTATGAAAATATGGTAGCATTCAAAAGAGCTGGTTGTTCAATGATAATCACTTACTGTGCAAAAGACATAGCAAAGATTCTCGATTTTTAGAAAAATTAATTTTTTGATAAGCTTGAGGCTATATATTCTGAAATTTGATTTTCTAGTAAAGGAAGAGTAAGAGTTCCGTTTTTTAATATCGATTCGTGAAAATCCCTTATATTAAACTTCTCTTTTAATTTTTCTTCTGCCTCCTTTCTTAATTCAACAATTTTTAATTCCCCTATTTTATATGATAGTGCCTGCCCTGGCCAAGATATATATCTGTCTACTTCCGTATTAATTTCGTGTTCAGACAAAGCAGTATTATTAAACATGTATTCAATTGCTTGCTCTCTAGTCCAATTAAAAGAATGAATACCAGTATCAACTACCAATCGACATGCTCTCCACATTGAGTAAGATAATTGGCCAAATTTTTCATAAGGGGTAGTATAGATTCCCATTTCCTCTGCTAAGAGTTCACTATATAATCCCCAACCCTCACCAAATGCTGATAGATATAAATCTTTTCTAAATCTAGGAATAGACTCTGGAAGTTCCTTGTTAAGTGCACCTTGTAGATGATGTCCTGGCACGGCTTCATGTGCTGTTAAAGCTGGGATATTGAATAAAGGTCTACTAGGAAGATTATACGTGTTTACCCAGTAGAATCCAGGGATAGCGCCATCTTTTGGAGCTGGGATGTATCTTCCGCCTGTATATTTTGGAGCTATTGCCAAGGGCACGGGAGCAACACCATAGGGTTGTCTTGGTAAATGTTTAAAAAATCTGGGTAGTTGTTCATCTAACCTTTTTGCTATGTCTCTTGCGTGAACTAATAATTCATTTGGAGAAGAAGCATAGAATTTTTTATTGGTTCTAAGAAAACTTAAAAATTCTTTGAAATCACCTTGAAATTTCACTTCACTAATAATCTTAAACATTTGTTTTTTTATTTTTTCAACCTCTGCAATACCTAAATTGTGAATTTCTTGTGGTTTAATTTCAAGAGTTGTATAGTATCTAATCCTACTTTCATAGTACTTATCTCCATTTGGTGTTTGAGCAACTCCAATTGTACTCCTCGTCCTAGGTAAATACTCTTTCTCAAAAAAATTTTTAATTTTTTTGAAAGAGGGAACAACAGAATCCATTATAATATTAGCTGCTAGGACTTGAAGACTGTCTTTTATATAATTTGGAATTGAGTTAGGTAGTTTTAAAAAGGGAGAGTAATAAAAATTACTTTTATAAGACGGTGTAATATGTTTGTCATAAGTTGTATTATACCCTTCAAAAATTATTTTAGGTTGGGATATGCCCATCTCAATTCCTTTAGAAATAAGTTTAATATTTTGTTTTACGAAATTTGGAATCTCTCCCAAAGTTTTGATATAATCGTGAGCCTGGTCAATGCTTGAAATTTTTTTTACTCTGTAAACTAAATTGTTATGAAACCCTGCATCTGACAAAATTGGATTATAATGGGTTTTATAATTAAAATCAACTATTTTTTTCTTAATAATAAAAGTTAATAGTTCATGAGAGATTTTATCCTGTTCTGAAAGGAAATCTTTATTTACTTTAAATAATCTTTCATTTATTTTTTTGTAAAACAGATTCTCTCTTTCAAATCTTTCCTCACTAAAATCTCCAAGTAAATATCTAGAATCATCAAATGGTTTAAAGTTCTCAAAATCTTGAATAACTTTCTCAAATATTTTAGAGTCTTCTTGCTTCAAACAGGATGAAAAAATCAGAATAAATAGTACTAACGATTTTATATTTAAATTCATGAAAGAAATTGTCTTATTAAAAATATTAAATTATATTATTTTAAAAAAAAATTATGAAATCAGTATTAATTTCATTTTCAATTATAGTAACTGCAATAATTTTATTGTATTTAAGTCCTATAGGGTATGTAATACCCGGGGTTTTTAAAATTTACGGGACTGGTCATACCACAGCTTTCCTTGATGATTACAAAATATTTGATAACCTTGTAGTTAAAAATGGACCAATTAAAACTAAGTGGAATCATCACAATCTGTACAATCAAATCCCACTATCAAAAGAGTTTGATTCAATTAATAAGAAATATAAAACAGTAGCTTATCTTATTTTTCATAAAGATAGTTTACTTCATGAATCTTATTATTTGGGTCATAATTCCAAATCTAAAAGTAATTCATTTTCGATGGCAAAAAGTATGGTCACAGCTATGCTCGGAAAGGCTATAGAGCAAGGTCACATATCCAGTCTTGATCAAAAAGTAAGCAATTTTTATGATGAGTTTTCTCAAGGTTTTGCTTCAAAACTGACTGTTGGTGATTTAGCTTCAATGTCGTCCGGTTTAGATTGGACAGAAAAATATTACTCACCTATCAATATAACTACTGAATCTTATTTTACGAAAGATCTAGAAGAATTATTATTATCAAGAAAAATCAAAGAACAACCGGGTAAATCCTTTAAATATTTAAGTGGTAATACTCAGCTCTTAGGAATGGTTATCAGGAAAGCGACGGGTAAATCTTTATCAGATTATTTTTCCAAAAACTTTTGGATCCCAATTGAAGCCGAAGAAGAAGCACTTTGGCAAATTGATGGTATAAAAAATAATATGGAAAAAGCGTTTTGCTGTTTTGCCTCAAATGCAAAAGATTTCGCTCGATTTGCTAAGTTATTTAAAAATAAAGGGAGATGGAATGGGCAACAAATTATAGATTCAAGTTTTGTGAATCTAAGTTTAAATCCAAGATTTGAAAATAGTCTTAATTACGGTTATGGTTGGTGGCTTTTGAACAGAAATAAAGAAGAAGGATTTTTGATGAGAGGCCATCTTGGTCAATATGTTATTGTATTTCCAAAATCAGATCTAATAATAGTGAGATTAGGCCACAAGAAAGGTCCAAAAAATGAGGATTATTATATTGATGAGGCATTCAAAATGATAAGTGATGTTAAAGAATATTAATTTATCTAAAATTCTTTTTTTAGACATAGAGACAGTTCCTGAAACATACAATTTTAAAGAGCTAAGCAGTGGCAAAAAAGAAATATGGAAAGAAAAGTATGGAGGAGGGAAAGAATATCCAAAATCCAGTATGCTAGCAGAATTTGGAAGAATTATTTGTATATCTGTCGGGTTTTTTGATTTAAAAACTTCGAAAAAAAGATCATTCAGAGTTAAAAGTTTTGTTGGAGAAGAAATAGAAATACTTGAAAATTTTAAAACCCTCTGTGATTCACATTTTCATTTAAAGAGTAGTCTTTTGTGTGCTCATAATGGAAGAGAATTCGATTTTCCATTTATAGCAAGAAGAATGATTATAAACAAAATTAAATTACCCAAAATACTTGATATGCAAGAGAAAAAACCATGGGAAATTCCTCATTTAGATACTCTTTATCTATGGAAATTTGGAGACTACAAAAGTTCAATATCGCTCCGGCTTCTTTCTGAAGTTTTAGGGTTAAATTCAAAAAAAATTAAATTAAAGGGTAAGAATATAGCAGATACATTCTACTTAGAAAAGCAAATAAATAAAATTGTTGAATATTGTGAAAATGATGTTTTGATCTTATCACGAGTAATATTAAGATTTAGAAACGAGCCTATACTAAAAGATAAGGAAGTGGTGTTTTTAAAAAATTAGTTTCAAGGTTATGGAGCTGGGTCTGGATATTTTGTATATACTTTATCAATCGAAGTTAAAATTTCAGTAGATAATGATTTGTTAATTGAGTTAATGTTTTCACTCAACTGATTCAAGTTTGTTGCTCCAATTATGTTGCTTGTAACAAATTCTTTAGAATTAACAAAACTAACAGCCATCTCAGTTAGACTAAGACCAAAGGTGCTTGCTATTTCATAATACTCATCTGTAGCATTTATGGAATTTTCACCACTAAATCTAGCTAAATTAGGAAAGAGTTTAAATCTTGACTTTTCAGGCATTTGTCCTTTTCTATATTTACCAGTTAAACGCCCAAAGGCTAAAGGAGAGTAAGCTAGTAAGCCAACTCGTTCTCTCATGCAGAGTTCAGCAGTCCCAACCTCAAAAAGGCGATTTAGTAAATTATAAGGATTTTGAACCGTGATGATTTTCGGCAAACCCTTTTTTGCCAAATTTAAAAATCTCATTATTCCCCAAGGATTTTCATTAGACAGACCGATTGACCTTATTTTACCCTCTTTAATTAGATCATTCAAGGTTATTAAAATTTCTTCAAAATTGTCTGTCCAGATATCTTCACTAGGTGAAAACTTGTATCCTCTAATGCCAAAATTATTGGTCTGTCTTTCGGGCCAATGCAACTGATAAAGGTCAAGATAGTCTGTTTTTAGTCTTTCGAGACTTTTTTCTAAAGCTCTTCTCAAATTATTTGGGCTGAAATGGTTTTTTTTTCTAATATGTGCCGTATACGAGCCAGGGCCGACAATTTTAGATGCTAGAACAATTTTTTCTCTTTTCCTGCTTTTTTTGATCCAGGAACCTATAATCCTTTCAGTGTCACCATAGGTAGAATTATCAGCTGGAACAGGATATAATTCTGCTGTGTCTAAAAAATTTATACCCCTATCCAATGAAAAGTCAATCTGAGAGTGTGACTCGTTTTCTGAATTCTGTTTTCCAAATGTCATTGTCCCCAAACATATCTTGCTTACACTTATATCCGTATTTGGCAGTTTCGTATATATCATAAATTTATTTTAAACCCAATCAAAATTTAAATCAACGCCTATCGGGCAATGATCCGACTGAAAAGTATCTGAAAATATATCTGCATCTACTAACTTTTCATCTAGACTTTCAGGTACAAGTATATAGTCTATTCTCCATCCCTTGTTATTTGCTCTAGAGTTAGCACGATAACTCCACCAAGTGTATTTATCTTTTAGTTTATTAAATTTTCTAAATGAATCAATGAAACCATTATTTATAAATTTATCCAGCCATAACCGTTCTTCTGGTAAAAACCCAGAAATATTTTTATTTCTAATTGGATCGTGTATATCTATATGCTTATGGCATATATTATAGTCTCCACAAATAACAATATTATTTAAATCTTTTTTTAATTCGTTTATATAGTTTTGGAAGTCATCCATAAATTTAAATTTATGGTCAAGTCTTTGAATATTTGTACCAGAAGGTAGGTAAAGACTAATAACCGAAAACTCACTATAGTCAACACGAATCACTCTTCCTTCCTCATCGATGTGATTTATTCCAGTACCATATGTTATGTTTTGCGGTTTTTTTTTTGTCAAAATTGCAACCCCACTGTATCCTTTTTTCATTGCAGAAAACCAGTAATGATGATATCCCAAATCTTCAAACACCTCAATTGGTATTTGATCCTTCATGGCTTTTATTTCTTGAAAACATAAAATATCTGGATTTACATTTTCGATCCAATTAATTAGATTTTTTTTTAAAGCAGCTCTAATACCATTTAAGTTGTACGAAATAATTTTTATCATTTAAAAGGATTTTGGTTCCAAAATTAGATTATAAATCAATTAGCCTTTAGCCAATTTCTTATGTTAAGTTTTTTGTTTAGAATATTCTCAAGAGATTCTAAGGGAATCCTTTCTTGTTCCATTTGATCTCTATCTCTTAAAGTTACTGTGTTATCATCAAGGGTGGTATAATCAATAGTTATGCAAAATGGAGTACCAATCGCATCTTGTCTTCTATATCGTCTACCAATCGCGTCCTTTTCGTCGTATTGTGCAGAATAATTTAATTTCAAATCATCAAAAATCTTTTTTGCATATTCTGGTAAACCATCTTTTTTAACTAGTGGAAGAATAGCTACCTTTATTGGAGCTAAGAAAATTGGAAATTTTAATACTTTCCTTAAAGTTCCGTCAGTTAATTTATCTTCTCTTAAAGACCAAGATAAAACTGCTAAAAACATTCTATCGAGCCCAATGGAGGTCTCCACCACATAAGGGATATAATTTTTTTCTAGTTTT
>JBELIL010000068.1:0-8383 GCA_042090925.1 Flavobacteriales bacterium
CGATTTCCTATTGTGCTCCATGGCGCCTCAACAATTGATAAAGATGAAGTAGATAGAATAAATAATGCAGGAGGCAGTTTAAAAAACAATGCGAAAGGAGTAAGTGTAAGTGAAATAAAAGATGCTATAAAGCTCGGAGTATGTAAAATTAATATTGCGACAGACCTAAGGCTTCTTTGGACAAGAATTTTTAGAGAATTCTTCAGAGATTCTAGCGGGGAATGGGATCATTTAAAACCCGGAAAAAAATACATGGATGAGTTGGAGCTGCTATTGGAAAAAAAGTTTAAACTTCTGCTTTGTACAGATAAGAATAATTTATTTTAAATAAAAAAATGATTGATCTTGGAATAGCACCTATTGGATGGACAAACGATGACCTACCAGAAATTGGTGGAGATATTACTTTTGAACAATGTATCAGTGAAATGGCTCTTGCTGGCTTTAAGGGTTGTGAAGTTGGAACAAAATTTCCAAAAAACAATTTACCTCTTTTAAAAAAGCACCTAGAACTAAGAAATCTTAGAATTTGCAACCAATGGTTTAGTTATGAATTTTCCAGTCAATCATTTGAGACTATTAAATCAAATTTTAAATCACATTTGATTTTTTTAAACTATTTTGGAGCCAAGGTAGTTGGTGGAGCAGAAACTGGAAATTCTATACATGGAAATATAAAATCTCCTGTTTCATCAAGAAAAGAGGCAAGCAAAGAAGTTTGGGATAAACTTTTAAGTGGTTTAAATCAATTAGGTAAATATTCATTTGAAGAATTTGGAATAAAACTATCGTATCATCATCATGTTGGAACAATGATTGAAAATTCAGCTGAAGTCGACAGACTTCTAAATGAAACAGATGATAGGTATGTCAGTCTAAACTATGACTGTGGGCATTTTTATTTTGCTAATGAAAATCCATTAAAAGCCCTTAAAAAGTATATGCCAAGAGTTTCACACATACACTTAAAAGATGTTAGAAATAATATTAAAACCGAAGTTGAAGAACAAAATTTAAGTTTTCTGGAAGCGGTGAAGTTGGGTGTTTTTACCGTACCGGGGGATGGAGATATTGAGCAAATGGAGGAAATACTTCATTATATTAAAAACCAAAATTATTGTGGTTGGGTTGTTGTTGAGGCCGAACAAGACTCTGCAGTCGCAAATCCTTTTGAATATGCAAAAATGGGATATGAATTCATAAATAAACATTTAGATTTATGATAAGACATATTGAACCTTTTGACAATAAAAATAAACCGATTGTTGATATCGACAACAAGATAGTACCTCTTGTATACTTCAATAGATTGTTTTTAAAAACTAATGAGTCATGTAAATACAATCTTGAAAATCATGAGACAATGATTGTTGTTGTAAAAGGCAAGGTAAATATTGAGGTTGATGATGTAAAATTTTCAGAGGTTGGAAAAAGAGATTCTCTATGGACCGGTAAACCAGAGGGAGTTTATGCTGGAAAAGATTCACATGTTAAAATCACTTCAATTTCAAATAATGATTCAGAGATTTATATTGCAGGAGGGAAAATTGATGAAAAATATTCTCCGTTTTACGTTGATCAAAAAGAAGTTCAAAAGGTACAATACGGAAGTGATGAAACTAAAACCCATCGAAAAATATATCATTTACTTGGTAAAAATGGGGAAGGTAGGTCAGGTAGACTTTTAGTAAGTGAACTTTTCACAGTTGGAAAAGGTGGATGGTCAGGTTTCCCACCTCATAAACACGATACGGATAGACTACCTCTAGAAACAAAATTTGACGAGGTGTATCAATTCAGATTTAATCCAAAAAATGGTTTTGGAGCACAATTTTTAAATCCTAACGAGAAAAGTTTTGGACCAGTTCATCATATTAAAGATGGAAGCACTATTCTTATTGATAAAGGCTACCACCCTTGCGTAGCAGCTCCAGGTTTTCAAATGTATTATTTTACAATCATAGTTGGAAAAACACAACGCTCTCTAATACAGTATTTTCATCCAGATTACGAATATCAACTTGATACTATACCGGGGATAAAAGATATGATCAAAAATTTCAAATAATAATTATGTCAAAAGTTAGAATTGGTTTAGCAGGGTTAGGAAGATTGGGAAAAGAATATGCTGAAAATATTCAATATAAGTCACCTAATGCTGAACTAATTGCTGTTTGTAGCATTGTAAAAGACGAATTAGCATATGCAAAAAATAAGCTAGGTGTCGAAATGTGCTTTTCAAGTTTTGAGGAAATGATTGAAAAATCAAACTTGGACGCAGCAGTTATTTTAACTCCAACGAAATATCACGCTAAGCAGATCATTTTTTCATTAAAAAAGGGTCTACATGTATTTAGTGAAAAACCGCTTGCTATAAGTATCGAAGATTGCTTAAAAGCTGAGACAGAGGCGAAAAAAAATCCTGATTTAATTAGCTGTATTGGATTTGTAAGACGTTACGATGATAGCTACATGGATGCTAAAAAAGCAATTGAAAACAATAAAATTGGTGATACCTTTTTTGTTCGTTCTCAAACTGTTGATAAAGATACTTGGGCTCCATTTCAAGTAAACTTTGTTAAATCTGGAGGGGGCATTTTTCACGACTTTAATGTTCATGATGCTGATTTAGCTAGATGGTTTCTTGGTAGCGAGGTTAAAAAAGTTTGGTCATTGGGAGGAGCTTATAGGTTTAAAGAGTTTGGTGATTTAGGTGATGCAGACAACACCTTTGCCTTTTGCGAATTTGAAAATGGAAAGATGGCTCTGCTAGGTGCATCTAGAACATCATCCTATGGGCATGATACATTTACTGAAATAATAGGGACATTAGGAAAATTAACAGTCGGTTATCCCCCTTTTAAGAACAGATTACAGATATCAGATAAAAATGGATTTCGGTATGAATGTAATGAAACATTCTATGACAGATTTAAAGATGCTTTTCTCACACAGATTCATGATTTTATAAATTCAATTTTAAATAAAAAACAAAATCAATGTACCATTTCTAATGCAACAAAAGCTACAATAATCACTAGTGCAATGACAAAATCTTTTAAAACAAAAAAAATTATTGAATTAAAAGATTTAAGATGATTTTTAAACACGATTACACTTATTTAAATGAGTTTTGATTTGTTATCATTTGGGAGATGTTCAATGGATCTTTATTCAAAACAAATAGGTTCAAAGTTTTCAAACATTGAATCTTTTTCATCTTACATTGGGGGATCTCCGACTAATATATCTGTTTGTTCTCAGAGATTAGGATTAAAAACCGCTTTGTTATCAGCCATAGGTGATGACTTAACAGGTAAGTTTATAATAGATAAATTAATTAAAGAAAATGTAAGTACTTCGAATGTATTTATTATACCTAATACCAAAACAAATCTAGTTTTATGCGGTATTATTCCGCCAGATCAATTTCCTCTTGTCTTTTACAGAGAAAAAGCACCAGAAAATAAAATATCAATAGCTTTAATTGAAAAAATACATTTAGATGCATTTAAAGCATTACTAATGAGTGGAACAGCACTATCGGAATCTCCATGCAGAGATGCTGCGATTCATATAAGTAAAAAAGCAAAACAAAAAAACATTCCTGTGATTTTGGATGTTGATTTCCGATTAGTTGCTTGGAAAAATTTAGAAGAATACTCAAGGGTAATAAAAAATTATATAAAAATAACGGAAATACTAATTGGAACAGAAGAAGAAATCTTATCTATTTTCCTAAATAAAAATCAAGAAGTTGAAATAAAAAATGATTCAATTACTCAGCCGAAATTAATTGGAGATGTCAAGAAGGCTATTGATGGTATTTTTAAAATGGGGACAAAGCTGATAATCTTAAAAAAAGGTTTTGAAGGATGTGTTATTTTTGAAAATAAAAAAAAACCACAAAAAGTTCCATCATTTAAAGTAGATTCTATAAATATTTTAGGCGCTGGGGACGCATTTGCGGCTGGTTTTATTTTTGGTTATCTTCACGGTTGGTCAACCTACAAATCTTGGAGACTGGCCAATGCATGTGGTGCATGGTTGGTAACAAAAAACGGATGTTGCAATGTTGCTCCTACTTTTGATGAAATATCAGTTTTTATTAACTCCAAGGGTGGATATTAATTTTTGAATAATGACAAAAAAACTAACAGTTGCTCAAGCTCTAATTATATTTCTTAAGAATCAATATGTTAAACGAGATGGTGTTGAAAATCCCTTCTTTGCTGGATGTTTTGGTATTTTTGGTCACGGTAACGTGGTTGGCCTTGGTGAAGCACTAAAAGAAAATAAGGATTTTAAATATTATCAAACCCGAAATGAACAAGCAATGGTTCACGCAGCTGCAGCATTTTCAAAAATGAAAAATAGACTGCAGACTTTTGCATGTACTACCTCTATCGGACCTGGAGCGACCAATATGATAACCGCTGCAGCGTCTGCTACAATAAATAGAATTCCAGTGCTTCTTTTACCAGGGGACTATTTTTCAAAAAGAACGGCATCACCACTACTTCAACAAACAGAATACGCTTTTACTCAAGATATGTCCGTAAATGATTGTTTCAAACCCGTATCAAAATATTGGGATAGAATAAATAGACCAGAGCAGTTAGCATCGACTTTGTTGGAAGCTATGAGAGTACTTACATCTCCGGCTGAAACTGGAGTTGTAACATTGGCGTTACCCCACGATGTACAGGCAGAAGCTTTCGACTACCCATGTGAATTATTTGAAAAAAGAACTTGGCAAATTCAAAGAAATTTACCAGATAATACCCTTATTGAAAAAACAGTTAATAAAATTAAAAAAGCATCTAACCCCATGATTGTCGCTGGTGGTGGAGCAATATATTCTGGTTCTGAATCTGTAATGAAAGAATTTTCTGAAAAACATGGAATACCCGTTACTGAAACTTTTGCAGGAAAAGGAACCCTTCATTACTCAAACCCCTTTAACTTAGGTGGAATTGGAGCAACAGGTACAAAGGGTGCTAACGAAATAGCCAAAAATTCGGATCTTGTTATCGGTGTTGGAACTCGATACGGTGATTTTACGACCGCATCAAAGTCTGTATGGCAAAACAAAAATGTAGAGTTTATAAATATTAATGTTGCTGAGTTTGATGCCTTTAAAAACAGTGCTATCCCACTACAGGGAGACGCAAGGGAAACACTTAAAATAATCAGTCATAAATTGGAAAATCATTCCACAGATAAAGGGTATATTGAAAAAATAAAAGTTTTAAGTAGAGAGTGGGATGATATTGTATCTAAAATTTATCATACTGATGATCCAGAAAGACCAGTTCAATCAGAATTACTAGGTGCTGTCAATGAATTTATGGATGAAAAAGACGTTGTTCTTTGCGCAGCCGGAAGTGCTCCTGGAGATTTACACAAACTTTGGAGAACAAAAAACTCCAAAGGTTTTCATTTAGAGTACGGTAACTCATGTATGGGATATGAAATTCCTGGTGGACTTGGAGTGAAAATGGCTGACCCTAGTAGAGAAGTGTATGTAATATGCGGTGATGCTAGCTATTTAATGCTTCCTTCCGATATAATAACTTCAATTCAAGAAGGCTATAAAATTACTATAATCCTTATAAACAACGAAGGTTACGCAAGTATTGGTGGTCTTTCACAATCTGTAGGTGGGGAAGGTTTTGGCACACATTTCAAGTATAGAAATAAAAAAACAGGTGAATTAGATGGTGATTTTTTACCAGTTGATTTAGCTAAAAATGCAGAGAGTTTAGGTGCTACAGTATTTAAAACAGAGGGCATAAATGAGTTTAATGAAGCGTTAATTATAGCTAAGCAAAGTGATAAAACAACTGTAATTTACGTTGAAACCATTAGAGATAGAAAATTGTCTGGATATGCTTATGCTTGGTGGGAAGTTCCTGTTCCAGAGATTTCAAATTCTAAGGAAGTTAGAAAAGCTAGAGAAGACTATGATGAAAATAAAAAAAATCAAAAATCATATATAAAGCCACAGCAATAAGATGTTTACTTCTTTGACATTTATAGGGTTTATTTCTTTTGTAGCTATATACACATATCTAAGGTTAAGAAAAGAAAAACTGGATTCATCCGAAGGATACTTTCTTGGAGGAAGAAGTTTAACTGGGATTGTAATAGCTGGCTCAATGCTGCTCACAAATATTTCTACTGAACATTTAATTGGCATGAATGGGTCTTCTTACAGAAATGGGCTTATAATTATTGCATGGGAAGTAACTTCAGCCATTGCGCTTGTTGCTGCAGCTATTTATTTTGTTCCTCGATATTTAAAAATGGGGTTGACTACCATCCCTGAGTTTTTAGAAAAGCGTTTTGATAAAACAACCCGGCTTATAGTAGCATTTTTTTTAATCATCTCTTTTGTAGTCACCCTTTTACCAATCGTCTTATATACTGGCGCGATCAATCTAGAAAGTATTTTTAATGTTTCTCAAATATTAGGTGTATCTCAAAACGAAGGTTTATGGATAACTGTTGTGATAATAGGTGTTATAGGGTCCATTTACGCAATTTTTGGTGGGCTAAAAGCAGTTGCTGTTTCTGATACAATTAATGGGTATGGATTATTAATCGGTGGATTAGCTATCCCTATTCTAGCATTAATCTCAATTGGTGAAAATAGTTTTTTTAGTGGATTGAATAAGGTATATGAAAATAATCCAGGAAAATTTAACGTGATTGGTTCAAAAAACTCTGTATTACCTTTTGAAGTTCTTTTCACTGGTTTAATTATTAACCAATTATATTTTTGGGCTATGAATCAAACCATAATCCAAAGGGCACTTGGTGCTAAAAATTTGATAGAGGCTCAAAAGGGACTGCTCTATACCGGTGGACTTAAAATTTTTGTTCCCCTTATAATTGCATTCCCTGGGGTAATTGGTTTTTATTATTTTGGAGATTCATTTTATGAAAATCAAGATATGATATATCCTGAATTGATTAAAAAAGTACTCCCTCCTGCTCTTGTTGGGATTTTTGCCGCCATCATAATGGGAGCAGTTCTTAGTACATTTAATAGTGTCCTAAATAGCGCTGCCACAATATTTAGCATGGACATATATAAAGGGTATTTATATAAAAACGCTAGTGAAAAGCAACTTGTTAAGGTAGGTAAATATTTATCTGCTTTATTAGCAATCTTTGCGATATTTGTCGCCCCTATGGTTGCAAATGCTCCAGAGGGACTTTATCAACTTCTACAACAATTAAATGGCATTTATTTTATTCCTGTGGCATCAATTTTAATTGCAGGGTTTTTTATAAGAAAAATATCTGCTCTTGGGGCAAAGATCTCGCTGATAGTTGGGCTAAGCTTTTATATTTTAATGACATTCATTTTAAAAACAGACATTCATTTTGTTCATATTTGGGGTATTGAATTTTTATTAAATATTGGAACAATGCTTCTAATCTCAAGATTCTATCCATATGATGGATCATTTAGTTTTAATACTTTAAAAATTGATGACATGAAACAATGGAAGTATACTAAAGTTTTATCCTATACATTATGCGTGATTACAGTGTTAATATATGTTATCCTTGGAAACTCTTAGGTTTACATGTCTGATTGAAAAGACGATGCAGGTAGTCCCTCTTTGTTGAATAAAGTTGCTTCAACCCAATTTTTCCAGGCATACCTTACGTATTTAGGAGTTTTTATTTTATTAGAATAAACTTTTACTTTATTATCAATAATTACAGCTTTGGCTTTATAAAATTTTTTGTTTTCACCGGCCACTTCAAAATTTTCCAGTTTTCCTTTTGATATTAGTCCTGAACCTAAATTGTTAAAGGAAATTTCAATATAATCATCTACTATTCTATGATCTTCATACAATGGACCGGAAGAAACAAAATTATAATTGTAATCTTTATCTAAGGCAAGTAATGCCAATCTTTTTCCTACATCCTGCTTGTTACCTGGGTGGCCATTGTCCTTTTCACCAATATCAAGCAAAATAGCCATCCCAATTTTTTCCATTCTTTTCAATGCTTTCCTTTGGGCATCTCTAATTATTTGGGAATACTGATTTTCTGGATATTCAAGTGGTGTGATTTGAGCGTAATAAAATGGAAATTGATATCCCCAATAATCTCTCCAATCTTTAATCATCGATATAAGCAAATCTTCATAGTGGTCAGGTTTCCATACATTTGCCTCCCCTTGATACCAAATTACACCCTTTATTGTGTAAGGTATAACGGGATAAATCATTTTCTCAAACATAGTAGAATATCCATTTGTTGAATTAATTTCATATCCATTCAAGAAATTATCACTTATTTGTGGATATCTAGAAATTAGTTCTTCATGACCAAGATTGTGAATTACAGCGTAGAT